>JAJPHJ010000084.1 GCA_021325335.1 Pseudomonadota bacterium | reverse complement strand
GGGGGCGCGAATTCATTCGCGCCCTATCTCGTGGCATGTAGGGGGCGCGAATTCATTCGCGCCCTATCTCGTGGCATGTAGGGGGCGCGAATTCATTCGCGCCCTATTTCGCCAGCTCGGCCTTGAGCCAGTCGATGACCCGTACGGGGGTCGGGTCTTCCCCATAGGCGATGGCGAGGTAATACGAAGCGAAGTCCCCGACGTACACCAGAGACAGCATGCGCGAAAGGGCACTTTCACCGCGAGCCCATACGTCCCGCATCGAAACGTTCTGGCGACTGATGATCTGCTTCGTCAGATCCACTCGCTTGGCGATCTGCGCCGGCTCGCGGTCGTCGCGCAGGAACGTGACGACGAGCCCGCGCTCCGGATCGCCCTGTCCGTGCGTGCCGCTCCAGCCCACGGTCTCGTTGTGGTTGAGCTCGGGGAACACGTTTGAAACCGCGTAGGCTTTGGCGTTCTCATTGATCTGCGTCTTCCAGCGGTAGGCCACGACACCGCGCTCCCCTTGCGAACCGTAGACGACCGGAATCTTCCCAAGGAAGCTCCGTGCAAGCTGTTTCGCGAGGTTGTGCGCCTCAGGAACTTCGGCGTTGCATTCGTTGCGGACCAAGCGCAGCACCGCCGACGCCTCATCGATCTCGTCGAGGAGAACGTCGGGCAACAATCCCAGACGCGCGCTTGCGACGATGAGCGGCACGAACGAATAGCCGAGCGCCGCTCGCGGCTGGAGACCGCCTGGAAAGGTGACGGCGATGTTGCCGTCAGCGAGTGCGTCCTCTTTCAGATTGCCGCCGGTCGTGAACGCGACGAGGCTGCACTTCGCGCGCTTGGCCTGCTCGTAGCAGGCGAGCGTCTCTTCGGTCTTGCCTGAGTTGCTCGCCGCGAAGACCAACGTGCTTTCGTCGACATAGCCGGGCAGTTGATAGTCGCGGATCACGGTGACGGGAACCCGTAGCGTTGGTTCGTATAGCGCTCGCAGAAAATCGCCGCCGATCGCCGATCCACCCATGCCGGCGATGACGAGCGAAGAGAACTTCTTGCCGGTCAGCGATTCGAAAGAAACGCCGAGAGCGATCCGTTTGGCATCGTCGACCTGCTCGGGCAAGCCCAGGATCGCCCCCAGCATGTCCTGGGGGTCGATCGAGCGGAAAGAAGAGGAGTCGAGAGTGGTTTGGGCCGCCGCCATCAGCGCGTCGCGCGCTTCGCTTCTTCGATGAGCTGCTTCACTTTTTGGCCCCCTTTGTGACCGATCTCTTCGTAGAACGTCTGGCCGTACTTATCCTTGACGGCATTGCCGCCTTTCTGGCCGATGCTTTCGAAGAACTGCGGGCCGTGACGCTGCTTCGTCGACTTGCCGCCCTTGCGACCGATCTCTTCGTAGAAGGTGGGTCCGTATTTCGCCCTCACAGCGTCGCCGCCGCGCTTGCCGGCCTCGCGCACGGTCATGTCTCGACCGGCGTCGTTGCCACGCTTTTTGGCCATCATACCGCCGAGCGCTCTCCACTCGTTGCTTTCGCGCGCTGACCGCCCTTTTGGCCGATCGTCTCATAGAAGCCGGATCCGTGCCGGCGCTTCGTGGTTTCTCCGCCCTTGCGGCCGATCTGGGCGAAGAACTCGGGGCCGTACTTGGTCTTCACGACGTCGCCGCCTTTTTTTCCGGCTTCTCTGACCGTCATCTGTGTTCCATCATGGTTCAGGGCCATTGCGGGACCTCCATAGCGGTGGGCGTGGGTCGTATCTTGTGGCTTTTACCCGCTCACCACCATTGCAAACGCACACGGACGTTCCCATACAGGCATGGCTGCACGGCCGACAAAGAGGAATCGCAATGCTCGACGTGGTGCTCGAAGGCGGCCATATCTGTGACGGTACGGGCGCGCGCGCGTTCGTCACTGATATCGCGCTTGCGAACGATCGCATCGCGCGCATCGGAGATTGCAACGAGCTCGATGCGGTGGCGCGTTTTGATTGCCGCGGGCTCGTCGTCGCTCCCGGCTTCATCGACATCCATGGACATTCAGACGGAGCGTTGCTCGCGCTGCCCAGCGCGGACAGCAAGATCAGCCAAGGCATCACGACTGAAGTCGGCGGCAACTGTGGATCGTCGCCGGCCCCGCTCGCAGGCGCGGCGCTCGCCGAACGGCGCGACGAGCTCATGCGCCGCTACGGCATCGAAACCACCTGGACCGACTTCGACGGTTTTTTTCGCGCGGTCGAACGAGCCCGACCGGCTTTGAACTTCTGCTGTCTCGTCGGGCTGGGCACCGTTCGCAATGCGCTTGGCGCAGTCACGCCGCAGCCGCTGCGAGGCGAGGTGCTCGCCGGCGCGCAGCGGCTCGTCCGCGCGGCTTGCGAACAGGGCGCGACCGGCGTCTCGTCGGGACTCATCTATCCGCCCGGCAGTTTTGCCGACACCGACGAACTCGTAGCGCTCTCAGAGGCGGCGGTGGCCGCGCGAAGCCCGCTCTATGCCTCGCACATCCGCAACGAGGGAGACCGTCTCGTGGAGTCGGTCGAAGAGGCGCTCGAGGTCGGCTCGCGCGCGCACATCGCCGTGCAGCTCTCGCATCACAAGGCGTCGCGGCGGCGCAATTGGGGAAAAGTGCATGATTCGCTCGAGCGAGTGGAGCGGGCGCGCGCTTCGGGTCTCGACGTCCTCGTCGATCAGTACCCTTACAAAGCATCCTCCACTGGGCTCGACGTCATCCTTCCAGACGACGTGCGCGTCGGTTCGCGCGCCGCGATCGCGGCGGCGCTCGCCGATCCTGCCTATGCGGCCTTGGTCGCAGCGCGCGTCGAGCTCGACTACGGCGGTCAATGGAGCGAGATCTTCGTCGCCTCGGCCGGCTCGGCAAAAAACTGCGTCTTCGAGGGGATGAGCATCGCCGAGATCGCTCGTGCGACGAACCGTGCCCCGGCCGCAACAGCGCTCCGCCTGCTCGTCGACGAGCAGCTCGACGTCGCCGCCATCTATTTCACCATGTGCGAGGAGGACGTGCGGACCGTGCTCTCCTACGCAGGCACCACGATCGGCAGCGACGCCAGCGTGCGCGCGACCCATGGCATCACCGCTCGGGGCAAACCGCACCCACGCGCTTTCGGAACGTTTCCACGCGTCTTCAAGCGTTACGTGCGCGACGGCGGACTGCTTTCGCTTCCTGAAGCGGTCCGGCGCGCAACCTCGCTTCCCGCTCGCCGGCTCGGACTGCGCGAGCGCGGCATCCTGGCCGAGGGGTATTTCGCCGACGTCGTCATCTTCGATCAGGCACGATTCGCCGACACCGCCACCTACGCGCAACCGTTTTGCTACGCCGAGGGGATGAACCACGTCTTCGTCAACGGCGCGGCCGCGCTCAAGAACGGCAGCGCGACCTCTGCCCGTTCCGGCCGCGTGCTGCGTCGCGGGCGAGACCTGTGATCGCCGCAAAGTGCTTGACCGAAGGCTTTTGCGCGGTATAATTGCAGCCGAGGAGCGTGAACGAAACGTCGGTGTTTTACGTTTCTAGGGCGTCATGAGAAGCGTGACCGTCGCAGCCTGCACCGCTGCCTTTTTTTTGACTGTCGCCGCATCCGCGTCCGCGGCCCCGCGCGCCGCATCGGACGCGTCGTTTCATCGCCTGGGACCGGGGCATGCCATGGCCGATCCATGGGTCGAAGGCGTCACGCCGCCGCTTGAAAACCGGCTGTTCGAAGCCACCTACAAGGCGCTACCCCGCCACAACGTGCTCAAGGTCTACGTCTTCGATGCTTCGGGCTACGAGTCTGCGGGCATCCGTTTTTCGGCGCGCGTGCCGCACGAGCCCGAGGACCTCTCCGAAGCGGAGCTCGATCGCGAAGCCGCAGCGCTCATCCGCACCACGTTCGACGGCTTTCCCGAGGTGCAGATGCTCGACGTCTGGGCGACGATTCCGGTAGCGACCTCGCAGGCCACCGAAGTGGAAAGCACGGTGTTCTCGGTGTCCGCCGATCGCGAGACCTACGATCGCGTCCGCACGGACGCGAGCCTCGGTGACGACGCATTCCTCCAATCCTTCGGGCCCGTCTGGGTCGCGCCGCAAGTGCCGCGATGAAGCTCGTGCTGGCGCTCGCGCTGTGCCTCACGCTCACGTCTGCGGCGTTCGCCCCGCAATTGCCACCGCGACCGCAACCGGGCCAGCCGGCGGTGACCGCTGCGCATCGCGGTCCAACAGATGAAGATGAAGCTCCGCCGGCCGGCGCCTCGGCCTACGGACCGTACGACGAGGTCTGGCGCGTCCACACGCTGCGCAAGGACATTGCCCTCACCTTCGATGATGGACCGTATCCCTTTTACACACCGCTCCTGCTGCACGTCTTGGACCGCTCGAACGTGCACGCGACCTTCTTCGTCGTGGGGCGCTCGGCACAATCGTTTCCCGAGCTCGTCATGCGCATCGTGGCCGATGGCGACGAGCTTGGCAACCACACGTTCAACCACATCGCGCTCACCAAACTCAGCGACCGGGAGATCCAACGGCAGATCGCGCTTGATGGTTCGCTGCTGCGCCGCCTCGGGGGAGAGCCGGTCTCGCTGTTCCGGCCGCCGCACGGGCGCTTCAACCTGCACGTGGTCGTCATCGCCCGGGCTCTCGGCTACCGGACGATTTTCTGGAGCGACAGCGCGAACGACGTCAAAGACATCCCGCCCTCGCTCATCGTCCATCGCGTCCTCGCCACGGCGAGCCCGGGCGGCATCATCTTGCTCCACAGCGGGGAGTATCGCACGATCGAGGCGCTGCCCACCATCATCGATGGGCTCCGCGCCCGGGGCTATCGCTTCGTCACGGTCTCGCAGTTGCTGGACGAGGCCCCTGACCTTCCGGATCGTTGATCTTCTCCCACGCCTTGTCCACTTCGCGCCCGAGCGCGGTGAGGTTGCCGTCGTTGCGCACGATGATATCTGCGCGTTGCTCGAATTCCGATTCCGGCAGCTGCGCCCGCATGCGTGCTTCGATCTCGGTTCCGGTGAGCCCATCGCGTTCTGCGATGCGCTGACGACGCAGTTCGGGTGCGGCGACGACCGCCACCACCCGATCGCAATTGACCTCGAAACGGGATTCGAACAGCAGCGGCACGACCACGACCACGATCGCGCCGGCCGGCGCCGCGCCGATCTCGCTAAGCACGCGCTTCAAAATGGCAGGGTGGGTGAGCGCGTTGAGCTTGGCACGCTGGGCCTCGTCGCTGAAGATGAGCCGAGCGAGGACGGGGCGATCGAGACGGCCATCGGGACCGATCACGGACGGCCCGAACTCCGCCTGCAGCGCCTCGAGCAACGGTCCCGGGGCGACGATTTCACGCGCGATCACGTCCGTGTCGATGACGACCGCACCCTTTTGAGCCAAGAGAGCCGCGACGGTGGTCTTGCCTGAGCCGATGCCGCCCGTGAGGCCGACGATCATATCAACAAATGAACGAACGCGGCGGACCCAAAGGTCCGCCGCTCCGCGCGCATTGCAAGGGACGGTCTATGACTCGACGGGGGCGGCCGGGGTGGCTTCGGCTTCGGCCTCGGTCTCGGCCTCGGTCTGGGCCGGCGGATTTACCGCGTTGATGCTCGCGGTGATACGCCGCGACGCCACGTTGATCGAGAGGATCTTGACGGGAACCGCGGCCCCCGCTTCGGGCGCAGCGGACGCGTCGAACTCCGACTTGGGCACCATACCCGTGACGCCTGCCATGAGCTCGACCAACAAGTAGTTCGCCGTCGCTTTGCTCACCGTCGCGGTCACGACGTCGCCCTCGTGCAGCGCGTCGGGAACCGCTTTCCACGGGTCGTCGAGCGAGTGCTTGAGCGAGAGGCTCACTTTGCGCGCCTCAGGGTCGAACTTCATGATCTCGACTTGGACTTGGTCGCCGACCTTGACGACCTCGCTCGGATGCTTGATGCGGCCCCACGAAAGCTCGGTGTTGTGGATGAGGCCGTCCACACCGCCGAGATCGACGAACGCGCCGAAGTCGGCCAGCCGCACGACCGTGCCTTCGCGGATCTGGCCGGGCTGCAGCGTGGAAAGCAACTCTTGCTTCTTCTGATTGAGCTCCTCGTCGAGCACGACGCGCTGCGAGAGCACGACGCGGCGGCGCTTGTGGTCGAGATCGATGACCTTGAGGCGCAGCTGCTTGCCGACCATCTCATCGAGGTTGCCGATGGGCTGGCGCCGGATTTGCGATGCTGGCACGAAGCCGCGCATCCCGAGATCCACGAGCACGCCGCCTTTGACCACTTGGGTGACAGTCGCGTTGATCGCTTCGTTGCGGTCGTGGGCTTCGAGGACTTTCTCCCAGGTCTTGAGCGCTCGCGCGCGCTTCTCGGAGAGATACATCGTGCCGTCGCCGTCGCTGTCGATGCGATAGACGAGGACTTCCAGGGTATCGCCGACGCGGAGCTGCGAGATCTCGATGCCTGGCGAAAGTTCGCGCCCGGTGACGACGCCTTCGGACTTGCCGCCGATGTCGACGAGCAGCTCGTCGTTCGACTTGGCGACGATCGTGCCGGTGAGCACCTGACCCTCGTCGAGGGTTTTCAGACTTTCTTCGTAGAGTTTTTGGATAGCCTCGAACTGGTCATCGACAGAGCCTTGGGGCTCGAGAACGTGGGTATCGGACATGAAAAGAGCATCACCTTTACTTGCGATTTGCTTATGGAGTGCTTGACGCGGGCGCCCGGCTAGCGTTGACAGACGGGGCAGTAGAACGTTCCCCGCTGGGCCAGCACGACGCGCCGGATTGGCGTGCCGCAGCGCCGGCATGGTAAGCCGGCACGACCATAGACGAGCAACTGCTTCTGAAATTCGCCTTCCTTTCCCTCCGCGTCGCGGTAGTCGTCCACGCTCGAACCGCGATGACGTATGGCTTTGCGCAAGACGCGTTGCAGGGAACGCAAGAGCCGACCCCGTTGCGCGCGAGTGAGTTTTCCGACACGCGCGCCGGGACGGATGCCGGCCTGGTACAGGGCTTCGCACGCGTAGATGTTGCCGACGCCGGCTAGGCGGCGCTGGTCGAGCAGGAAGGTCTTCACCCGCGTGGTTTTGGCCCGGACCAGTTCGCGCAAGCGCGCGTCGTCAAGCACGAGCGGGTCGACGCCGAGCCCAAGCACTTGGACCGGATCGCCGCGGAGGAGGCGCATCCTGCCGAACTTGCGCACGTCGGCGAAGACCAGGCGCGCACCGTCAGTGAACTCGACGACCGCGCGCGTGCGCTCGGCCGCGCGCGCGGCCCGCGCGAAGAGCAGGTTGCCGGTCATCCGCAAGTGGACGGTGAGATGGAGATCCGCGCCCAGATCGAACACGAGAAATTTGCCAGCGCGCCACACCCGCTCGATCGTCTTTCCGGCGAGCAGCCGGGGCGAGAGCGTCGACCGATCGAAGACCGGAGGCTTTCCAGTCGTGCGCACGCGCGCGATGGTCCGCCCGCTGACGAGCGGAGAGAGATCGCGCACGATCGTCTCGACTTCGGGCAGTTCTGGCATCAGCGCTCGTCGACCGCCTCTACCTGTTCCCAATTTGGGCCGACCTTGAAATCCACGACGATCGGCACGTCCAGCGCCATCGCGTGTTCCATCGCGTCGCGCACGAGCGCGCCGACGCGCGACGCTTCGTCTTCGGGCACGTCGAAGATGAGCTCGTCGTGAACCTGCAAGGCAAGGCGCGCGCGGATCCGCTCGCGCGCGAAGAGCCGGTCGACCGCGATCATCGCGAGCTTGATGAGATCGGCCGCGCTGCCTTGCGCCGGCGCGTTGATGGCCATGCGTTCGGCGGCCGCGCGCATCGGATACACCCGCGAGCGCAAGTCTGGCAGATAACGACGGCGCCCCCACAACGTCGAGACGTATCCGGTCGCTCGGGCTTTCTCGAGCGTATCGTCGATGTAGCCTTTGATCTTGGGAAAGCGCGCGAGGTAGCCGGCGATGAACTGTTTGGCCTCTTCGCGGCTCATGCCCGCGCTTTGCGCAAGTCCGAAATCGCTGATGCCGTAGAGGATGCCGAAGTTGACCGCCTTGGCGCGCCGGCGCAGCTCGCGCGAAATCGGCTCACCCTCCGGAATGCCGAAGACCGCGCGCGCGGTGAAGGCGTGGATGTCGTCCCCGCGGCGAAACGCCTCGATGAAGTTCTCGTCTTGCGAGAGATGTGCGAGGATGCGCAGCTCGATCTGCGAGTAGTCGGCAGCGAGCAAGACGTTGCCGCTCGTCGCCGGCAGAAAGGTCCGCCGGATCTCGCGTCCGATCGTCGAGCGCACGGGGATGTTCTGCAGGTTTGGATCCGAGCTCGACAGGCGCCCGGTCGCGGCGCCGATCTGATGGAAGGTGCTGTGCAGCAGGCCCGTGGCGGGATCGATGAGCGCGGGCAAGGCATCGACGTAGGTCGATTTGAGTTTGCTCGCCTCGCGGAATTGCAAGAGCCGAGCTGCGATCTCGTGTTCTTGCGCGAGCGGGGTGAGCACTTCCGCGCCGGTCGCGTAGCCGCTTTTTGTCTTCTTGCCGGGCAGCCCCAACTGCTCGAAGAGCACGGCGCCGAGCGCTTTCGGCGAATTGATGTTGAACTCGGTGCCGGCTAAGCGATAGATCTCGCGCGTCGTCTCGTCGATGTGGCGTGCGAGCGAGTCGCGAATGCGCTCGAGCTCGTCACGGTCGATCCGAAAGCCGACCGACTCCATCTTCGCGAGCACCGGTGCGAGCGGCTGCTCGATCTCGAAGAGCACTCGTTCGAGGCCATCGCGTTTGAGCGAGGCGAGGCGCGCGTCGGCTGCGCGCAGGAGCGCGTCCGCGCCTTGCGACCACTCCGCTTTCACCTCGGCCCCGGCTTCGAACAGCGTCGCGGCTTTGGCGCGCTCTTCCAGGGCGCCGCCCGCACCGGGCGTTCCGGTGAGCGCCTGTTCGAGGGTCGGTTCTCCGCGGGCCGGATCCGCGACAGCCGTGGCGAGCATCGCGTCGAGGACCACGCCTTCGACGGACGCGCCCATGCGCGCAGCCCAACCGCTCAAGTTCTTCAGATCGTAGACGATCTTCGAGGGCGTGGTCGAGCCCAGAAACGACGCGAGCCGCTCGCGGACGGTCGCGTCGGCGAGCACGCTTGCCGGTATGAGCACTGCAGCTCGCTCGGCCCACGAGAGCGCGAGCGCGGCCGGCGTCTGCGTGCGCCACGAAGCGAGCGCCGGCACGAGCAGCGCCGCCGCGCGCGGGGCCGCGCGCGCTGACTCGATCGCGCGCACGGCAGCGGCGGCATCCTCGATGAGCGCGTACGTGCCCGGCTCGAAAGGAGCCGGCGCCTCAGCCCCATCAGCCTGCGTCGATTCGCCCATGCTCGCGAGCGCCGGCGCGACTTGCGAGAGCAACGATTTGAATTCAAGCTCGTTGAAGAGCGTGGCGAGCTTCTCAGGGCTCGGCGCCTGGTAGCGCCAGCCCTCCCAATCGGGGGCGATGGCGAGGTCGCGCTTGGCTGTCGAGACGGCGCGGCATGCGCGCGCCTTGTCGGCATGCGTGCGCAGCAGCTCCGCGATGCGTTTGGGCGTGACGGCGTCGAGGTTGGCGAGTAGCGCGTCGAGCGAGCCGAACTCCGCGATGAGCTTCGTGGCGGTTTTCTCGCCGATGCCGGGGACTCCCGGAAGGTTGTCCGACGGATCCCCTTTTAGTCCGCGGTAGTCCGGCAGCTGTTCGGGTGAGAGTCCGTAGCGCTCGCGTACCGCCGCTTCGTCGTAGCGGACGAGATCGGTGATCCCGCGCTTGGTGACGACGATGGTGCAGTGCCGATCGACGAGCTGCAACAGATCGAGGTCGCCCGAGACGACGACCGTGTCAAGCTGCTGCTCGCGCGCGAGGGTCGCGATTGTGGCGATACAATCATCGGCCTCTTCGTCTTCGATCTCCACGATCGGGATGCCATAGCCCTGAAGGATGCGGCGCACGAGCTCGAACTGCGGGCGCAGGTCGTCGGGCGTGTCGGGTCGCTGGGCTTTGTATTCGGGCACCGCGGCCAAGCGCTCGGGCGGAATGCCCGCGTCGAAACAAGCCACGACATGCGAGGGCCGTTCCTCTCTCAGGAAGCGGTTGAGCATGCGCTGGAAGCCGTAAGCCGCATTGACGGGGCGACCGCTCGACGTCGAGAGCGGCGGCAATGCGAAGAAGGCTCGGTAGACGAGCGAATAGACGTCGATGAGCAACAGTTCGGTTTTGTCGGCCACGGCGCGTCTAGCGTGCCCGTAGGTCGGCGGGGTACGTCGCGGGATCGGGAAGGCGTGCGATCCGTTCGGCTGCGGGCAAAGCGAACGTGAGGCCGTACGAAAGTGCGGCGATGCCGACAAGGCACCAAAGCGCGATGCCCAACCCGACCGAGTCTGCGACCTTGCCGAGCGCGCCCACACACAAGCCGCCAAGGCCGGTCGAGAGCCCGATGAGCAGTGCCGACGCGAGCCCCACTCTATTGGGCATGTACTCCATGCCCATGATGACGGTCGTCGAAAGCGTGCCGATGATGAGCGCGCCGGTCAACCCGAGCGCGGCGAGCGCGAGCAGGCCTGAGGACCACAGGTACACCGCCAGCGCGAACGGGGAAAAGCCCAAGCTCACGCTCATCACCTGCTTCGCGCCGAACCGGTCGGCGAGCGGGCCCGCGAGCAGGTTGGCCACGGCGCCTGTCGCGAGGAAGACGAACAAGAGCATCCCGTTTCGGCTGGCCGGTTCGTGCAAGACGTTCACGGCGTAGAGCGGCACGAAGGTCAGAACTCCGCCGTAGACGGCCGATCGCAAAGCAGTGACCGCGATGAGCAGGTTGATCGCTTTCGGCCAGGGGTTGCGCGGCATGGACCGCAGCTGCGCTTCGTGGAGATCGTGCGCGCGGGAAAGCGCGGGGACGACGGACGCGACGACGAGCGCGACGAGCAGCGCCGGGAGGGCGAGCAACAGCGTGCCGTGCAAGCCGCGCCACGCGATCAGCCCGATGACGAGCGGCGGCCCGATCGCGACCCCGATGTTCCCGCCGACGGCGAACACGGAGTTCGCGGTTGCGGGCAGGCGGCCGGAAACGGTACGGGCCGACTTCGAGGCTTCCGGGTGATACATCGCTGAGCCGATACCAGCGAGCGCGACGAAGAGCACGACGAGCGCATACGAGCTTGCGGCGCCGACGCCGCCGAAAGCGGCAAGTGACAACACAACGCCGAGCGGCAGCAAGAATCGCGTGCGCAGATGATCCGTCGCGAGGCCGAAAACCGGTTGCATGATGGAGGAGGTCACTCCCGAAATCATGACGAGCGCGGCGAGCCAGAAATACGAGAAGCCGAACTCGGCTTTGAGGTACGGCAGAATCGCCGGCAGACCGCCCGCACTCACGTCCACCGTGAGATGTCCGAGCGAGAGGATGCCGAGCACGCGCCGGTTCATCGCGGCCCTGCCGGCTTCGCCAGGGCAACCGGTCGCGCGGCGAAAACCCGCCGGGTGATGCTCCACCCCTCCATCTTTACGTTCGTCACCCTTGTGATCCTCATCGCGGCGCTGCCGATCAACTCGGCGCTGGCCGGTCGCCGCTTGCGTGCGGCGACGCCGTCTCCGAACGCGAAGCTCTTCCGTTACGGCCGAACGATCGTGATACTCTGGTCAGTTACGGCTCTCGCCGCGTACGCCCTTCGCTTGCACGGTTTCGGTGCGCGCGATGTCGGATTGGTCGCGCCGCATCAGCCATGGCAGCTTGCGGCCGGCGGCATCGCGCTCGTCGGGCCCGTTTTAGCGATGCTGAGCGGCGCGCCGCGCGCGCTCTCGCCCGACTATGCGCTCGCCTTGCGAGCCGTCGTGCCCGAAACCCGGGCCGAGTGGGCGCTGTTTTGGATCGTGGCCGCCAGCGCCGGCATCTGCGAAGAGTTCTTGTATCGCGGCTACGCGCTCTGGGCCGTCGCACGCTTGACGGGCGACGTGCTCTTCGGCGTCATCGCTTCGACGCTCGCGTTTGGGTTCGCCCACGCCTATCAAGGCCGCGCCGGCGTCGTGAACGCCACCATCAGCGGCGGCTTGTACGCTGCCGTGTTCTTGGCGACGGGTTCGCTCTACCCGTGCATGATTGGACATTTCGCACAAGACATCGCGGGCGCCGCGATCCTCACGCGCAAGCTATAGTAGGGTCCGCTCAACCACAACCAGAAGCCGCTTGCATGACCTACGTTATAACCCAGCCGTGCATCACCGTCAAGGACAAGTCGTGCATCGACGTGTGCCCGGTCGATTGCATCAAGGGTAACGACGAGGACCCCCAGCTCTACATCGATCCCAGCGTGTGCATCGACTGCGGCGCCTGCGTGGCCGCGTGCCCGGTGAATGCCAT
Source organism: Pseudomonadota bacterium (assembly GCA_021325335.1). Classification (GTDB taxonomy): domain Bacteria; phylum Vulcanimicrobiota; class Vulcanimicrobiia; order Eremiobacterales; family Eremiobacteraceae; genus JAJPHJ01. The sequence goes on along the minus strand of JAJPHJ010000084.1, from coordinate 21,093 downwards.
CTACAATGAAACCGAAGTGCCCGAAGAATGGAAGAACTTCACGCAGATCAACGCAGACTATTTCAACAAATAGCCGGCCCTAGCGTCTCTTGCCCACGAACTGCCAGCCGAACCGGCCTTTGATGCACAAATGGCCGTTCGTCACGCCGCTTTCGAGCGGTGACATCACCTTAACGATCTCCCCGTCCTGCGTCGACACTTCCAAATTGCAGCCCACGCCGCAATAGGGGCAAATCGTCTCGCCTTTGTTCTGGCGCGACGGATCCCAGGTCCCCTGCGCGCGCCGATCGTGCTCGGTGACGAACATGAGCGCGCCCGTCGGACAGACGCCGATGCAGTTGCCGCAATAGACGCACGCCGAATCCGGCAGCGGTACGGCGTGTTCCGTGGAGATGCGCGCATCGAAGCCGCGTCCGGCCACCGCGATCGCGAACGTGTTCTGCGCGTCGCTGCCGCAGGCTTCGACGCATTTGTAGCAGAGAATGCACTTCGTGTAGTCGCGCACGTACAGCTCGTTGTCGCGCTTCACCGGTTGCGCGACGGTGTGCGCGGCGTCGCCGGACGGTGGATCGTGATGGCCTGCGACGCTCGCATCGCGCTGATCGGCTTTGGGAGGCGGCGCAGGTGGTCCGTACCGGCCCGGCTGCGCGCCGTAACGGCGCATCTGCCGTTGCAGGTCGTCGGCGAGCGATACGTCCACCGAAGACGCGAGGAATTCAAGCACCATCGTCCGGCTCGTCCGCACGCGCGCGGAATCCGTCTTGACCTTCATGCCGCTCTCGGCCTGACGCGAGCACGACGGAACGAGCGTGCGCGAGCCTTCCAGCTCCACCACGCAGACGCGACACACGTTGACGGGCGTGAGGTTTTCGAGATAGCAGAGCGTGGGGGTGTCGATACCGGCCGCGCGGCACGCGGCCAGGATGGTCGCACCCTCGGGCACGCTCACCGCCTTACCGTCGATCTCGATCGTCACGTCAGGCACGGTTGAACACCTCGAACTTGGAGAGCGCCGACTCGATCGCGCTCGATGCTGTTTGCCCGAGGCCGCAGATCGACGCGTCGCGCATGACCTGTCCGATCTGTGCGAGGAGATCGCGTTCCTGCGTCGCGGAACCAAGCGGACGCCCGCGCCGCAGGCGGTGCAGCAGCTCCTCTTGCCGCACGGTGCCCACCCGGCACGGCACGCATTGGCCGCACGATTCGTCGCGGAAGAACGCGGCGATGCGCACGAGGATCCCGCCGAGATCCGCCGTTTCGTCCAAGACCATGACGACGCCGGAACCGAGCGTGGCGCCGATGGCCCGTGCGCCCTCGAAGGACAGCGGCACGCCGATCTCTGCGGGCGTGAGGAACGAGCCGGCGGCGCCGCCGAGGAGAACGGCCTGCAAACGCTTGCCGCCACGCACGCCGCCGGCGAGCGCGAGCAGCTCGGCCAACATCGTGCCCAAGGGGACCTCGTACAGGCCAGGGCGCGCGATGTGGCCGCACAGGCAGAAGAGCTTCGTGCCGGTCGAGCCCGGCGTGCCGACCGAAGCGAAGGCTTCGCCGCCCTTGGCCACGATCTCGATCACGTTCGCAAGCGTCTCGACGTTGTTCACGATGGTCGGCTTGCCGAAAAGGCCTTTGCGCACGGGGAACGGCGGTTTGTTGCGGGGCTCGCCGCGCAGACCCTCGATCGAATTGAACAGCGCTGTCTCTTCGCCGCAGATATACGCTCCGGCGCCGCGGCGCATCTCGATATCGAAACGCAACGGCGAACCGCAGATGCCATCGCCGAGCATTCCGGCGGCGCGGGCCTCGTCGATCGCTTTTTGCAGCCGTGAGCTTGCGAGGGGGTACTCGCCGCGGACGTACAGATAGCCGCGCTCGCATCCGCCGGCGATCGCTGCGATCGTCATCGCCTCGATCACGGCGAAGGGATCTTCTTCCATGATGACCCGGTCTTTGAACGTCCCCGGCTCGGACTCGTCCGCGTTGCAGATCAGATAGTGGGGACGCGCGGGTTCGCGCGCGACTGCTTCCCACTTGCGCGCGGTGGGAAATGCGGCGCCGCCGCGTCCTGTGAGTTTCGCGACGTCCACTTCATGGATGATCCCCGCAGGTCCGATCTCGATCGCGCGCCGCAGCGCGGTAAACCCGCCGGCTTTTCGATAGTCGCCGATGCTCTCGGGGTCGATCTTGCCTATGCGGCGCAGTAGCGTGCGCTGCGTGCCGGCCACGGTCGCGCGTGCGGGCTGCGCCGGCGGGCGGTCCTCGGACAGCAATGCCTGCTCGAGGCGCGGGCGGTCCACCTCACCGAGCGGCTCCCCGCGCGGCGAGCCGCCTGGGTCGGCGGCGATGAAGAGCGCCGCGGGCGCGCGGTCGCACATCCCCAAGCACGGGCTGCGCGTCCAACACGCGCTTTGCTGCTGCGGCAGCGGCTCGTGCGGCGGACCGAGCTTTTGCTCAAGCTGCGCGCACAGTTCTTCCGCACCCGCCAGCCGGCAGGCGATGTCGTCGCACACGTGCAGGATCTGCGGCGCTCGCGGCGTCGTGGAAAAAAGCGCGTAGAAGCTCGCAACGCCATAAGCATCGGCCGGCGGAACCCGCAAGCGCTCGCATACGTAGTTGAGCGCGCCGGGAGAGATCCATCCGATGCGATCGCTGAGACCATGCAGCGCCGGCAACAGGCGATGGCGCTGCGCTCTCGCTTGGTCTCCGCCGACCGCCACGTGATCGTCCTGGCCAACACGAGGTGCGCCTTCCCAACGCGAGGCCGGTGCGCCGAGAACCGCGTCGACCGCGGCGCGTTCGGCGGCCGTCGCGCGATCGGCCGTGAAATGAAGATCCACTCAAGAGACCTGCATCGGGCTTTCGAGTTTCTCCAGGCGCACTGCGGAAGCTTTGAATTCCGCGGTGCCCGATTTCGGATCGTTCGCTTCGATCGTGAGCACGTTGGTCGCGACGTCGTCGAAGTGAAAGGTCATGAACGCCAACCCCGGTCGCAGGCCCGGATCCACGTGCACCGGGACCGTCACGCTGCCGCGTCGCGAGCTCACGCGCACCCGTTCCCCTTCGGCCACACCGTAGCGCTCCGCGTCTTCGGGAGCGATGTCGAACGATTCTCCGCGCCGCAGCGGTGAGGAATAGAGGCCGCTTTGCACGCCGGAGTTGAACGAGTCGAGCCGCCGGCCCGTCGTGAGGCGGATGGGATATTCGTCGGAGAGCGTGTCGACCGGATCTTCCTGCTCGACCGCGTGGAAGGGCGCTTTGGGTCCGCGCACCGGATCTTCCCACAGGCGCGCGTGCAAGAAGAGCTCCCCCGGGTGCTGTTCGTCATAGCAGGGCCACTGCAATCCCGAACACGCTTCAAGTCGAGCGTACGACATGCCGGCATGCATGGGGCTGAGCGTCCGGAGCTCATCCCACACTTGCTGCGCGCTCGGCCGCCCCAGATCCGTGCCCAGACGGCGGGCGATGTCGCAGACGATCTCGAGGTCATCGCGCGCCTCGCCCGGCGGATCGAGCAGCTTGCGCACGCGCTGGACCCGGCGTTCGCTGCTCGTCACCGTGCCCTCGGTCTCGCACCAGCCGGCGGCAGCGGGGAGCACGACGTCCGCGAGCTCCGCGGTCTGCGTGAGGAAGATGTCTTGGACGACGAGGTGTTCGACGCTGGCCAACAGGTGTGACGCGCGGTTGCGGTCCGCTTCGGAGACGAGCGGATTCTCGCCGATGACGTAGAGCGCGCGCAGCTCGCCGCGCTCGATGGCTTCGAACATCTCGTTCAGCCGCAGGCCACGTTTCGCAGGGATCGACGCGCCCCACGCGCGCTCGAATTTCGCGCGCAACGCGTCGTCGGTGATGTCTTGGAAGCCCGGGAGATGGTGGGGAATGGCGCCCATGTCGCCGCCGCCCTGCACGTTGTTCTGCCCGCGCAGCGGGTTGAGACCGCATCCGTACCGTCCTACTTTACCGGTCAAGAGCGCGAGGTTGATGAGCGCGAAGACATTGTCGACCGCGTTGTGGTGCTCGGTTATCCCGAGCGTCCAGCAGATCAGCGCCTTGTCGGCTTGCGCATACGCGCGCGCCACCTCCCCGATGACGTTCGCGGGCACGCCCGTCATGCGCGTGGCCACCTGCGGGGTGTACGAGTCGAGCGACGCGCGATACTCTGCAAAACCGATCGTCGCATGTTCGATGAACTCGCGATGCTCGAGCCCGCGCTCGAGGATCTCGTGCGCCATCCCGTTGGAGAGCGCGATGTCGGAGCCGACGTCCAGCCCGAGCCAGGTATCGGCCCAGGCGGCGGTCGCCGTCCGGCGAGGATCCACCACGATCAAGCGAGCGCCATTGCGGACGGCGCGCAGGACGTGATGGAAGAAGATCGGATGCGTCTCGCGCGCATTCGAACCCCATAAGATGATCAGGTCGGTCTGTTCGACCTCCTGATACGAGTTCGTGCCCCCGCCGGCTCCGAAGACCGCCGCCAGACCGGCGACGCTGGGAGCGTGTCAGGTGCGGTTGCAGCTGTCGACGTTGTTGCACCCCATCACGACGCGAGCAAATTTCTGCGAGAGAAAATTCAGCTCGTTGGTCGTCTTGGAGCAGCTGAACAACCCGAAGGCGTTTGGACCGCCCATACGTTTGGCTGCGGCAAATCCGGCGGCGGCCCGGTCGAGCGCCTCGTCCCACGAGGCAACCCGGAGGCGCTCCCCGTCGCGCACCAAAGGCCGCTCCAAACGCGCCTTATCGTGGCTCATGCGGTCGAGGGTTTCGCATTCTGATGGTCCGCCCTTCATATGGAGCGTTCGGGAGGGCGGCGGGAGGAAGGCCCGGCGCTACACATATGCCGAGGGGAAGCCGATGAGAAAATGAGGCCCGCAATGAGTTCGCCTACCTTTAACTATCGCTTTCGGCGCCTGTTAGGTTTCGTCACAGGCGACACCGCGCCGTTGCCTCAAGGCGCCGAACTGGAAGCGATGCAAAGCGACCCTTCGCCTCCGCAGACGGCGGTCGTCGACGAACCGCTCAACCAGACTCCCGAAGCGGGCGGCGACGATTTCGACCGTCTGCTCAAAGAGGGGCGCATACGCACGCTCTTCCAACCCATCGTCTCGCTGTCCGACGGAAGCATTCTCGGCTACGAAGCGCTCTCGCGCGGGCCCATCGGTACCCGCCTAGAAAGCGCAGACGCGCTTTTCTCGACGGCGGCCGAGCGGGGCGTCGCCGCGCAGCTGGAGCGGATCTGTCGATTCCGCGCCATCGCAAACGCCTCGGGCATCCCGCCCGGTTGCTATTTGTTCCTCAACATCAGCCCACGCGTGTTCGAGGAGCGCAACGAGGCGCTCTCGCGTGACGTCGTCGACCAAAACCGGCTGGCCCAGGACCGCATCGTCTTGGAGATCACCGAGAAGCAGGCCATCGACGACTTCGATCTCTTCAAGCGCACGCTGCAGCACTACAACCGCCAGGGCTTCAAGGTCGCGATCGATGATGCCGGCGCGGGCCATAACAGCCTCCGTGCCGTCACGGAAGTGCGGCCGCACTTCATCAAGCTCGATATCGCGCTCGTGCGCGACATCGACCGCGACCGCGCGAAGAACGCGCTCGTCTCGGCGATCATCATCTTTGCGCGCCGGATCGACGCCAAGGTGCTGGCAGAGGGCATCGAGACCGTAGAGGAGCTCGCCACGCTCATCGAGATCGGCGTGGAGTACGGCCAAGGGTTCCTGCTCGCGCGGCCATCCTCTGTCTTTGCCGAACCGAAGCCCGAGATCGCCGCATTCATCCGCGAGCGCGCCTCGGCCAGCCGCACCGCGCCCATGCCCAAGCGCACGACCGTCAGCGCGGTGACGCGCCGCGCGCCCGCGCTCTCGCCGAGCGCATACACCATGGAAGTCATGGAGATCTTCGACCGCAACCCCGACCTCGACAGCGTGGTCTTGACCGACGCCGGCGTTCCGCTTGGTCTGGTCAGCCGCACGAAGCTTTACGAGCGCTTGTCGCACCAGTTCGGCTATTCGATCTATGCCAAACGCCCGGTGCGTCTCGTCATGGACGACGCGTACCTCGCGGTGGACATCAACGATTCGATCGACGACGTGGCGCGCAAGGTCGTGCACCGGCGCCGCTCGGAGATGTACGACGAAATCGTGGTCTTAGAGAACGGCGCTTATGCCGGCGTGGTCTCGGTGCGCGATCTGCTTCACACGATGACCGAGTTCCAAGCCTCGGTGTCGCGCTATTCCAATCCGCTCACCGGTCTGCCGGGGCGCATGCTCGTGCAGCAAGAGATCGAACGCCGCGCGACGAGCACCGTACCGTTCGCCCTCCTGCACGTGGACATCAATCACTTGCGGCACTACAACGAGCGTTTCGGGTTCGGCCGCGGCGATGAGATCATCAACGTGCTTGCCGAGACGCTCGCGGCGAGCGCAAAGGCATTGGACGGCGCGCATTCCCTCGTGGGCCACCTCGGCGGCGTCAACTTCATCCTCTTGTGCTCGGAAGCCAAGGCCGAACTGATCGCGGATGCGGTCATCCGAGATTTCGAACGCAAGGTCGCCGCTTTGCACGTGAGCCGGGAGCTCCCACTCATCGACGTGGGCAACGGTGCGCGAAGCGACGGTCAGGTCACGCTGACGGTCGTCGGATTGCGCAGTTCGAGGACGCCATTGCCTTCGTACGCGGCGGTCGCATCCAATGTCTCTCGCTACAAACGGGCCGCACGGACCCTGCACACGAGCTCTTTCGTGCTGGACGGCAATCTGCTCAGACCGAACGAGCTCATCCCCCGCCGCATCGGCTAAAACGGAGACGACCTGGGTTGAAAGCCCCTACTGCCTAGGGCTTCCTTGCACAGCACGCGCCTCTTGTTTATGATGATGAGAGGGACGGCTCGGCGTCCGGATAAGTCAGTAATTTACCAACGAGTTGGTCCACAGAGGGGTCATGCCATTCTTCTTCTCCCTTCGTAAGGCTGTGGTGCGGATCGTCCGCCAACCACGGGCCCATCCACGCGTGATGATCAGCGAGCCGCTGCAGCTCGACACGCCCCGCTCTCTGCAGCAAAAGGCCATGCTCGAAGACATCTCGGCCGGCGGTGCATGCGTGCGCACGCACGTGAAGCTCAAACCGGGAGATGTGGTGAGCTTGGCGTTGACCTTAGGCGTCGGGCGCCGGGTCGATGCGCGTGGCCGCGTCGTGTATGCGAATGCCGGCAGCTCGAGTTACCAGACGAGATACGGCGTGCGCTTCGTCGGCTTGGGCGAGGAGCAGGCGAATGCGATCTCGACCTACGTGGTGGAGCAGAAATTCGGCCGGCAGTTCGGCGTTCGCTCGTTTCAATCGACTTTCGAGCGAGAACAATCGTAAGGGGCGGCGCATGATGCGCCGCTCTCCGGAAAGCAAGCGGTGGAAGGCATAAGCGGAACGCCTGCGTTGCCATTTTACGACCGGCGCGCGGCCGGTCTCATGCTCGCCCGCGCGCTCTACCCAAGAGATCGCTGCGTCGTGCTCGGTATCGCCCGCGGCGGGGTCGTCGTGGCCGCAGCGGTCGCAGGCGCCGTTCACGCTTCGCTCGACGTCATCGTGGTGCGCAAAGTGGGCCACCCCATGCAACCGGAGCTGGCGATCGGCGCGGTGTGCGCTGACGGCGATGGGGTGACGACCGAACACGCCGCCGGATTGCCGAAGCACGTCGTCACCGCGTTGTTCGCGGCTGCGCGCGAGCAAGCCGCGGCGCTCGAACAACGATTGCGCGGAGATCAACCTGCGCTGGAGATCCAAGGGCGGCCGGTCATCATCGTCGACGATGGGATCGCGACCTCCGCGACGATGCTGTGCGCGGTGGCCGCCGCACGCAAGCGCAACGCCAATTTCATCACGGTCGCCGTCCCCGTCGCTCCCGCCGACTGTGCGGCGTTGCTGCGGCCCCACTGCGACGAGCTCGTCGTGCTCGTCGCGTCGCGCGATCTGCCCTTCGCCGTCGGCAGGTTCTATTTCTCGTTCGGAGAGGTCTCGGATGCTCGGGTGCGCGAGGAGCTGGAGCGCGCGCGCGAGCGGAGCGCGTAGATCAGCGGATCTTCCGCAAGACTTTTGGCGGCAGCAGCCACACGAGTGTCCCTGCCCCTTTTTTAAGATCGCCGAGGTCGATGCGACAGACCGCGCCCTTTTTGAAGTCGATGGCGCCGCCGCTGCGCAGCCCGATGAGGAACGCGACGGTCTTTGAAAGATGCGGCTCGTGGCCGACGAGCAGGATCCGTTTGTTCGAGCGATTCGCCGTCAGCAGCTCGAGCACTTCGGAGGGATCGTGATCGGGTTCGAGCGCGGGGCTCGTCTGGATGTCGCGATTGTCGATCCGGTAGGCATCCGTGACGACCTCTGCGGTCTGACGCGCGCGCGTGTACCCGCTGTCGTAGATCGCGTCAAACTCGGCGCCGATCTTCAACAGGCCGCGCACGATCTCGCGCATCCGTTCCAGTCCCTCGATGGTCAGGGGCCGTAGGCGGTCGTCGGGATACTTCTTCGCGTCGCGCTCCTGCGCCATGCCGTGGCGCAGAATGTAGACTTCCATAGCGGCGTCACTTGGCGCAGCAGGCTGCGGGGCCTTCCGCTTCACGGCTCAATCTGCGGGTGTCCGCACGCGGCGCGCAGAATTGCGGGCGCTCATGCTGCTCGCACAAACGTGGGCCTACGCGCTCGCACATGCGAACGACCTGGGACTCGCTGTGCGCCAGCACGTCGTCTTGTGCGCGGCGGCGCTGGCTGTGGCTGCGATCGTCGGTCTGCCGCTCGGGGTGTGGACATCGCGCAGCGAAGCGGGGCGCTCGGTCGTCGGCGTCGTGACGGCGCTACGCGTGGTGCCCAGTCTCGCCGTCTTGGCCTTCATGCTCCCGCTCTTGGGACTTGGTTTCTGGCCGGCGCTGGTCGCGCTCGCGCTGCTCGCGTTTCCGCCGATTCTCATCAACACCGACGTCGCCTTGCGCGGCGTCGCTGCGCCCATCCGGGAAGCCGCCCTGGGCATGGGCATGCGGCCCGCGCAGTTGCTCGCGCGGGTCGAGGCTCCGCTCGCGGCGCCCGTCGTAATCGCCGGCCTGAGGACAAGCGCGGTCGAAGTGATCGCCTCGGCGACGCTCGCCGCGTTCATCGGGGCCGGCGGGTTGGGCACGTTCATCTTGGATGGTCTCGCGAACAACGACATGCGCCAGTTGCTGTTGGGCGCGGTGAGCGTGGCTGTGCTCGCGTTCTGCGTCGAAGTTCTCGCAAGCGCGCTTTTCCTTGCGAGCGCGCATCGTATCGGGTATGCCGCCGGTGCCCGCTAAGCTGACGCGAGCCCAAGCGCTCGCCCTGCTCGGCGGCGTCGCGACCTTGAGCGCATGCGCGCATCGAGGTGCCGCGCTTGGCATCGGTTCGAAGAACTTCACGGAGGAGCTGCTGCTCGGCGAGATGTACGCGCAGCTGCTCGAGCATGGCGGCTATCAGGTCGCGCGCAAGCTCGATCTCGGCGGCACGAACATCGCGATGGCATCGCTCCTGCGGGGGGCGATCGATTGCTACCCTGAGTACACCGGTACCGCGTTGCTCACGCAGCTCAAGCGTGCACCGATCCATGACAGGCTTGTGGTCTACGACACCGTGAAGCGGCTCTACCGAGAGCGCTACGACTTGACGTGGTTGCTGCCGGCGCCGATGAACGACACGCAAGCGCTGGCGACGACCCAAGCGATGTCGCGACGCTTTGGTCTTGTGACCCTCTCCGATTGCGCGCGGCTCGCGCCCCGTCTGCGTCTTGGCGCCGTACCGGAATTCACGGACCGGCCTGATGGCTTGCCCGGCCTGCAAAAGGCTTACGGCGGTTTCCGGTTCGCGGCGATCACGCTCATCGATATCGGCCTGAAATACAAAGCGCTCTTGGATGGTCAAGTCGACGTCGTCGTCGCATTTGGAACCGACGGGCAGATCGATGCATATCACCTAGCCGTGCTCGAAGACGACAAGCATTTCTTCCCGCCGTACGAAGTCGCGCCCGTGGTGCGCAACGACGCGCTGGCGCGTTTCCCGCGCATCCCCGGCATGCTCAATCCTCTCGCGCCGCACCTGACCGATCGGACCATGCGGCATCTCAATTGGCGCGTGGATGGAGGGCACGAAGAACCGGCGGACGTGGCGGCTGATTTTCTGAACGTCATAAGGCTCGTCCCCCGCACGTCGTGAGCGACGTCCCCGGCGTCCGGTTCAACCACGTCAGCAAAGCCTACGGCGATCGCCAGCGCGTCATCGACGACGTCAGCTTCGAGGTCGCGCGTGGCAGTTTTGTCGTGCTCCTTGGACCGTCGGGCTGCGGAAAGACGACGCTTCTCAAAATGGTGAACCGGCTGGTGGATCCGACCAGCGGCGATGTCGAGGTCGACGGTGCCGGCATCGCGACGCGCGACGCGACCGCTCTGCGTCGGAGCATCGGCTATGTCATCCAGCAGATCGGCTTGTTCCCGCACATGAGCGTCGCCCAAAACGTCGCTGTCGTGCCATCGCTCATGAGGTGGCCCCCCGCACAGATCGAGGCACGGGTGTCGGAAATGCTGGAGCTCGTGCGGCTGCCGGCGCGCGAGTTCGGCGCGCGTTATCCGGCCGCGCTCTCGGGCGGGCAACAACAACGGGTGGGCATCGCGAGAGCGCTCGCAGCCGATCAGCAGATCTTGCTGATGGACGAGCCGTTCGGCGCGCTCGACGCCATCGAGCGGGCGCGATTGCAAGCCGAGCTGCACGGGGTGCAAGGGCGCTTGCACAAGACGGTGCTGTTCGTGACGCACGACGTGGACGAAGCGCTGAGGCTTGCCGATGAGATCGTCGTCATGCGCGAAGGCCGGGTCGTGCAGCACGGCCGCCCTATCGCGATCCTCGCCAAACCTGCGGACGGTTTCGTCGCCGAACTCGTCAATGCGAACGACGTCGTCCGGCGCTTCAGCGTGATGAAAGTGCGCGATGCCGCGCTCGAGCAAGATTCCGGCCCCGCAAGCCCCGCGGCGGTGCGCTTTGACGACGACTTGCGGTCGGTTCTGTCCGTCATGCTGGCATCGGGAACCCTGCGACTGCCCGTGATTGGCGACGACGGGCGTCCTCTGGGAACTCTCACGCTTGCATCCATGCTCGCCGCTGCGCGCGCGGCCGGCAGCTGACGACGTGCTCGAGTACGCCGCTCGTCATCTTGGACTCATCGGCCAGCTGCTGCTTCAACATCTCGCCCTCACGGTGACGTCCCTCGCTCTGGCCTTGCTTTTCGCGGTACCGGTCGGGATATGGTGCGCGCGCTACGCCCGCTGGGCTCCGCTCGCGCTCGGCCTCGGCAGCGTTATCTACACGATTCCGAGCATCGCGCTCTTCGCGCTGCTCATCCCCATCCTGGGCTTGGGGTTTTGGACTGCGGTCGTCGGGCTTGCCGCCTACGCGCAGATGGTCCTCGTGCGCAACACGGTCGTCGCTTTGCGGGGCGTCGACCGGGCCGTGGTCGAGGCCGCGCGAGGCACGGGCATGAACGAGGCGCAGATCCTCTGGCGCATCGAGCGCCCTTTGGCATTGCCGGTGTTCCTCGCCGGGGTGCGCCTCGCGACCGTTTCGATTATCGGCATCGCCACTATCGCCGCCTGGGTCAATGCAGGAGGCCTGGGAGTGCTCGTGCTCGACGGCATCGAGCATGATTATCCCGCCAAGGCGGTCGCGGGCGCTCTGACCGCGGTGCTCCTCGCGTACGCCGTCGATTTCGGCTTGCGCGCCCTCGAGCGGCGCTCGCAAACCTGGCGCCGCGCATGAACTACACTATATTTTGCGACGTTCGATCAGGAGGCGCGCAGGAGATTGCACGCAAAGCGCCGCTGCGCATCGAACCATGACGTCTCGAGCTCGAAGCCGGCAAAACGCGCCAGTTGCTCGACCTCTTCTATGGAGAATTTGTACGACGATTCCGTGTGGATCGTCTCCCCTGCTTTGAAACTGAAGTGCGCGGAGAGCGCGTCGACGCCGATCGTCTGGTCGACGAGGCTCTCCAAGTGCATCTCGACCCGGCCATCCGGCTCGTTGTAGAAAGCGCGGTGCTTGAACCGGCGCACCGCGAAGTGGCCTCCAAGCTCACGATTGATGCGGCCGAGGATGTTCGCGTTGAAGGCGGCTGTGACGCCGAGCTCGTCGTCGTATGCGGCTTCGAGATCTTTTCGGTCCTTCTTCAAGTCGGTGCCGAGCAGCAGTGCATCACCCGGCCGCAACACGTCGCGAATCGCCTTCAGGAAACGCCGTGCTTCGGGCGGGTCGAAGTTGCCGATGTTCGAGCCGAGGAAGAGCACGAGCGTACGCCCGCCGACTTCGCCCTCCTGCGCAGCCATTCGGCGCAATCCTTCGAAATACTCACCTCGATAGCCGCGCACGTTCAACGTCGGATACTCCGATCGCAACGCCCGCGAGGAAGCCTCGAGAGCGGCTTCAGAGATATCGATCGAGCTGTAGCTCAACGCCGCGCGCTTGCGCAGCGCCGCTTCGATGAGGTAGCGCGTCTTCGTCGCGCTGCCGCCGCCGAGCTCTACGAGCCGCTCCAAGCCCGCCCGCTCCACGATCTCATCGGCATGCGTCGCAAAAATCTCGGCTTCCGCCCGGGTGAGGTAGTATTCGGGTAACGCCGAGATCGCTTCGAATAACAGCGAACCCAGCTCGTCGTAGAAATATTTCGCGGGGAGCGTCTTCGGGCGTGCGCTAAGACCCGACAACACGTCGTCGCCGAAAGGCATCGCCGCTCATTCGCACAGGGCCTCGCTTATCGCTCTCTCGAAGCGGGACGAGGATGGAACAGAAAGTCGCTCTGAACGACGGCGCGTTCACCACCCTGCAATCGTGGGGCGCGGCCGGACCCGCGGTGGTCTGCGTTCACGGCATCACCAGTTCGCGACGTTCGTGGGAGCGGACCGCGCTGGCACTCGAACGATCCTTCCGCGTCTTCGCCTACGATCAGCGCGGCCACGGCGACTCGTCCGACGTGCCCGGGCCAATGACGCTGGCGCAAAGTCTCGAGGATTTACGTGCGGTGGCGAACGCGATCGGCGAACCCGTGAACCTCATCGGTCATTCGTGGGGCGGTGCTGTGGCCGTGCTCGGCGGCAGGGAACGGTTTGCGATGCGCGTCGTGGCGGTCGATCCCATGCTATACGTGCCGGCGGGCATTTGGCGCAAAGAATATCTCGACGACGTCGAGCGCGATTTTGCCCTGTCTCCCGCCGCGCTCGAGGCGGATCTGCGCGAGCGCCTGTCGTCCTGGCACGAACTCGACGTTGAAGGAAAACTGCATGCCGTGAAGCGCATGCGCGCCCAGACGATCGCGAGGCTCGGAAGTGAGAACCGTGTGGACGAGGGCGGCTGGGATCTGCGCCCGTCCCTGGTCGACTACCCGACGCGCATACTCATGTTGGCGGCCGCCCCGGCAGAATCCGTAATGAGCGAAGAAGACCTCGCGTTCTTGCGGGCACAAGCGGGTCCCAACGTCACGATCGTTCCTTTCGACGACCAGGGACACAACTTGCACCGCACCGCATTCGAGCGCTATCTCGCCCACGCGAAGGCCTTCTTAGAGGTGTAACCCGGACTCTTGTAATGTAGCGGCGCACATTTATGTGCGCCACAAAAACAAAGACGCGCGGCATGAAGTCGCGCGTCTTTCGCTTGGCGGTGCTGCTACTTGGTGACCGTCTGGTGCAACTCGTGCAGATCCTCGAGCATGTTGAGCGTCACGGCGTCTTTGACGTGCTGGTGCGGCAGGCCCATGTCCTGGCGCATGTGCGCCGCCTTGTCGTCTGCGTGATGGTAGCCGTGGACGGCGGCGTTGTGCTTCTTGATCGTTTCGGGATCGGTCTTGCCCTTCGTGCGGACCCACTCTTCAAATTCCACGTAGGTCGGCTTGCGCGTACGCACGTAGGTGATGACCTCATCCTTGTTGAGTCCGAGGTTGCTGATCGTGAGCGCATCGAATCCCGGACCGCACTCGTCGTAGCCTTCCGGCAAGAGCCCGGCCGACGCAAGCGTGAGCTTGGTCCAGAGGCGCGGGAGATGGACGGCGCCCAGCGGTCCCGCGGTGCCCGAGCTGATCGTGGGGGTGATCTTCGTGTGAGAAGCTACCGCCATGTCATTCCTCCTGTAAGGTGAGCGGCGATGGAAATAGGGAAAAACCGGCCTGCATCACGTGCGTGCGTGCTGGCGAGCGTGTCGGGACAAGAAGGTCAGCTCGGCCACGCCGGACTTATCCAGTTCGCCAAGCCCTTCCGCGACCATTCTGTCGAATTGCGTTTTTGTCGCCTCGGCGAGGGGCAGATCGAGCCCCTGTTCTCGGGCCAGGGCGACGGCGATGCCTGAATCTTTCGCCGCGTGCGCCCCCGAGAAGTAGCAATCGTGTGCTCGGTTTTGCATGTCTTCGCCGTCGGTGACGAGCACCCGCGATCCCGCGCCCGTTTGCGAGAACACTTCACGCACCATCGTCAGGTCGAGGCCGAGCGCGTCGGCCAACCCCAGGCCCTCGGCGAGTCCGGCCGTGTTGATGTTCATGACCATGTTGACGAGCGCTTTGACTTTGGCCGCCTGACCCGCCTTGCCCACGAATTTCAAGGACGAACTCATCTGCTCGAGCATGGGTTTGGCTCGCTCGAAGGCCTCTTTGCTGCCGCCCACCATGAGATAGAGCGTGCCTTCGCGCGCTTGCGGTATCGAACTTGCCATGCACGCCTCCAGGCTGTGCGCACCGCGCTCGCCCGTCAGCTTTTCGACCTCGACATGCACCGACGGCGATATCGTCGCGCAGTTCACATAGAGGTGGCCTTTCGCGCCGTTGAGCAGGCTGTCTCCCGACGTCGCGTAGATGGAGCGCATCGCCTGATCGTCGGTGACCACGGTGATTACCACGTCCGAAAGCTCGTTGAGCTGCGACAGCGTTTGCGCAGGCTTCGCGCCGAGCTCCTGGGCCAGTTCCTTTGCCACCTCGGGGCGCGTGTCGTAGACCGCAGTCACCGCATATCCGACGTCTTTGAGGCGGCGCCCGATGTTCGCGCCCATGCGGCCGACGCCCACGATTCCGATCCTTGGCGATGGTGCCATTTGCTCGTCACTCCTCGGCCTGCTCGTGCATACGTTCGCTCCGCGGAGCATGAATCGGGCCCAAGCGGGGACCGGATTTTCCCTTGGTCAGTTTGGATTTCCCTTCCAAAGGAAGCTCCGTACGATGAAAAGAAAACGCGCTTTGAGTTCTCCGGATGAGGACGCGCGAAGGAGTGGATCACCATGCAAACGTGGCAGAAGCCCGACTTCACGGTGATTGCCCTGGGAGCCGAGGTGACGGCATACCTGGGGAACGACGCTGAGCGGACGCCCGTCTGAGGGCGGACCGGTCCAAAGCGCATGAGCCACAGCAACGCTGTGGCTCATGCATTTTCCGCACCGCATCATGCGAATCGTAGCCCTAGGGAGCGCGGCCGGCGGCGGACTCCCGCAGTGGAACTGCGGATGCCCGAACTGCGACTCCGCTCGCGCGAAGAGAATTCCATCGCGTACGACTGCCGCGCTCGCGGCGAGCGGCGACGGCGAGCGTTGGGTTTTAGTCAACGCAGGCGCCGATATCGGCGCGCAGTTCGCGTCGACGCCGTCGCTGCGGCCCGCCCTGCGCCGCGAGAGTCCGCTAGCGGCGCTCTTGCTCACCGATGCGAACATCGATCACGTCGCCGGCCTGCTCGAGTTCAGACAAGCTGCAAAACTCGACATCTTCTCCACTCGCCTCGTGAAGACGACGCTCTGCGATGCCGCGATGTTCGGCCAATTCGACGCGCGCTATAGCTGGCACACGTTCGATGCAGTCGCCGGCCGGGTATTGGTCGCACGGTTCGGCGGGCAGCTCGACGTGTGGGCGATCCCCGTTTCGGGTCGATTGCCATCGTATGCGGGCGGCGCGCCGGCTGACGGTGCGGCCGTGGCGTTCGTCTTGGCTCAGGGGAATGCGCGCGTGCTGTATGCGCCGATCTTCCTCGAACTCGACGCGGCGCTCGAGGGAGAGCTCGCGCAGGCGGACGCAGCGTTCCTGGACGGGACCTTCTGGAGCGACGAAGAAATGGTCGACCTCGGATTGGGATCGCGCACCTCGCGCGAGATGGGTCACGCGCCCCTGAGCGGCCCTGGCGGCTCTTTAGAGCGCGTCGCAGGCACGGGCGCCAAGCGCCGCTATGTCACGCACGTGAACAATTCCAATCCCATCCTCGATCCGGCGTCGGCAGCAGCGCACGAGCTCGCGCGCGCCGGATTCGCTGTCTGCGACGACGGCCTGGAGATCGAGCTTTGACGACCCGCATGCACGGCGGACCAGAGCTGCGCCACCATTTCGAAGAGCGCCTGCGCGCCGTCGGCGCGTCGCGCTATCACGACAAGCATCCGTTTCACCGCGCGATGCACGAAGGCGTGTTGACGCGCGAACAGATCCGCGGCTGGGTCGCCAACCGTTACTACTATCAAAAGAACATCCCGGTCAAAGATGCGGCGATCCTCTCGCACCTCCCCGATCGCGAGAAACGCAGGCGCTGGATCACGCGCATCATCGACCAGGACGGAAGCGCGGAGCACGAAGGCGGCATCGAGTCCTGGCTTGGTCTCGCGCGCGCGGTCGGACTGAGCGAGGCGCAGGTGCTGGCCGAAGTTGAGGTGCACCCGGGAACCCGTTTCGCCGTGGATGCGTACGTGACGCTGGCGCGCACCCAGCCGTGGGTCGTGGCCGTCGCCTCTTCGCTCACCGAGCTGTTCGCTCCCGATCTCATGGCGCATCGCATCGAAGTGCTCGCCACGAAGTATCCGTGGATCGACGAGCACGGCCTTGCGTACTTCCGCCGCCGTCTCACGCTTGCGCCGCGCGATGCCGCCTACGCGCTCTCGTGGGTGCTCGAAGAAGCGACGACTCTCGACCTGCAGGATGCGTGCGTGCGCGCGCTCGAGTTCAAGTGCGATGTCCTGTGGGCGGTGCTCGACGCCACGATGGCAGCGTACGGCGCCGGTCCCACGCGTCAAGGGAGGATCGGTTGAACCCGCCGGCGCTGGCGCAGGGGGTTCGGTTTCGCCGATCCGCGGACGGCCAGGGCGTGCTGCTCGTGCCCGAAGGCGTCGTGAACCTCAATGACTCCGCAGCCGCCATCGTCGAGCTTCTCGATGGGAAGCGCACGATCGATGCGATCGCTGCCGCCTTGGGCGAGCGTTACGGCATGGACAACGCGGTCGTCCGCAGCGACGTGGAAGACCTGTTGCAGCGGCTCGCTGAGAAGATGTGGGTCGCCGAGGCCGCGACCGCGCCGTGATGGTTTCGCGCCCACTCTCGCTGCTGGCCGAACTGACCTATCGCTGCAACCTGCAATGCCCCTACTGTTACAATCCGCTCGACCTGTCCGCATATAGGCCGGAGCTCGACGCCGACGCGTGGTGCCGGGTCGTCGACGAGGCCGCGGCGCTCGGAATCTTGCAGCTGCACCTCTCCGGTGGCGAACCGACCCTGCGGCCGGACGATCTGTGCTCCATCGTGGAACGCGCGCGGCGGCGGGAGATCTACACGAACCTCATCACCCAGGGGACGTTTTTGAGCGACGAGTTGCTCGACCGGCTCGTGCTTGCCGGGCTCGACCACATCCAGCTCAGCCTGCAGGGCGCCCACGCGCAGCTCGCCGATTCCTTCGCGGGTGCCGCCGTCCACGAGCGCAAGCTTGACGCCCTCGTGCGGGCGCTCCAGCGAGACGTCGCGGTGACGCTCAACTGCGTGCTCCATGCGGGCAACATCGACGGTATCGACGACGTCATCGCGCTCGCGGAACGTTTCGGTGTCAAACGGCTCGAATTGGCGAACGCCCAATTTTACGGGTGGGGACTTCGCAATCGCGCGGCGCTGTTGCCCTCGCGGGAGCAGGTCGACCGTGCAACCGCGAGCGTGCAGGGCGCGCGCGGGCGGCTGCGCGGGCGCATGGAGATCTCATACGTTCTCGCCGACTACTACGAAGTTTTTCCGAAGCCGTGCATGCACGGCTGGGCAAGCCGCTTCCTCACCGTCGCGCCCGACGGCCGGGTCTTGCCGTGCCCGGCGGCGGCCGCCATCGCGACGCTGACGTTCGAAAACGTGCGCGAGCGCGGGCTCGCGGAGATCTGGCAGCATTCGGCCGCCTTCAACGCCTACCGGGGGACCGGATGGATGGCCGAGCCGTGCCGCTCGTGCGATCGCAAAGACATTGATTTCGGCGGCTGCCGCTGCCAGGCGTACCTCTTGACCGGCGATGCCGGCGCCACCGATCCGGCATGCTCGAAGTCACCGCGGCACGATCTCGTGGGACGAGCAGCGGTCGGCTCGAGCGCCGCTATGCTCCCGCGGCGGCCGTGATCGACTGGAGCGAGCAGGCTCGCGAGGCTCGCGCGTTACGGGTAGACGCCGCGGAGACTCGTCGCTTCTGCCACGCGGCCCACGGCCACCGCGTATGCGCCTTGCCGCATGTTCACCTTGAGACGGTTCGCTTGTCCGAGCGTATCGCGGAAAGCGCGCTCCATGATGCGCCGCAGCCGCTCGTTGACGGTCTGCTCCTCCCAGAAGAGCTCTTGGAGATCTTGCACCCACTCGAAGTACGACACCGTGACGCCGCCGGCGTTAGCGAGAATGTCCGGCAAGACCATGATCCCGCGCTCGTACAGGATGTCGTCGGCCTCGGGTAGCGTCGGACCATTGGCGGCTTCAGCCACGATCTTCGCTTTGATGCGCGGCGCGTTGTCCGCAGAGATCACTTTTTCGAGCGCGGCCGGGACCAACACGTCGCAGTCGTATTCGAGCAGCTCCTTATTGCTGAGCTTCTCGCCGCCGGAGAAGCCGGCGACCGAACCGGTCTCCTGTTTGAACGCGATCACTTTGGCCACGTCGAGCCCGTTCGCGTTTGCCACGCCGCCGCGGCTGTCGGAGACCGCGACGATGCTATAACCGGCAGCGGCCATGAGGTCGGCCGCGTGCATGCCCGCATTGCCGAAGCCTTGGATCGCGACCCGCGCGCCCCCAGACGACAGCTTGAGCTCCTTCATCGCCTCGTCGACGACGTAGAGACAACCCCGCGCCGTGGCTTTATCGCGGCCCGCAGACCCGCCGATCGCGATCGGCTTGCCCGTCACGACGCCCGGGATGGAGTATCCCTTCTGCATGGAGTAGGTGTCCATGATCCACGCCATGATCTGCGGCGTCGTGTAGACATCGGGCGCGGGGATGTCTTTCTCGGGTCCGATGATGATCGAGATCTCGCTCGTGAAGCGTCGCGTGAGGTTCTCGAGCTCCTGCATCGACATGTTCTTGGGATCGCAGATGACGCCGCCTTTTGCGCCGCCGAAGGGGATGTTGACGAGCGCGCACTTCCACGACATCCACATGGCCAGGGCCTTGACTTCGTCGAGCGTCACGTCCGGATGGAACCGGATGCCGCCCTTTCCCGGTCCGCGCGCCATGTTGTGCTGCACCCGATAGCCTTCGAACACGCGGTGCGACCCCGAATCCATGCGCACGGGCACGGATACTTGCAGCACGCGCTTTGGCTCGCGCAAATAGCCGTGAATCGAGGAATCCAAGCCGATGATCTTCGCGATATCGTCGAGCTGGCGTTGCGCCATCTGCCAGACGTTGAGAGAAGCCTGAACTGCCGACCGGTCGAGCGTCGAAGACATGGAACCTCCTGCAGCGATCTGAAATGACGTGAGAATGCGTGCTTCGGCGCGAAGCCGTCGTTTCCTAAAGGACCTACGTCTTACCGGCTGCCCTGGAAGGGACTCGAACCCCTAAGGCCTTGCAGCCACTGGTACCTGAAACCAGCGCGTCTACCAATTCCGCCACCAGGGCTTTTGAGCGACGACGGGTCCTTCGACGACGAGACGTCGACCGCAGCCCGAGCGCATTCGGCGCCTGGGGTGCGGCGTCTTGCTAATATCGCTGCGAGGGTGTGGGAAGAGGCGAAACCGCATCCGGCTCGGGCGTGCCGAAATGCACACCTGCAAGCATGTCGTTCCACGCGCGCTGCAGCGTCGGCATGAGGCTGTCAAGCGAATGGACGCCGCCACGCTGTTCGTAGTAGTGGCTGTCGACGCCGTTGGCGTTGAGATAACCCGCCGCTCCGCGCACGTATTCCGCTTTCACCAACGGATCGTCGCTGCCGATGACCAAGAACGTCGGCTTCCCCTGCATGGCTCGCGCGAACACGTCCTTGTCGTCATTGGTCAGCGTTCCGCCCGCGCTCAGCACCCCAGCCCACCGGTTGGGATCGTGCGGTGCGAGCATGAACACCTGGAAGCCACCCTCTGAAAAGCCGGCGAGATAGACGCGGCGTGGATCGATCTTGAAATCTGCGAGCAGCGACGTGGCGGTGTCGTACAGATCGCTCGTCGTGGTCGCGTCGACCGGACGATCGCCGCGCAGCCGCGGCACTGCCACGATCGCATCGCTCTCATCAGCGAGCTTGCGCAACGAGGGTTCCGACAGGAAATCGCTCTCGGTCTGCCCGTGGCCGTGGAGCACGATCACGAGAACGTTCGGACGATCGAGGCTGGCCTGCGAGGGGACGTAAACGGCGACCGGCTGGAACGTGCGATCCACGCTCGAGCGGACGAGACGAATCTGCGCGCCACGGGCGATCGCCGGCACGGTCGCGCTCGGCAGACCGACGAGCTGCCGCGCAAGGCTTACATCCAACCCGACGCGTAGCGACATCTGCTCGGTCGCTGCTGGGTCGCTTGCGTCGGTCAGGCGCAGCGCGGTCTGGTCCTCGTCAAGGCGCGCCACGAGCTCGTCCGCGTACCCGCTTTCGCTCGCGATGCGCGGGAAGTTCGCGACCACCTGCGCCCTCGCGCCCGTCAGCTGTGTCTGCAGCGCTTTGGGGTCGTACTGTGAAGACCCGGCCGCGGCCACGAGGACGAAAGCGACCCCGATGAGGCCGGCGCAACGGAGCGGAGAGAGCTGGATCACCACGCGTGCACGCTTTTATGGAACCTCGCGCCGCGCGCCTGCGTTACGCGGATATGAGAGCGTTCGCCGTCGCCGCACTCGCAGCCGCGCAG
>JAJPHJ010000088.1 GCA_021325335.1 Pseudomonadota bacterium | reverse complement strand
GCAAACATAAGGAGGTCGGTCAAACTGCAACTCTCTCCTGTGTTGTTCTGGAAGCTCTTCCTTACGACTGGTTCTGTCAAGGCATATTTGATTTACAAGCGGATGGTACCCCAAGATTCAAGGTAGCATGGGGCCGGCGCAGGGCGCGCCGAGGTAGAGTTCAGAAGTGGCCGCAGATAGAGCGGCCATCTTCTTTTTCGCGGCCTGGGGGACGTATTGGACGATCAGCTTGCGGCCTTGGAGGCCGAGGTCGAGCGCAGGGCTGCGCAGGTCAAGACGCCCGGGGACTTAGAGACCCTGCGGACCGACATATTGGGCCGCAAAGGCGGGCGCCTCTCCCAGGTGATGGCGGGGCTCGGCAAGGTTCCTAAAGAGGAGCGGGCCGAGTTCGGGCGCCGGGCCAACGAGACGAAGGCCCGCATCGAGGCGCGGTTCGCGCAGGCCGAATTGCGCCTCGGAGATGCCGAGCTCGAACGCTCGCTCTCGCAGCGGTTCGATCTCACCTTTCCTGGGATACCCCCCAGACGCGGTTCGCTGCACATCCTGCGGCAGACGCTGGACGATGTCGCCGCCTTCTTCCGCAAGCGGGGATTTGCCATTGTGTTCGGCCCTGAGGTCGAATCCGAGTACTATAATTTCGAGGCGATGAATATCCCGGCGGATCATCCTGCGCGCGACGCGATGGACACCTTCTACCTCGCCTCGGGCGGCCTGCTGCGCACCCACACCTCGCCGATGCAAGTGCGTGCCATGGAGGAGTATCCGCCGCCGATCGCCATCTTGGTGCCAGGTCGCGCATACCGCCGCGATGCGCTCGACGCGCGGCATGCGTTCGCGTTCCACCAATTCGAAGGGTTGCAGATCGATCGCGGGATCACGTTCGGCCATCTCAAGGGATTCGTCAGCGACTTGTGCCGCACGCTCTACGGCAACGAGCGGCGCACCCGGTTTCGGCCATCGTATTTCCAATTCACCGAGCCCTCGGCAGAGGTCGACGTGTCCTGTCCCGTGTGCGATGGCTCTGGTTGCCGGACGTGCGGAGGTTCGGGGTGGCTCGAGATGGGCGGCAGCGGCATGGTGCACCCGCACGTGCTCAAGAGCGCAGGCTATGACCCGGAAATCTACACCGGATGGGCGTTTGGGTTGGGCATCGAGCGCATCGCGATGGTGCGCAACGGCGTCGACGACATCCGGCTCTTCACCGAGAACGATCCGGCGTTCCTAGAACAGTTCGCCTGATGCGCGTTCCGGTCTCGTGGCTGCGCGACTTCGTCGAGAGCCAAGCCACGCCCCAAGCGTTTGCGGACGCGCTAACGCAGCGCGGCTTCGCCGTGGATGCAATCAGCCCGCAGCCGATGCCCGAGCGCATCGTCGTGGGGCGCATTCAAAACCTTACTCGACATCCTAACGCAGATCGGCTGCAAGTCGCGACGGTGGATGTGGGCAGCGAGCAGATCCAGATCGTGACGGGAGCGACGAACGTGGCGGTGGCCGACAAGGTACCGATCGCGCTCGCCGGCTCGGTCGTCTATGCGCGCGGCGGCGCAGGCGTTGATGGCGTCGCGCGAGAGACCAAACGGATCGAACCCTCGAGTCTGCGCGGCGTCCAGTCCAACGGCATGATGTGCTCCCCCGACGAACTCGCGCTGCCCGGCGATTACGATGATGGCATCTTGCTCATGGAAGAGGATGCGCCCATCGGCCAAGACTTTTGGAAGGTCGCGCGCTTCGGCGACGCGGTGCTCGACGTGGACGTGCCGTCAAACCGGGCAGACGGGCTCTCGATCGTCGGACTCGCGCGCGAGGCCGCAGCCGGGCTCCAGGCGCCGTTTGTGTCGTTGCCGCTCGACCTCGAATCGGGAAAGAGGCCCTGTCCGATCGCCGTGTCGATCGAAGACCCAGCGGTATGCCGGCGTCTTTTGGGGCAGGCGTTTTCTCAGCTGACCAACCGCCGCTCGCCCATGTGGATGGCATTGCGGCTGGCCGCTGCGGGCGTGCGCAGCCTCAACCTTCTCGTCGATATCTCGAACTTCGTGCAGATCGAGCTTGGACAACCGTTGCACTTCTACGACATGGCCAAGCTGCACGGTGGGAAAATCGTCGCGCGTTCGGCTCGCGAAGGCGAATCGGTGGTGACCCTAGATGGGGCCGAGCGCAAGTTGCCGGCCGGTACGCCCGTCATCGCGGACGGCTCAGGCCCTGTCGGCATTGCCGGCATCATGGGGGGAGCCGCGTCGGGCGTCTCGATGCAGACGCGCGATCTCTTCGTAGAATCCCCCAACTTCGTCGGCAAACGGATTCGTCGAGCAGGCATCGCGCTCGGGTTGCGCACCGAGGGAGCGCTCCGCCATGAAAAAGATCTTCCTTTAGAGTTGCCAGAAGTCGGGCGACGGCGGGCGGCACAACTGCTCGCGCTCGCGGGGGGAGAAGCGAGCGCGGTCGTGGAGGCCGGCGAGCTGCCCGGTCCGCTGCGCCGGGTCCGAGCGCGAGCGAGCCGCGTCAACGCGCTCCTCGGTTCGACGTTCGTGGTCGCGCAGATGAAAGACGTGCTTGGCTCCATCGGGTTTGAGGTCGAGGGCGCGGACGACCTGGAACTGACGGTGCCGTATTGGCGTCCGGACGTCACCGCCGAAGTGGACGTGATCGAGGAAGTGGCCCGCGGCATCGGCTACGACGCGATCGCGGAAGTGCACACCGTGGCGGCGCCCCAATCGGTCGACGAGGGGCTATTCGATCAGGAGACGCTCCTAGCGAGGAATTTCGCCGCCTTGGGATACCGAGAGATCGTGAATATTCCGCTGCAAGGGGCCAAGGTGGTGGACGCATGGGAGCGGTCGGGCATCCCCTATTGGAAAGACGTCGTCTTGGTCCGCAATCCGCTCTCGGAGGACCAGCGATTCTTGAGGCCGAGCCTGCTGCCGGGTTTGCTCGCAACCGCCTCCCGCTTTTGGGCTCAGGAACAAGAACCGCTGCGTCTCTTCGAGATCGGGCACATCTTCCGGCCGGCCGAGGCGTCGGACGCAAGACCGGTCGGCGACGGCGCTGCCGTTCATTCGGGCGCCTATTTCCAAAACGGCGTGACTGAATGGCCGTCACTTGCAGGCGTGCTGTCTTTTGCAACGGACGACGTGGCGGGATCGCTCGACCGCCACGCCCTTGCCATGAAAGGCGAGATCGAGTCCGGGTTGCGCGCGCTGTTGACGGACGAGCTCGCGACCCAAACGAAGGAGCGCGCCTATTTCCATCCGGGCGCGGCAGCCACGCTCTATACAGCCGGCAAGGTGGTCGCTAAGTTAGGGCGGCTGCACCCAAAGCTCGCTCGGGCCTACGAATTACCCCAGACGACATACGCGTTCTCGCTTTACCTCGAGAATTTGCCTCAGCGCAAGGCGGTCGTGCGCTATCGGCCTTTGCCCAAGTTCCCGTCGACACGCCGCGACATCGCGGTCGTGGTGGATGCGTCGGTCAGCGCCGGCGATTTGACTGACGCAATCCGCGCGAGCGGGTCTGCGCATCTGGAAGATGTCCGCGCCTTCGACGAGTATCAAGGTCCCCAGATCGGCGCCGGAAAGAAGAGCGTGGCGATCGCCGTGGTCTTGCGGAAAAGCGACGGGACGCTCACGGACGCGGAAGCGAACGCCTCGAAAGACGCGATCGTCGCAATACTGCACAAGCGCTTCGGCGCATCGTTGCGCGAGTAACGCATGACCTGGGCCGATTGGCTCGTGCTGCTCACCTTGGCCGTCGCCTTTTGGGGCGGTTATCGCGCCGGTATCGTGCGCGAGTCGATCGGGCTGGCCTCGATCATCGTGGCGGGTGTCGTCGCAGGGTCGCTCGCCGGTGCCGTGACGCCTGGCTTTCAGAAGAACTTTGCGTTGGCGCCGGCGTCGGCGCACTTGGTGGCTTTTTGGCTGTTGTTCTTGGTCGCGTTCGCGGTGACGCGGCTCGCCGGCTGGGCGGCGGAACGGGCCTCTGCTCTGCCGGCGCTCAGGGTCGCGAACGGCCTAGGCGGCGGCGCGGTCGCCTGCGTGAAAGCCGTGCTGGCGTTATGGTGCATCTTGTTCGTGGCGTTGTTCTTCCCGATTGCGCCGGACGTGCGCAAGACCCTGCGCACCTCTCCCGGCGTGCGCGCGATTGAATCGTTGAATGCGCCCGCGTATGCGATGATCGAAGGGGCGCTCCCGGGTCGAGCGCAGCTCTGGGCACGTCTCTACCTCCAACATCATCACGTATGAGGGTTGGAGCATGCGCACGCCGGGCGTGCGCGCTGAGCGCCATATTCGTGCTGTGCGCCTGCACGCGGCTCGGGCCGCACGCGGCGAGTTCGACCGCAGCCCGGCACCCCTGGACTATCCCCGGCGTTCTGCGCATCGCCGACACGAGGCAGCCGGACAACCTCAACCCCATGTTGTCGTTCGGTCAGGTCGCGACCGATCTCTCGATGTTTTGGGCCGCCTATCTTTTTCGCTGGAGCGATCGCAGCGAACTCATCCCAGAGCTTGCGACGCAAGTGCCCTCGCAGAAGAACGGCGGCATCACCCCAGATGGACTGACGATTGTCTACCACCTCCGCCACGGCGTCACGTGGCAAGATGGCGCGCCGTTCGGAGCCGACGACGTCATCTACTCGTGGCAGCAAGTGCTCAATCCTCGGAACAACGTCCAAAGCCGGGTGGGCTACGATGCCGTGGCCTCGATCGAAAAGATCGACGACCTGACGCTTCGGGTCCATCTGAAGAAGCCGTTCGCGCCGTTCGTGGAGACGTTCTTCGCACCGGCCGATGCCACGTACGCGATTTTGCCGAAACATCTGCTCTCTCGATTTCCGCAGCTCAACGACGCCGCTTACAACAACATGCCGGTGGGCACCGGGCCCTTTCGGGTCGTCAGCAACGAAAAAGACGTAGAGATTCGCATGATCGCAAACCAGCACTACTGGCGCGGCCCGCCCAAGCTCGCTGAGATCTATTTCAAGATCATCCCGAACGACGATACGATCCTCACCCAGTTCCGCACGCATGAGGTCGACATGCGTTTTGCGGCGCCCGCGTCTCAGATCTCCGCACTTGCGCGGGAGCCCGGCTTGCGGATCTACGACATCCCGTTCACGAGCTTCGAGTCGTTAGATTTCAACACTGCGCGTCCGGTGCTCAGCGACGCCCGGGTGCGCCAGGCCTTGCACTACGCGATTGACGTGCAGCGCATGGGCCATGCGCTCACGCACGACCGGTATCTTCCCGCGGGCAGCGATCAACCACCCTTCCTGTGGGCCTACGATCCAAACGTGAAACGCTATGGGTACGACCCGGCGCGCGCCGCCGCGCTGCTCGACGCGGCCGGGTGGACGCTCGCCTCCGATGGCGTGCGAGAGAAGGCTGGCCGTAGGCTCACGCTTACGCTTGTGAGTGCGACGGGAGCCGCTCTGGGCTCGGCGATCGACGTCATCGTGCAACACGCTTGGAAAGAGATCGGCGTCGACGTCGAGATCAAACAATACCCGACAGACGTCCTCGGAGGCCCTGCGGGAATTTATCGCACGGGAAATTTCGACGTGTTCTTCGACTCATGGTCGAACGGGGTCGATCCCGACGACTCGCAGATCTTTCGGTGCGATCAGCGCCCGCCGTGGGGCTCGAACTATTTCCGCTTCTGCGATCCGGCGCTCGATAGAGCCGAGGATGCAGCGCTTGCGCACTACGACCGCGACACGCGAAAGCGTGCCTACGACCGCATCCAGAAGATCCTCGCGGACGAAGACCCGATCATCGTCTTATGGTTCGACGTCCGCCAGGATATCGCCAATTCCGACCTGCGCGGGTATCGGCCCGCGCACGCCGTGACCACGTTTTGGAACCCGTGGGAGTGGTCGATCTAACGACTAGTCGTGGACGTGATCGAGTGCTTGCTCCAGGTCCGCTTTTGCGGCCTGCAGCTGTCGCACCGCGGCTGAGCGGTATCCGCCGTAGTCACGCGCGTCACCGTTCAGGTCATCGATCACTGCCTGCAGGATCTTCGCCATGAACTGGATATTGCGGTTGCTCGCGGCGTCGAAGTCCTGTCTCGTGTACTGGGCCGAAGCTGTGACCGGGACCGCCGCCGCGGCGGCGACCACGCCGGCAGTCGTGAGAAAGGTCTTGCGTTCCATGTATATGCACCTCCAAGGTTGAGTTGTTCGGACAACGATTCCCAAGGTTCGATAGTTCCCTATACCCAAAAGCAAAGAGAAAACGCGAGGCCTGGGCCTCGCGTCTCTTGTTGGGAGGGGCGACTTGCCAGTCGCCCGCTACATCAGTGGAGGCCGTTGCCCCCGGCGCCGGGGACCGGGTTGTGGATGGGCGGGCGCACCTTTGCAGCCGGGTGGTGGTAGCGTGACAGCGTGTAATTACAGGTGTTCGGCGTCAGCGCGATACCGAACGTGCTCATGATCGCCGAAGTGAAGTTGAACGAGATCGTCTGACCGGGCACCAAGTTGTTCCCGGTGACGGTGAGGATCGTGTTCGTCGAGTCGAAGGTCGGCGGCTGTGGACCGGCAAGCGGGGTCAGCGGTTCCTGCGAGCTCGACACGGATGTCGTGAAGAACGCGAATTGCGTGGTCGTGAAGTTGATGGCCGCCGAGTTCACCTGCTGGTTGAATATGAACGTAAACGTTTGGGATGCGGTGCCTTGGCCGATCTGCGTGCCGCACGTGACGGAAAAGCCTCCGATACTGCTCGGCGATGGCTGGGGTCCTTGCCCGGCCATGCCTGCTTGGTTGTGCGCACCTATTGCGAAAAGGGCGGCGCCGGTCGCGGCGATCAATCCCCAGATGCTAAACGAGTTCCCACCATGGTGCACCGGCGTGAGGGGCGGCAGCGGCTGCAGCCCGACGAGCGCGTCGCCAACCGCCGGCTTGTACCCATTGACCGCATTGGAGATCTGCACCGTCGCGCTATCGGCTTCGAGCCCCGTGATCTGCGCCTGCGCCATCTTCTGGCCGTTGCGCATCACGTTGAACTGTTGGCCCAGTTGGAAGCCGTTGACGGAGCCGAGGTCGGCATGAATGCCGTTGTCGATGGAATAGATCGTGCCGATGGCCGTGCGCGGCGCGTGCAGCGTGTTGAGGTTCGTGACAAAGCCCGCGGTGAGCGAATTGCCGGCAAGCGACGATTGCGAAAAGATCTGTGTGCGGACGAAAGCGAGCGGCGCGGTGCGATAGGCGGAGAGGCGGTAGACAACGCTTCCGCCCGATGCGCTCACAAGTTCGCCGATCACCACTTCTTCAGCTCCGGACCGAGCGGCAGCGGCGACCGCAGGGCCGGTGACGCTTCCGTCGAGAGCCGGCTTCACCGCGAGCGGGCCTCCGCCCACGGCTGTGAATTTGCCGGTCTGATCGACTGACTGGTAGAGCGCCGAACTCATCGCGCTGACCGTGCCGGCCGGCGCGCCGGCGCCATTGGTGAATGTGGTGACCGCCATCGTGGGTCCGGATCCGAGCACCGGCGGGGCCGAGGCGATGCCGCCGATCGCGAAGATAACCGCGATGATGGCGAGCCGCCACGTGAGTGTGGAAAAACTAAGTCGTTTCACGGCCCTTTGAACTCCTCACAAAGGGGGATAGCAAGACGATCACGGCAGGATACGATCCCCTCTTCATTATTATCGGCCTCCACCTGTTCGGCAATAGGTCCACCCAAGGGGACAGCGTCTACAATGCTATGCCAAGGGCCGTTCAGCTGGCTATGGGAAGTCCGGGCGATGACCCGCTCGGACATCATGCGGCTCACGCATCTGAGCAGTTGCGCCGGTTGAGCCTCTAAGGCTGACGCGAGCGTGCTCGCGCACGTGCTGGCGAAGCTGCCGCCGATCGACGACCCCAACGTCCTCGTCGGCACCGCCACAACCGATGACGCTGGAGTGTACCGACTCAACGACCGGACTGCGCTCGTCGAGACGGTGGATTTCTTCACGCCCATCGTCGACGACCCCGCGGCATTCGGGCGTATCGCGGCTGCGAATGCTCTTTCGGACGTCTACGCCATGGGCGGCACGCCGCTGTGCGCGCTTGCCATCGCGTGCTTTCCAGAAGATCACGACTATGCGGTGCTTGCAGAAATCCTCGCCGGGGGCGTTGAGAAGGCGCACGAGGCCGGCATCCACGTCATCGGCGGTCACACGGTCAAGGACCCCGAGCCCAAGTACGGGCTTGCGGTGACCGGCATCGTTCACCCGCACCGCGTCGTGCGCAATTCGACCGCGCGGCCGGGCGACACGCTCGTGCTGACCAAGCGGATCGGCACCGGCATTTTGACGACTGCGTTTCGCAAGGACGTCATCGGCCACAAAGAATTGGCGCCGGCGATCGAATCTATGGAGACGTTGAACCGTGCCGCTGCCGCGGCCATGACGGAGCTCAATGCCGCGCATAGCGATCCGCCCGTCCACGCCGCCACGGACGTCTCCGGCTTCGGACTCGTCGGTCATCTTCTGGAGATGGCACGGGGAAGCGGCGTGGGCTTTGCGCTGCGGGCTCAAGTCGTGCCCACGTTCGGCTCCGTGATCGAGCTTGCGCGCGACGAAGTCGTACCCGGTGGGACTAACGCGAATCTCGCACACGCGCGCGCTCTGGGCGTCACTTTTAGAGAAGCGGTTCCAGCCGAGCTTGCGCTCGCGCTGTGCGACGCGCAGACCTCGGGGGGCCTCTTGATGGCGGTCGCGCCACAGCACGCAGATGAATTAGTCGAAGCGCTGAACCGCCACGGCGTCAAACCCGTATCGTTGGTTGGCTCTCTGACGGTCGAGCAGTCGTTCGAAGTCGTAGGCGCCTAGCGCGGGTATAAGGGTAATCCGGCCAAAAGACGCAAATGAATTTGCGCCCCATTCCATTGCATCAGATACTCTCTTAAGGAGCAGCATGGCGAAGACGTCCCCCGCGCTCGATTCCAAAGCGCTCGACCAGCTCAGCATCAATACCATCCGGACGCTTGCCATGGATGCGGTGCAAAAGGCCAATTCGGGGCACCCCGGCACGCCGATGGCGTTAGCGCCGCTGGCCTACGTCCTCTTCACCCGCCACTTGCGTTTCAATCCGCGTAATCCGGCGTGGCCCGACCGCGACCGCTTCGTGCTCTCCGCCGGGCACGCGTGCATGTTGCAGTACGCGATCATGTTCCTCACGGGATACGATATCACGCTCGACGATATCAAGCAGTTCCGCCAATGGGGATCCAAGACGCCCGGCCATCCGGAATACCGGGTCGTGCCCGGCGTGGAGATCACGACGGGCCCGCTCGGCCAAGGTTTTGGCAACGGCGTCGGCTTCGCGATCGCGGAACGCGCGCTCGCGACGCGCTTCAACAAACCGGGTTTCGAGGTCGTCAATCACTACACGTATGCCATTTGCAGCGACGGCGACCTCATGGAAGGCGTCGCATCTGAATCCGCTTCGCTTGCCGGTCACCTCGGCCTCGGACGGCTCATCTACTTCTACGATGACAACCACATCACGATCGAAGGGAACACGAGACTCGCCTTCGACGAAGATGTCTGCGGTCGGTTCGACGCGTACGGCTGGCATACCCAAGCGATCGAGGACGCCAACGATCTCGATGCGATCGATCGCGCCATCCTGGCGGCCAAGGCCGACCCACGACCGTCGCTCATCCGCATCCGCAGCCATATCGCCTATGGCGCGCCTGACAAGCAGGACACCGCGGCGGCGCACGGGTCGCCGCTCGGCGAAGATGAGATCCGCAAAGCCAAGCATTTCTACGGCTGGCCGGAGGACGCCCACTTCCTCGTGCCCGATGAGGTGCTCGAGCACACGCGCCCGGCGATCGATCGAGGCGAATCGCTCGAAGCCGAGTGGCGCGCGTTGTTCGACACCTATGCCTCCAGTTTCGGCGAGCTGGCGGATGCGTTTACAGCCGAGCAGGCGGCGAAACTGCCCGACGGTTGGGCTGACAAGATTCCAAGCTTCGCGCCGTCAGACGGACCGCTCGCAACGCGCATCGCCTCGAAGAAGGTCATGAACGCGATCGCCGCCGCCGTGCCGAACTTCTTGGGCGGCGCGGCGGACTTGGCGCCCTCCACGGAGACGAATCTGGACGGGCTCGGTGATTTCGAACGCGATTCGTATGACGGGCGCAACTTCCACTTCGGCATCCGCGAACACGCGATGGGCGCGGCGCTCAACGGCATGGTCGTCCATGGCGGCCTGCGGCCGTTCGGCGCGACGTTTTTCATCTTCTCGGACTACATGCGCCCCTCGGTCCGGCTTGCCGCGCTCATGGAGATCCATCCCATCTACGTGTGGACACACGACAGCATCGGTCTGGGAGAAGACGGACCGACCCACCAGCCGATCGAGCAGCTGGCTTCCCTGCGCGCCATGCCCAACATGACGATGATGCGGCCTGCCGATGCGAACGAGACCGCCGTGTGCTGGCGCCTGGCGATGGAGCATGGCGAAGGACCCGTGGGCTTGGCGCTCACCCGTCAGAAAATCCCTATCTTCGATGCCGCAGTGACCCAAGGCGCCAAAGCGGGCGGCTACATCCTCGTGCGCGAAAGCCGGTCGGCGCCAGACCTCATCCTCATCGGTACCGGCTCTGAGGTCTGTTTGTGCGTCGAGGCGGCGAAGCGGCTCGAAGCGCAAGGCATCGCGACGCGCGTGGTCAGCATGCCGTGTTGGGAGATCTTCGACAAGCAGGACCAGGCCTACCGGAACAACGTGCTGCCGCCGGGCGTGAGCGCGAGGATTTCCGTGGAAGCAGGCGCGCCGTTCGGCTGGAAGCATTACATCGGCGATCGCGGCGTCGCGATCGGCATCGATCATTTCGGCGCCTCGGCGCCTGGCGAGGTGCTGTTCCGTGAGTTCGGCTTCACTCCCGAGCACATCGTCGATACCGCCCTCGACCTTTTGGGAAAGAAACGATAATGGCAAATCCGCTCCAGCGCTTGATCGAGTTCGGCCAAAGCTTTTGGCTCGATAATATCCGTCGCGGCTTCACCCGCGCGGGCGAACTGCGTCGCATGGTGGACGATGACGGGTTGCGCGGCGTCACCTCCAATCCGACGATCTTCGAGAAGGCGGTATCGGGCAGCAAAGACTACGATGCGGTGATCGCCGATCTCGTGAAGCAGGGCATGACGTCGTCGCGCGCGATCTACGACGCGATCACGATCGAAGACATCAAAGAGGCGTGCGACGTTTTCGCCGATCTGTACCGCGCAAGCGACGGCGGGGATGGCTACGTATCGATCGAGCTGCCGCCGGACTTGGCCAAAGACACGAACGGTTCGATCGCCGAGGGCAAGCGGCTGTGGAAGGCGGTCAGCCGGCCCAACGTCATGATCAAGGTGCCGGCAACCGATGAGGGGATCCCCACGATCCGCGCGCTCATCGGCGAAGGCGTCAACGTCAACATCACGCTCATGTTCGGGGCCGAGTACTACGAACGGGTCATCGACGCGTACTTCAGCGGCCTCGAGGATCGGGTTGCGAAAAAACAGCCGATCGACCGCATCGCCTCTGTGGCCTCCTGTTTCGTCAGCCGCGTGGACACCGAAGCCGACAAGCGCATCAGCGCGCTTGCCGAAAAGGCCGACGCGTCCAAGAAGGCGGCGCTCGAAGCCTTGCTCGGCAAGACCGCGATCGCCAACGCCAAACGCTTGTACCGCCTCTATGTAGGGTCGCTCGAGACCGATCGGTTCCAAAAGCTCGCAGCCGCGGGCGCACGCCGCCAGCGGCCATTGTGGGCCAGTACCTCCACGAAGAACCCGAAGTACCCGGACACCTATTACGTTGAGGCGCTCATCGGACCGGATACGATCGACACGATGCCGCCGGCCACGATCGACGCATTTCGCGAGCACGGCAAGGTCGCACGCACGCTCGATACTGGATACGAAGCGGCTGATGCCGACCTCGCCGCGCTTGAGGCCGCGGGCATCTCGTTGCGCGACGTCACAGACACCCTGCTCGCGGACGGACTCGTCATCTTCGAGAACTCGTACAATCAGCTCTTCGACGTCATCCGCGAGAAGGTCGAAAGCCTGCGCAGCGACGGCGTCGACCGCCGCCAGTTGCGCAACTTCGACCAAGCGGCGCATTTCGCGCAGCTCGAGCGCTTCGACGCCGAGCGCTTTGTGGCGCGGGTCTGGCAGCACGACCCCGACCTATGGAAAAAAGGCGATGCCGCCCACGCGGCCGTCATCCGCAACCGGCTGGGCTGGCTCACCGTCGTCGAGACGATGGAGGGGCGCATCGAGGAGCTGCACGATTTCGGCGAGCGCGCCGCAAAAGAGGGCTTCACGCACGCGGTACTCATGGGCATGGGCGGCAGCAGCCTGTGCCCGATCGTGCTGCGCGAAACGTTCGGCAAGCACGACGGCTACCCGGAACTGCTTGTCCTGGACAGCACGGTGCCCGAGACGATCGCTGCGCTCGAACGAAAGCTCGACCTGCGCAAGACGCTCTTCATCGAGGCCAGCAAGTCCGGCAAGACGCTCGAAAGCCGCAGCTTCGGGGAATATTTCTTCGCGAAGGTCGCGGCGCTCGCGGGCGATCCAAAAGCGGCGGCGCGCCAGTTCGTCTACATCACGGACGAGGGAACGTCGCTTGCCCAGCTCGGCGCGCAGCGCGGCATCCGCAGGGTCTTCATCAATCCCTCCGACATCGGCGGCCGATACTCGGCGCTATCCTACTTCGGGCTCGTGCCGGCCGCAGTGGCGGGGTTCGATGTGGCCGGGCTGCTCGATCGCGCGCGACGGATGGTGGAAGCGTGCGCGGCGGGCGTTCCCGCGGCACAACACCCGGCCGTCTCGCTTGGCACTGCCATCGCGCAGGCAGCGCTGCTCCACAAGCGTGACAAGGTGACGTTTTGCGCCTCGCGCGGGGTCGGGGCGATCGGGTTGTGGCTGGAACAGCTCATCGCGGAGAGCACGGGCAAGGAAGGCAAAGGGCTTATCCCCGTGGCTGGCGAGCCTCTCGGGGAGCCGAGCGTCTATGGCGACGATCGGGTCTTCGTCTTCTTGGAACAAGACGGCGACGAAGACCTGTCGTCGCGGCGCGACGCGCTCGAGAAGGCCGGTCATCCGCTCGTGCGGATCAACCTCCGCGATGCACGCGACATCGCAGAAGAGTTCTTCTGCTGGGAGTTTGCGACCGCGACCGCGGGCGCGTTGCTCGGCATCGACCCGTTCGACGAACCCAACGTGCAAGAGAGCAAAGACAACACGAACCGGATTCTCTCGGGCTCGGGCAACGGGCAGATCAAAGCCTCCGGTGTCGCGCCTTCGGATGAGGCGGCGCTGGCGAAGCTGCTCGCAAGCGTGAAGGCGGGCGACTACTTCGACGTCGCCGCGTTCGTCGGACCGAGCACGAACCGCGATGCCGTGCTCGAACGCATCCGCGTCAGCGTGCGCGCGGCCACCAAGGCGGCGACCACGCTTGGGTACGGACCGCGCTTCTTGCACTCGACCGGGCAGCTGCACAAGGGCGGCCCGAACACGGGCGTTTTCCTCCAGCTCATCGGTGGAGATGCGGTGGCGATTGCGATTCCCAATCAACCGTTCGATTTC
This sequence comes from Pseudomonadota bacterium, assembly GCA_021325335.1. Lineage (GTDB taxonomy): Bacteria > Vulcanimicrobiota > Vulcanimicrobiia > Eremiobacterales > Eremiobacteraceae > JAJPHJ01. The sequence goes on along the minus strand of JAJPHJ010000088.1, from coordinate 293 downwards.
GGCACGCTGAAGAACGCGCAGGCGTTCGGAGACTATCAATCCCTGCAGGCGCATGGCCGTCGCGTGCTGCGCGTCGACCTCGGGGACGATGTGGACGCCGGGCTGGCCACGCTTGCTGGCAGCATCGAGAAGGTCGCTTCGGGCATTTCGGTTCAGGTCACGAAGGGGTAGCACGACATGCAGTTAGGGATGGTCGGGTTGGGCCGTATGGGCGCCAACATGGTGGAGCGTCTGCGCGAAGGCGGCCATGAGTGCGTCGCGTTCGATCGCAACCCGCAGGCGGTGGCGTCGGT
>JAJPHJ010000116.1 GCA_021325335.1 Pseudomonadota bacterium | reverse complement strand
TCCAGCCATCAGGTTTTAGAGAAAGGGGTTGAGTGAAGAGTGGACGCTTTGGTCATCGTGCTTCTCGTGTTGATCCTGCTCGCCGTGACCGGCCATCTCCGTCTCTAGTACTCTACTCAACTAAGAGAAGGCCCACCGTCGGCAACAAGGCGCACTAAACGTGCGCATCCTCGTGACCGGCGGTGCGGGTTTCATAGGCTCCCACGTCGTGGACTCCCTTATCGGTGCGGGTCACGAGGTGGGGATCGTTGATTCCTTCTGGGCCCACGGCGGGGGCCGCCGCACGAACCTCAACCCGAACGCACAGTTATTCGAACTCGACATCCGCGACGGTGCTCTCGCGGATGTTTTTGCGCGCTTCCGCCCCGAGGTCGTCAGCCATCACGCGGCCCAGCACAGCGTAGCCATCTCGACTCAGGATCCCGGCTTCGACGCTGATGTGAATGTCAGGGGCCTTATCAACGTGCTAGGGTTGGCGGCGTCGAACCAGACCTCGAAGGTCATTTTTGCATCTTCGGCTGCGACCTATGGTACGCCGCAGTATTTGCCTATCGACGAAAAGCATCCGCAGCTCCCCGAATCGCCCTACGGCATCACGAAGATGGTAGCAGAACACTACTTGCGCTATTTCGCCGCAAGTGCTGGGCTGCGATACACCGCGCTCCGCTATGGAAACGTGTACGGGCCTCGTCAAGATCCCAACGGCGAGGCGGGCGTGATCGCGATTTTCTCCGGGCGCATCCTCGCCGGCGAGCCGATCCGCATCGACTGGGATGGCGAGCAGCAAAAGGATTACGTCTTTGTCGGCGACGTCGCGCGGGCGAACCTGCTCGCGCTCGACCGCGCGGACAACGAGATCGTCAACATCGGCACCGGCATCGGCACATCCGTCAATGCGCTCCACCAAGCTATTGCCAGCGTCGTGGGCAAAGACGTCGAGATCGTGCACGCGCCCAAACGCGCGGGGGACGTCTATCGCTGCGTGTTTGAGATAGGTAAGGCACAAACGGTGCTCGGCTGGAGTCCGCTGACAAAGCTGCCCGAGGGAATAGAAAAGACCGTCTCGTTCTTCAAGGCGACATAAGGGCGCGAATAAATTCGCGCCCGCTACATCATGTTACGATGTTGATGAGCTTGTCTTTGATGAAGACGATCTTGCGAACGGGCTTGCCGTCGAGTTGGGCCAACACGGTGTCAAGGTTTTTTGCAAGCTCGAACGCGCGCGCCTCATCCGTGCCTGGAGGCGCTTGGATCGTGCCGCGCCACTTGCCGTTGACCTGAACGACAAGAGTGAGGGTCTCGCGCGCAAGCGCGCCTGGGTCCGCTTGAGGCCACGATTGTTCGTGGATGCTACCCTCGCCGCCCGTCCGCTGCCACAACTCCTCCGTTATGTGCGGCGCGAATGGCGCGAGCAACAAGAGCAAGATCCGCAGCGCTTCGCCCAGGACAGGGCTCGAGCGTGCCTCGCCATTCTTGGCCAAAAAGCCCTCGATGTCGTTGAGCAGCGTCATGATCTGCGCGACCGACGTGTTGAAGTGCATGCGATCGGAGAGCTCCTGGTCGATCTCTCGTATCTTCGAGTGCACGCTCAGCCGAAGGGCGCTCTCCGCCGTTGATTGCTTCGCGCCTTGCGCCGACAGCGCGGCGTTTGCCAGGCGACCGCGCTCGCTTCGGAGCGCATCTTCGTTGCTCAGCACGAGCTTCCACACGCGCTGCAGCATGCGCGTCAATCCGGCGATCCCGGTCGTGGACCAGGGAAAATCGTCGTCCGGCGGCCCGGCGAACAGCTCGAAAAGCCGCAGGGCGTCGGCGCCGTATTTCTGCACCGCTTCGTCGATGCCGATCGTGTTGCCGCGCGACTTGCTCATCTTCTCGTGGTTTTCGCCGAGCACCATGCCCTGGTTGAACAAGTGCAGGAAAGGCTCGTCACCCGGCACGAGCTTTTCGTCCGCAAGCACCTTATAGAAAAAGCGCGCGTACATCAAGTGCAAGACCGCGTGCTCGATGCCTCCGATGTAATGGTCCACGGGCGCCCAAGCCCGCGCGAGCTCCACGTTCCACGGCTCCTTGACGTTTTGTGGGTCGATGTAGCGCAAGTAGTACCACGATGAACACATGAAGGTATCCATCGTCTCGGGCTCTCGAGTCGCAGGCCCGCCGCATTTCGGACAGGTCGTGTTCATGAACTCCGGTACGTGCGCGAGCGGGCTGCCCTGGCTCCCCGTGAGCGGAGCGGAGGGCGGCAGACGCACCGGCAGTTGGTCGAGAGGGACGGGCACGTAGCGGTCGCGCGGGCACAGCACCATCGGTATCGGCGCGCCCCAATAGCGCTCGCGCGAGATGAGCCAGTCGCGCAGCTTGTAGTTGATGCTCGCAGTGCCGAGCTTAGCCTTGACGAGTTTTTCCGTCATCGCTTTGCGTGCATCGGCGCTCGAGCGGTCGGTGAACGCGCCGCTGTTCACGAGCACGCCGTCCTCGAGGAACGCCGCGGGCAGGCGGCTGGCGCGCGCTGCGCCAGACCGGCCGGCAGGTTTCACCACAGTGCGGATCTGCAGATCGTGGGCGCGCGCGAATTCGAAATCTCTCTGGTCGTGCGCCGGCACTCCCATGACCGCGCCGGTGCCGTACTCTGCGACCACGTAATTGGTCACCCAAATCGGAACGCGTTCGCCGCTCAATGGATTGCGCGCGAATGCGCCGGTGAAGACACCCTGTTTTTCCATGAGCTGCGCACGGTCGAGCTCGCTTTTGTCCTTGACGCTCGCCGCGAATGCGTTCACGGCATCCGCTTCCGGCTTGCCGGCGATGATGCGCGCCAAGAGCGGATGTTCCGGCGCGATCGCGAGGTAGGTTGCCCCAAAGATCGTATCGATGCGGGTGGTGAACACATCGATCTTGCCCGCGTCGCCTTCGATCGGGAATGAGACGGTCACGCCCTCGCTGCGACCGATCCAGTTGCGCTGCATAGTTTTGACACGCTCGGGCCACGCATCGAGACGATCGAGTCCTTCGAGCAAGCGGTCTGCGTACTGGGTGATCCGGAAGAACCACTGGCTGAGCTTGCGCCGCTCCACTTTCGAACCGCAACGCCAGCACACGCCGCCTTCGGCTTGCTCGTTTGCGAGCACGGTCTGATCCTGCGGGCACCAATTCAGCGTGGCTTCCGCCTTATAGGCAAGGCCCTTGCGGAACATGAGCAAGAATAACCACTGCGTCCAACGGTAGTATTCAGGCGAGGACGAGTCGATTTCGCGGGTCCAATCGTAGGACGTCCCCAGGCGGCGCAACTGCGAACGCATGGTGGCGATGTTCGCGTTCGTCCACTCGCGAGGGTGGAGGCCGCGAGCGATCGCTGCCTGCTCTGCCGGCAGCCCAAAGGCATCCCAGCCCATTGGATGGAGCACGTTGTAGCCACGCATCCGGCGGTACCGCGCGATGACGTCGCCCAGCGTGTAGTTGCGGGCATGGCCGACGTGCAAATCCCCGCTCGGGTACGGCAGCATCTCGAGCAGGTAGAATTTCTGCCGGTCAGGCCGCTCGCGCGTGACGTACTGGCCGCTGTCGAGCCACTGTTTCTGCCATTTCGGCTCGATCGACTGCGGCTCGTAGGGCGGAACCTCTTTGGGTGCCATCGGCCATTATTGCCGCACCTGTCGTTTGAGGACCTCTCGCTTGGCGCGGCGAAGCGTCGGGCGCACGAGCGGATGGCTCGCACCGTGAGGAGAGAGCGATGGATCAACGCATTATCGGAACGACGTTACCGGTTTTGGAAATCACGTTGCAACCGGGAGAGATGGTCATCGCCGAACCAGGCGAACTGTCGTGGATCACCGGCAACATCCAGATGAAGACGACGCCGATGACCGCCGGCGCGAGCAGTCTCATGGGCGTTTTGAAAAGAGCGGTCGCGGGCGGCGGGATCTTCAT
>JAJPHJ010000007.1 GCA_021325335.1 Pseudomonadota bacterium | reverse complement strand
GTCTGCACGCAGTGTTCGGTCGGCTGCAACTACCGGATCGATTCGCGCTTCGGGCGCATCATGCGCACCTTCACGCGCGAGAACACCGCGATCGATGATGGATGGATCTGCGACCGGGGCCGCTACACGTTCAACTACCTGTACGAACCTTCGCGTTTGCGCCGGCCGCTCGTCAGGACCGGCGGCGACCTCCGCGAAGCCTCGTTCGACGAGGCGATCGCGCTGGTTGCGGAGCGTCTCGGACGCGCCGCGAAGAGCGGCCGCGTCGGCATCATCGGCGGCGGTCGCCTCTCCGACGAAGAGGCCTTCGCGCTCCAGCATTTCGGCCGCGAGGTGCTGCGCACGAACAACATCGATCACCGCGCGACGCTGCAGAAATTTGCTTCGCCGGCACGCTTCGGCGCGCGCCTCGCGGACCTCGACGACGCCTCGCTGATCCTTATCTTCGGCGCGATCACGCCCGAACAAGCGCCGATCCTCGATCTCCGGCTCCGGCGGGCCGTGGCGCGACGGCATGCGAAGGTCATGTTCGTCGGGCCCTACAAACCGGAGTTCGCGGTGCCGTTCCGATACGCCGAATACGCGCCCGGCGAAATCGGTGCGCTCATGCGCCGGCTCGCAGACCTCGTGCACCACGGCAAGGAAGGCAGCGGTGCGGGGCCTGTCGCCGAAATCGCGCAGGAGCTGGCCTCGGCCGAAAAGATCGTCGCGATCCACAACGGCCGAGATCCCGAAGCGATCGCCGCCCTTGACGAGCTCATGGATCGTCTGGGCCGATACGACCACCCGGTCGGCGTGCTCGTCGTGGGAGCGCAGGGCAACTCGCGCGGCGCCGAGGCTGCCGGATGCGTGCCCAACTTGGGGCCGGGCTACGTTCCGGTCGAGCCCGCCGGGATGACGACCGGCGAGATGCTGGCAGCAGCAGCCAAGGGAGAACTCGATGCGTTGTTCGTCGTGGGAGCGAATCCCGCGCTCACGTACCCGGACGGCGCGCTCGTCCGCCGCGCGCTGGAAAACGTCCGCTTCCTCGCGGTGTCGGAGCAGGTGATGACGGAAACCGCACAGGCTGCGGACGTGGTCTTCGCCGCGGCGTCGTTCGCCGAGAAGCGCGGGCACGTCACGAACCTCGAAGGTCGTCAGCAGGAGTTCGCGCAGGCGGTCGAACCTCCGGTGCACGTGGCCACCGATGCTCGGATTTTTGCGTCCCTCGCGCACGCTATGGGCATGGAAGGCGTCATCGCGCACGACGTCGATTCGCTTTTCGCGCAACTGCGACGCGTGCAGGCCGCGACGCGCGCGCACGCAGGCGAGTCCGCGTTGCCGCGGCCCAAGGTCGACCGAGTCCCAGAAGATGCTCGCGCGATGCGCGAATGGAAAGCCGGACCCACGGATGCGCTTCGCATCATCCCGATCCCTCGCTTGTATGCAGGCGGAGGTCCGAGCGCGCACGATCCTGGCATGGCAGCCATGCGTCCCGTGCCTTTCGCGGTGTTCCATCCCGATGACGCCGCGCGCCTCGGTTTTGAAGCCGGCGATGTGGTGACCCTTGCAGGCGCAGGCGGCGAGATCGCGGTGCGCGCGCAGCTCCGGGTTGCCGCACCCGCGGGCATCGCGCTCGTTGTGGCCGACATGCCCGAAGCGCCGGTCAACAAACTCCTCGACGGTTCCGGTTTCGGCGTCGCAGTCGCGAGCGCGGCGCGTCAGCCGGTCGACAGCCTCACGGAGACGAGCGCATGATGCACGTCCCCGAGTGGGTTCTCACCGTCGCGATCAAGTCGGGCGTCCTCATCTTCATCGTCGTCACTTCCTTTGCGTATCTCATGCTCACCGAACGCAAGATGCTCGGCTGGTTCCAGATGCGGCTCGGTCCGACGTGGTGCGGGCCTTGGGGTCTGTTGCAGCCCGCAGCCGACGCCGTCAAGCTCGTCCTCAAAGAGGACCTCACGCCCGGCGGCGCCGATCGCTTCCTTTATAAGGTCGCGCCCGCCCTGGCCGTCCTCACCGCGCTTATGGCCTATGCGGTGATCCCGTTCGGCTGGTATCCGAACGGCGATCCCATCGCCATCGCGTCTCCCAACGTCGGCATCTTGTACATCCTTGCGGTGGCGTCGATCGGCGTCTACGGCATCACGCTCGGCGGGTGGGCGTCACAGTCGAAGTGGTCGCTGCTCGGCGGGATCCGCTCCACGGCCCAGATGATCTCGTACGAGCTCGCCATGGGACTCGCGATCGTCCCCGTCGTCATGCTTGCGGGCACGACGAGTCTGGCTGGCATCGTCGCGGCGCAAGCCGCGCATCATTTGTGGTATGCGATACCGCTGCTCATCCCGTTCCTCATCTTCGGCATCACGGCGATGGCGGAGACCAATCGCGCGCCCTTCGACTTGCCCGAGGCTGAAACCGAGCTCGTCGCGGGATTCCACACCGAGTATTCGAGCCTGCGCTTCGGCACGTTCTTCGTAGCCGAGTACGTCAACATGATCACGGTCTGCTCGATCCGGGCATTGCTCTTTTTGGGAGGAGGAGACGGTCCGTTCGTGAGCGTGCACCCGTATCTGTCCGTGCTGTGGTTTTTGGTCAAAGTCGGGTTCTTGCTTTTCCTGATGATCTGGTGGCGTGCGACCTTGCCGCGCCTGCGGTACGACCGTCTCATGGCATTCGGGTGGAAGTTCTTGCTGCCCACCGCCGTGACCAACCTTCTCGTCGTCGCTGCGATCGTCTCCACGATGGGGTCGCGGTGAGGTTCGCGCCATGAACATCTTCCGCGCGGTCGGCGGCCTCGTCATCGGGATGGCAACCACCCTCAAGTATCTCTTCACGAAGAAGGCGACGATCGATTATCCGCGTCAGCCTTTCCGCCACGCCGAGCGTTTCCGGGGCGTGCACGAACTGCGCCGCTACGACGACGGCCTCGAACGTTGCATCGGCTGCGAGCTGTGCGCGGTGGCCTGCCCCGCGAACGCCATCACCGTCATCGGCGCCGAGAACGACCCCGCCCACCCGGTGTCGCCGGGCGAGCGCTACGGTTATCGCTACGAGATCGACATGCTGCGCTGCATCTTTTGCGGTTGGTGCGAGGAGGCATGCCCCACGGATGCCATCGTGTTGACGCCGCGTTTCGACATCGCCGACTTCACCCGCGACCGGCTCGTCTACGGAAAAGACAAGCTGCTCGTGCGCGACCCCATCACCCAGCACATGGCCAATACCGAGTCTGCAGTCGAAACCGACCCGGGCGTCGCGCCGTGACCGCGCTTTTCTGGATCTGCGCCGTCCTGCTCATCCTCACGGCCGTCGGGGTCATCGCGAGCCGGCAGCCGGTGCATTCGGTCATCGGGCTCATCGTCAACTTCAGCGCGCTTGCCGTGCTGTTCTTGACCCTTTCGGCAGAGTTCTTGGCGATGATCCAGATCATCATCTATGCCGGCGCCATCCTCGTGCTCTTCCTGTTCGTCATCGCGCTCTTGACGATCGGCAACCAGGAGATCGAGCGTGCGCCGAGCGTTTTGAGCTTTCAGGCGGTGCCTTCCATCGTCGCGGGCATAGC
>JAJPHJ010000080.1 GCA_021325335.1 Pseudomonadota bacterium | reverse complement strand
GTCGTCCTGCACCGCACGCGTTTCGGCGCAGCCAATGGACTCGAACTCGTGCGAGCCTACGATGTCGTCGTGGACGGCAGCGACAACTTCTCGACCCGATTTTGCGTCAGCGACGCGTGCGTGCTCGCGGGGGTGCCGAACGTCTACGGTTCGGTCTATCGATTCGAAGGCCAGGCCTCGGTCTTCGACGCGCGACGCGGTCCGTGCTATCGCTGCATCTTCCCGACGGCGCCCCCGCCCGGAGAGATCCCTTCATGCGCGGAAGGCGGCGTGCTCGGCGTCTTGCCGGGCATCATCGGGTTGATCCAAGCCACCGAAACGATCAAGTTGATCGCCGGGATCGGCGAACCGCTTATCGGGCGGCTGCTCGTCTTCGATGCGCTCGAGATGCGCTTCCGGACGCTCAAGCTGCTGAAAGACGAAAAATGCCCGGCCTGCGGACCGCATGCGAATCTCCTCGAATTGAAAGACGAGGCGGCGAGCTGCGACGTTCCCGCGCGCAACGGCGGCATGGGATCGATCGACGTCGAGAGTTTGAACGAACGTCTGTCGCGCGGCGATCGCGTCGCGCTGCTCGACGTGCGCGAGCCTGCAGAACGTGAGATCGCAAAACTGCAGAACAGCTTTGAGATTCCGCTTGGCGAGCTCGCGCAGCGTTTGAGCGAACTTCCGAAGGATCGCGAGATCGTCGCGTACTGCCTGACCGGGAATCGGAGCGCGCGGGCGGCGCAGTTGCTGCGCGACGCGGGGTACCCGTCCGTGCTCAACCTGGAGGGCGGATTGCGGGCATGGACGGACCGTGTCGACCCTACCCTGACGCGCTATTAGGCCGCCTTTTTAAGCGCTTTTGCGCACGCCGCGGCCTTGCAGAGCGGTCTCACAAATGGTATGATGTCTGGTGGTTTTGGACTTGGCGGAAAAGACTTGCCCGGACGTCGAAATTGGATCCCTTTCAATCTCCTCTCCGCGAACGTAAGCACCCCAGAGGCCGAAAACCGTAACTACCATGCGAAGAGGAGTCAACCCACAGTGTATAGCGACCAACTACTGACCTGCGTCGATTGCGGATCGGAATTTACGTTCACGGCCGGCGAGCAGGAGTTCTACGCGCAGAAGGGCTTTCAGAACAAGCCCAACCGTTGCCCGGATTGCCGGCAGGCCCGCAAGGCTAGCCGCGCGCAGGGTGGCGGCGGCGGCGGTGAACGTCGCAGCTTTGCGGCCCGTCAGATGTTCAACACGACGTGCAGCAGCTGCGGCGGACCGGCAGAAGTGCCGTTCCAACCGCGCGGCGACAAGCCGGTGTATTGCCGCGACTGCTTCCAAAAGATCCGCGCCTAAAAAAAGCGGATCGGCGACAAGGCGGACTCAGATCATCTGGGTCCGTTTTCTTTTTTTGGAGGCGGCGCGTCTTTAGACGCGCGCCAGGTTGAACAAATCTAATGGGTGGCGAGTCGCTCCATCCGTCACGAGCTCGGCGAGCGCTTCGCCGACCACGCTGCAGAACTTGAAGCCATGGCCGGAAAAACCGCCGGCGATGAAGACGTTTGCGTGCGCCGGGTGGCGACCGATGAGGAAGTGCTCGTCTGGCGTGAGCGTGTACATGCAGACCGACGATTCGAGATGCCGGCCGTTACCGTCCGGCAGCCAGTCGGCCAGCGCATCGCGCACGCGTTGCACTTCAACCTCCCCTACCGTTCGATCGATCGCGTCAGGCGAGACGTAGACATGCGAATGATGGAAGGCAGCCTTCATGCCGTGGCCGAGATCGGGAAAACCATAGAGCACGGCTTGCGGATCGCGCTCGAGGATGTAGATCGGCAATCGCTCTGCCGAGAAAAGTTCTGGATGTGCAGCCGGCGCGAACCAATGCGCGATGTTGCGCTCGACCCGCAGCGGAAGGTGCAGGTCGCTTGCAGCCTGCGCGAGCCAAGCCCCGGCGCAGATCACAAGCTCGCTCGCGCGAACGCGTTCGCCCGAGGCGGTCGTCACCGCGACACCGCCGTCCGATGCTTCCCATCCGTCAACCTTGCTTTCGAATTGAAGGGTTGCGCCGGCGCTTGCGGCCCAATCGAGGTGCGCTCGGACGCACGCCTCGGGGAACAAGATGCCCGCCGGTTCTTCGAAGAGCGCGATCTCATCCGGGTGCGGGCGCGCGGCGGGATATCGTGCCCTGATCTCCCGCGCGTCGAGCATCTCGTGCGCCAAACCGTGTTCGAGCGCGCTGCGGCGCGAACCGGTGATGAGTGCGCTCGACGGCGCTCCGACCATGAGTCCCCCGGTGCGGAGGTAGAGCTCGCGACCGCTGCGCCGCTCCAGGTCGTCCCAGAGGTCGTACGCACGCAGCAGGAGCGGCACGTACGACGGGTCCTCCCAATAGGCTTTGCGGATGATGCGCGTCTGCCCGTGAGACGAACCACGGTCGTGCACGGGCGTGAACTGCTCGAGCCCCAGCACGCGCTTTTTTCCCGCGGCGAGATGTGCCGCCGCGGCGCTGCCCATGCCTCCAAGGCCCAAGATGATAACGTCGTAGTCCATGAGAGGTTTTGATGACGAGATTCGGATAGACCCCTGACTAGCCATGCCGCATAATGGCTCTATGGAAGCAATAGCAATCGACCCACGCCTCGCTGCGGTGTTCAGCCGCGACCGCCGTTTTGACGGCGCCTTTGTGTACGCGGTGAGATCCACGGGCATCTTCTGCCGCCCTTCGTGCGCGTCGCGGCGGCCCAAACCCGAGCGCATCGCGTTTTTCGCCAATGCCGGGGAAGCGCGCGACGCAGGGTTTCGCGCGTGCCGCCGTTGTCAACCCGATGTCGCACCCGGGGTTAGCCGCGACTTGGCGGAGCGTCTGTGCCGGTACATCGACTCGTTCGAGGATAGGACGCCGGGGCTTGGCGAGATGGCGGCACGTTTTGGATTCAGCCCGCCGCACATCGTGCGAGCGTTCAAAGCGGTCGTCGGGATGACGCCCAAGCACTACGCCGACCTCAGTCGCGCGCAGCGTTTGAAAGCACGGCTGCGCAGCGAAAAAACGGTCACGGATGCACTCTACGCCGCGGGCTACGGCTCGAGCAGCCGGCTCTACGAACGGGGCGATGCGCTCTTGGGGATGAAGCCGGACGATTATCGTCGCGCCGGCCGCGGTACCACGATCGGATTCACCATCGTTGACTGCCGCCTCGGCAAGCTGCTCGTCGCGGCCAGCGACCGAGGGATCTGCGCCGTCAATCTCGGCGATGCGGAGAGGGCGCTCGAGCGCGGTTTGCGTCACGAATTCAGCGCGGCGCTCGTGGAGCGCCGCGATAGCTCGCTGCGCCCGATCGTGAAAAGCATCGTCGCGCATCTGGAGCGCGGCGAGCCGCTGAATCATTTCGCACTGGACGTGGCGGCTACCGCGTTCACGCGCTCGGTGTGGAAGGCGCTCACCGACATCCCGTACGGTCAGACCCGGACGTACGGTGAGATCGCAGCATCACTCGGCAGGCCGACCGCAGCACGCGCCGTCGCGCGCGCCTGCGCTTCGAACAAGGTCGCGCTATTGATCCCCTGTCATCGTGCGGTACCGCGCGCCGGCGGAGCGGGCGGCTACCGCTGGGGTCCGGCGAGGAAGCGGGCGCTCTTGGAAAAGGAGCGCGCGGGGACGTAGCGAGATCGGCGCAAATAAATTTGCGCCCGCTACATTAGGCGACGTTGATGTAGAGGTTGCGAATTTATTCGCAACCGGCGCAAATAGATTTGCGCCGTCTACATTAGTATGACCACCGCGAGGTTCGCGGGGCCATGCGCTCCAAACACGAGCGTTTTCTCGATGTCGGCGGTGCGGCTCGGACCGGTGACGATCACCGCCTCTCCACCCTGTTGAACGGCGGCCGCTCCATCGATGGCTCCGAGCGCCTCAGCACAAAGCGTGCCGTGCAGTCGCGCGACCGAGGCGACGACTACGCACGTGCGCGGAAGGTACGGCAGCAGCCGGTCCGCATACGTCGACAAGACGAGCACGACGGAGCCCGTATCTGCCAAGAGCGCCTGCGCTTCGAGCAGACCGCAGTCGATGCGCTCGAGTTCGTCTGCGGTGCGACCGGCCGCCGGCTCTATCTGAAGTCCATGAAGGACGTTCGCAACTTCCAGCGCGAGCGGCGACGATTGCACCGCGACGCTGCGCACTCCGATTCCCCGCAAATACGTTTCGATCCAGCGCGCGCACGCGGAGGTATCCGAGACCACGCTCGCCTCGCCTCCGAGCAGCTGCAGTTCGGCTCGAAAGCTCTCCAAACGCTCGGGTGCAGATGCCGGCGCGCTCTCAAAGGCAAGTGGATGCGGCTCGCTCGGACGGGCGCCGGGCCCCAATGCTGCACGGATCGCATCGAGGATCCGCTCGCGAGCGTCAGCGGCCACTGCGGCGCTCCCACCACTCCTTGAAGCTTTGCGCGGCGAATCGGGGCAAGGTCCGGTTCTTGGCCCAGACGGCCAGCGGACCGGGATTCCATCCCAGGGCTTGTCCGAGCCTGGCGGCGTGGCGCACGACGCGGGTGCCCCGACGGTACGATCGCAGATCTTGCATCGTCTTATTCCAAAATGCGATGAGACGCGAATCGGTGGACGGCTTGCGCGCCGAACGTGACATGACGTTGCGCAGATAAACGAGCTGATGTGCAAGATCGATGCCGACCGGACACGTCTCTTGGCACGCGCCGCATAACGTCGAGACGAACGGCAACTCGCCGGCTTCGCTCTTCCCCTCGAGCGTCGGCGCGATGACCGCGCCGATCGGACCGCTGTACGCTCCGCCATATGCCCACCCTCCGGCGCGCCGATAAACCGGGCACACGTTCAGACATGCCCCGCAGCGGATGCACGATAACGAACTGCGCGTGCGCGGGTCTGCCAAGAGCTCCGTCCGCTTGGCGTCCACCAGGATGCAGTACATCGATTTCCCTGGCTCGGCGCCCATGAAGCAGTGCGTGTAGCTCGTGAGTTTTTGGCCCGTCGCCGCCCGCGCGAGCAGACGCAGGAAGAGCGGGAGATCGGACAGTCGCGGGATGACCTTCTCGATGCCCATGAGGGCCACGTGCACGGGAGGAGTCGCGGCGCTTAACCCGCCATTGCCTTCGTTCTCGACGACGACGATCGTGCCGCTCTCGGCGACGGCGAAGTTGACGCCGGTTATGCCCACGCCCGCTTCGAGGTAACGGCGGCGCAACCGCTCGCGCGCCGCGGTCATCAAGACGTACGGATCGTCGCTGAACGGGATGCCGAGTTTGCGCGCGAACAGCTCGCCGACGTCGGCCCGCGAGAGGTGCAGCGCCGGTCCGACGATGTGCGAGGGCTT
>JAJPHJ010000025.1 GCA_021325335.1 Pseudomonadota bacterium | reverse complement strand
TTGCCAAGACCCACGACGAGCGATGCGGGAGGGAGCGCCTCGCCTGCCAGGCCGCGCTACTCCGTTTCCCCGGCTTCCTCGGGAGCGGGCTTCTTCTCGCCGATGAGTTCGGGCTCCGCGGGCACCTCGGCCGCGGCGACCGGAGCTTCTTCGACCTTGGACGGCGGCAGGATGGTCACGACGATCTCATCTGGATTCTCGACGATTTTCACGCTCGCTGGCGCGACGATGTCGCGCACGTGGATGGTGTCGAACATGTTGAGCGCGCTGACGTCGATCTCGATCTGGTCGGGGATGTCGGTCGGCAGCGATTCGATCGTGACTTCGCGGACGACAAAATCCAAGATGCCGCCTTCCTTCACGCCAGGCGGCGTGCCGGCGAGCACGAGGCGCACGTGGGTCTCGACGACTTCGTCGAGGCTAATGGCGTGCAAGTCGATGTGGATCAAGCGCTTGGTCACGACGTCGAGTTGGCGCTCTTGCACGATGGCGGCGGTCGAGCCGCGGCCTTCGATCTCGAGATTCAAGACGGCCGAGCCGCCGTGACTTGTGAGCGCAGCGCGCAGGTCCTTCGCATCTACGAGCACCGGAAGCGGAGCACCGAAATCCTTGCCGTAGACGACGCCCGGGATGCCGCCGTCCGCGCGCACGCGGCGAACTGCGCGCCTGCCTGCGGCTTGACGGGGAGTTGCTTTCACAGTGGTCTGTTGCATACGACGCTTCCTATTGTACGGCCATCAGCGCTTCACAGCTTACGAGCCTGAGTCCACAGCGACGAACGTCTCTTGCGGCTCGCTTCTGTCAGGCACGGCGAAGAGCGGCCCGCCCTCGCTGGCCTGCGAACGGGCCAGCTCCTCTTCCTGTTCTTCGTAGATCTCGGACACAGACCGATTGGCGGAGATACGCCGGATGGCGTCCGCGAGCAGTTTGCCCACGGACAACACGGTGATCTTCCCACCCCTGATCTCTAGCGGCACGGGGATCGTGTCCGTCACGATGATCTCGTTGATGGGCGATTCGATCAGCTTTTGGGCGGCTTCAGCTGCGAAGATGCCGTGGGTCGCGCAGGTGACGATGGAGGTCGCGCCACGCTGGAGCAAAGCCTCTGCGGCTTTGACGAGCGTGCCGCCGGTCGAGATCATGTCGTCGACGATGATCGCGGTCTTGCCGTCAAGGTCGCCGACCACCTCGCTCACCTCGTTGACGTCCGGCCGGGGTCTGCGCTTGAAGACAATCGCGACCGAGGTCTGCAATTTCTTGGCGAAGGTCTCGGCACGCGCCACGCCGCCGGCATCGGGCGACACGACGACGCACGTCGGGCCCTTGAGCTTGCGCTTGCCGATGAGGTAGTTCGCCAGAATGTAGCCCGCGCTCAAGTTGTCGACTGGCTCGTCGAAGAAGCCCTGGATCTGCGCTGCGTGCAAGTCGATCGTCAGCACTCGTTGGACGCCCCGGTCGAGAGCAGGTTGGCGACGAGCTTGGCCGAGATCGGCTCCCGGCCTTTGGTCTTTTTGTCTTGCTTCGCGTAGCCGTAATACGGGATAACCGCCGTAATGCGGTACGCCGAGGCCCGGCGCAACGCGTCGATCATGAGCAGCATCTCCATCAACGAGTCGTTGACGGAGTGGTGCGGATCGGCTTTGCACAGGGACTGGACGACGAATGCGTCGGCGCCGCGGACGTTTTCGCGGATCTCGACCCGGCACTCTTCGTTTGCAAAGGTCGTGACGAGCGCCTTGCCGACGTGGGTGCCCATCTTCTTCGCGATCTCTTCGGCAAGCGCGCGATTGGAGTTGCCCGCGAAGAGGACCGGTTTTGCCGTAGCCATAACAGCGGCCTCCCGTTGCTTTCTCGAGCCGGCGAATGATTTTCGCAGGCCTGCAAGCGAGTTCTCCGAAGTGTTACGGACAGCCCTTTAGGACCGTCTCAAAGCCATGCCGAAATTCGAAGTCATCTCCCCCTTTAAGCCCGCCGGCGACCAACCGGCCGCGATCGCGGCCCTGGCCGAGGGCGCGCTGCGCGGCGACCGTGCCCAGACGCTGCTCGGCGTCACCGGGAGCGGCAAGACCGCGACCATGGCGTGGACGATCGAGAAGGTGCAAAAGCCCACCCTCGTGCTGTGCCACAATAAGACGCTCGCGGCCCAGCTGTGCAGCGAGTTCAAGGAGTTCTTCCCGCACAACGCGGTCGAGTATTTCGTCTCCTACTTCGACTACTACCAGCCCGAGGCGTACATCCCGTCCAGCGACACGTACATCGAAAAGGATTCTTCGATCAACGAGGAGATCGAGCGGCTGCGCCATTCGGCCACCCAATCGCTGCTCACGCGCCGCGACACGCTCATCGTCGCCTCGGTGTCATGCATCTTCGGGTTGGGTTCGCCCTCGGACTACATGGAGATGTCGCTCTCGCTGCGGCGCGGCCAGGAGTACGACCGCGACAAGCTCTTGCGCAAGCTCGTGGACATGCAATACCGGCGCAACGATATCGCGCTCATCCGCGGCACGTTTCGCGTCCGTGGCGACGTGCTCGAGTACGTTGCGGTCGACGACGAGATCATCACCCGGCTGGATTTCTTCGGCGATGAGATCGAGCACATCTCACGGGTCAACCAGATCACGGGAGAGCTCTTGGAAGACATGGACGAGGTCATGATCTTCCCGGCCAAACACTTCATCACGCCGGAAGAGAAACTGCGCCGCGCTGTCGCGAGCATCGAAGCAGAACTCGAGGAGCGGCTGGCCTATTTCCGCACGAACGGCAAGCTGCTCGAAGCGCAGCGCCTGGAGATGCGCACGCGCAACGATCTGGAGATGCTGCGCGAGTTCGGCTACTGCAACGGCATCGAGAACTATTCGCGCCATCTCACCGGCCGCGCGCCCGGTCAGACGCCGTTCTGCCTGCTCGATTTCTTCCCCGACGACTGGATGGTCTTCGTCGACGAGTCGCACGTGACGCTGCCGCAAGTCCACGGCATGTATCACGGCGATCGCTCGCGCAAAGAGATCCTCGTCGAGTTCGGGTTCCGGCTACCGTCGGCGCTCGACAACCGGCCGCTCACCTTCGACGAGTTCGACAAGCACGTCAAGCAGATCGTCTACGTGTCGGCGACCCCCAGCCCGTACGAGGCGAAACACTCGACGCAGGTGGTCGAGCAGATCATCCGGCCCACCGGCCTCGTGGATCCGCAGGTCGTGGTCCGGCCCACGAAGGGCCAAGTGGACGATCTCATGGAGGAGATCCGCCGCCGCGCAGACGCCCGCGAGCGCGTGCTCGTGACGACGCTGACGAAGAAGATGGCCGAGGACCTCACCGATTACCTCATCGAGATGGACGTGCGAGCCAAGTACTTGCACTCCGAGATCGAGACGCTCGAACGTATCGCAATCCTGCGCGACCTGCGCTTGGGCAATTTCGATTGCCTCGTGGGCATCAATCTCTTGCGGGAAGGCTTGGACTTACCGGAGGTTTCGCTCGTCGCCATCCTCGACGCCGACAAAGAAGGCTACCTGCGCTCGGAGACGTCGCTCATCCAGACCATCGGCCGTGCGGCGCGCAACGTCAGCGGCACGGTCTTGATGTATGCGGACAACGTGACGCAGTCCATGGAACGCGCCATCAACGAGACCGAACGCCGGCGCGTCAAGCAGCTCGCGTACAACGCCGAGCACCACATCGATCCGCAGAGCATCCGCAAATCGGTGCGCGACATTTTGGCCGATGCGACGGCTTCCGCCGAACAGAAAGGCCGGGGACCCAAAGCGTTGCGCGACGTGCCGCGCGACGTCTTGGTTGCGACCATCATCAAGCTCGAGAAGGAGATGAAAGAAGCGGCCTCGCGCTTGGAGTTCGAAAAAGCTGCTGCACTTCGTGACGAGTTGTGGGAGCTGCGCAAGCAGTTGCCCGACGCCGGCGACCCCTCGCTCTCCCGCAAAGCGCCCAAAGTCTTCGGTCAAGCGCTCCGTGAGGCTGCGCTCTTCTAAGCCCCACAATCGCGCACGAGCGGTTGCAAACTTATTTTGCGCTTTCTCCAGCGTCTGGGACCCGAGGACCCTTGATTCCAAGGACAGGGAAGCCCATTCCGAATCGTAGCCAGTTGATGGATTCTCCAAATTCCCACCACAGGTGCCAGAATCGGTCAATCCAACGTGTGTCGCCGCGGAGTTTGTTGTAGAAATAATTAAACGCTTCCCACCTCATTTCGAGGATCTCTCTTTTCTTGAAGCGGTTGGTCGGCGATGTATGATGGATAACACGCGCACCTTGCGCCAAAACGAGCCGACCCCATCGTTGTGCTCGTCGGGAGAACTCCCAATCCTCACCGTAGCCATATCCGACGAGCTTTTCGTCGAAGCGCTCATGGAGAAACGTCGCTGATCTAAACGCCATCGCGCAACCACGAAGGCGACTGAGCTGCGAAGGTTTGTCTACGAAATAGCCGGCACTAAAAAAGCCGTGCTGAAAAATCATCTCATGCAAGGTGGTGAGATCAAAATGTTGATGTAGGCCTTCGATCTCAAGCTGGAACCCGACAGCATCAGGGTTGTCGATAGATGCTTTCGAAAGCGCGTCCAAACAGCACGGCCGCAGCTCGACATCATCGTCGAAAAAAGCAACGATATCTCCAACTGCAAGTGAGCAGCCAAGATTTCGCGCTGCGGCGAGACCGCTCAAGCCGGGATGGTAGATATGTTCTAGACCTGGAAAGCGTTGTAGTTCGTATTTCTTCGCCGATTGATCGATGACGATCACCTGTCCTGGCCTCAGGTTCTGAGACTCAACGGAAGACAGGCATCGTACAAGCTCGGACTGTCGGTCCTTCGACGCGATACAAACGGAGATCGTCGGCGAAGACGTGCTCACTTGAGATTCGCGCGCCTAGAGGAGCGCGCAGGGGTTAACGAGCGACCCGTGGCCGCTCCTTTTGCAGCGACTTTGAGGTCGTAATCTGATCCCACGTCTTATACCGCGCCCGTCGTTTCTGAGAGCGATACGTCAAGTGACTTTTTGTGCGACAGTAGAGTTCGAGGCCGGCGGTGGCGATAGTCCAATGGAGGCGCCGCCAGTTGCCCAGTATATGTGGAGCAGCGGCTCGTAGCACCGGGAGCGTTCGCATGGTCGGTGCAGGCACATTGTGCTCTCGCATGATCTGTAAGTTACCGACGATGCAGCGCACGCGCTGCGAAATAAATTCCTTGAGGGTTTCTGGACCTTTGTTGTACACGTGAGCATTTCCAGCGTAAGCCAGCTTGTAACCGGCTGAACGGACCAGTTGATGCACCGAGAGCTCGTCGTTGATATTGTTTGGATTCAAACGCCGGAAGACATTACGAAAAGCGATGAGTTCGCCCATCTTTGGATCGCGCGAGGCAACTTCGTGATGCAGCGTCCACATGAGATGCGCGGCATACCCAAAAAATGTTGCGCGACTGTTGACCGGAATTGGATGCGCACCGACCATCCCTACCTCCGGATCATCGAGTGGTACGAGCATAAACTCAATCGTCTGGGGCTCCAGGATGATATCCGCGCTGGCGATGAACACGATTTCTTCCTTGGCGTCAAACAAGAATCGGTTGATTGCCGAAATCTTGCCGCTGCGTTCAGGCTCTTCAATAAGGAAAATGCGCGGATCGCGCTCGCGGAACTCTCTGACGATGTCGGCGGTGCGATCCGTGCAGCCGCTGGCGACGACCACAATGCTGGCGATGCGGCTCCCAGCCGTCTGCACCAGCAAACTATCCAGGAACTCTCCGATGTTCCGTTCTTCGTTGTAGGCCATCACCCCGATTGTGACAGGTGGGAGCCCCTCGCGAGATTGCATTTCCTCATTAGTAGTCATCGGCATGGGAGCTACCGATAACCACTGTATGGCGGGACAGTCGACTGGCGGGTTCGAGCTAACGCCTCCTCAGATGGATTTGATCGAAGGTACGCCTGGGACCGCCAATCCGGCGCGCGGTTCGCCGAAATCGCCAGTCACGATGGCTCTTGGCCCGCGGGACCTTTCTGGAAATGCGACGCTTGTCATGGGGTCCGCGCTCGTCGCAAATGTTTTTTCATACCTGTTCCACTTCACGCTTTCGCGAAAACTCGGACCCAATGCGTATGGCACGCTCGCAACGCTCATCGCGTTTGCGGCTATGGTGGGCGTTATCGGAGCATCGCTGGGCACGGTAGCCATGCAAGAAACCGCTCGAATGTGGAGCTCCCGTCGCGAGCAGGACATAGCATCTTTCTTGCGTCAGCACGGCTGGACCGTTGGCGCCTTGGCAGCGGCGCTTATCATCGGTTTGGGCATTTTGAGCGCGCCCCTGAGCTCATATCTGCAAGTGTCGCCGGAGAGCTTGTGGTGGCTGCTCGCCCTATACGCCGGAATCTCCTTATTTGGAAACTTCGGTCGGGGTGCCGCACAGGGGGCGCATCGATTCACACTGTTCGCTGGGTCTCTCATCGCCGAGGGCGCCAGCAAGGTTGGTCTGGCGCTCAGTCTTGTGGTCATGGGCCTGGGCCTCGCCGGCGCTGTCGTTGGACTTGTAGGAAGCGCTGTGCTCAGTACGGCCATCGTCTACGTTCCGCTGGCATTGGGCGGCAGCCACCTACCGTCAAATGGGGACAAGACCATCGATCTGGGCCGCCGCGCAACAAAAATCCTGGCGGTGGCTGCGACCACGAGCGGCTTACTCTACGCCGACATGCTGTTCGCCAAACACCACTTCGCCGCCGCGCAAGCCGGCTTCTTCGGAGCCGCTGGCACAGTGGCGCGCGTAATACCCTACGGGGCCGCCCTCGCCATGCCGCTCTTAGCTCCCCTCGCTGCAGCCGCAAAGCACGCGACTCGAGCGTCGCTCGGACGCATACTCCTTCTCGTAGCCCTCAACGTAGCCAGCTTTATTGCGGTCAGCCTCGCAGTAATCTTTCCCTTCGGTTCTTGGCTCATCCATTTAACGTATGGCCCAATGTTTGCACCCAGCGTTGCCATGCTGCGTTTGTATGCAGTCGACGAGTCACTGCTTGCAGCCGTGCTCGTGGCCGTTACCTATCTCGTTGCGATCGGCGACTACTCGGTACTGAAGTACGTCCTTGCTATCCTTATTCTCGAGGCAGCGGGCATGGCTGTCTTTGGCACGACACCTTCGCGCCTGCTCGGCGTAGCGATTAGTCTGAACGGCTTGTTGGTCCCGATCGTCTGGGTGCTCGCGCTACGCTCGCTGCGTGACGTCACTGGTGATTCGACGCATGGTTTTGACAAAGGCGCCGGGGAAGCATCGCAAAACATCGCCCAAGAATGGCTTCCATAGCAGCATTCCGCGCAGATACTCGGGGTGTACGATGTCGATTTGGGAGGGTTCGCCAAAGATTCTAAACCGGTCCGCGATCTCTCCCCGAACGTAGAGTAGCGTGTTTTGGCGGTACCAATACTCGACCTGTTCATTATTCCAAAAGCTCGGCCGCACGCAGTCGATAGCCCGGAAACCCTGATCGGCAAAAAGACGTTGCCAGTAAGATTGCCACTGCTCGTTGATGTGCTGATCTCCTCCCTGACCGGGTATGGCTGCTGAAAAGAGAACTATTGGAGCTAGACGCGTCAAGTCAGCTACAAAAGACCGGGCACGTCTTGCGGATAGATGTTCGGCCACCTCCAAAGAAACAGCGAGGTCGAAAGACCGCTCTAGACGGATCGGCAACTCTAGATCCATATCCTTAAAAAGAGCTCTCGGTATCTTCAGTTGAGATGTGTCAACGTATGCTCCATCGAGACCGATGACATCTGCGATGCCAATTTTGGCAAACTGCGCGCACCATGCTCCTAGCCCGCACCCTACGTCTACGACGCTTTTCGGTTGAACCAATCGCGTGATGAAGGAAACGATTTGTTCAGCCGAACTTGAGGACCCGCCGATGTTCTTCCGAAAAAATTTCTGAGTGTATGGCTTATTCACATGGATCATCCCTTGTAGGCGCCGGACTTTACCGTTGGAGACCGAACGAACAGGCACATGCGGATTCTGCACTTCGACTCAGATTCACTGGGGACTCCGTATGCCGGAGGTCAGGCTCGCCGGACAAGGGAGATCAACAAACGTCTGGCGCGACGTCACGAGGTCACGGTCGTTACTGCTGGATTTCGCTCTCTCCGCAATGAGACGATCGATGGGATCCAGTACCTGCGAACCCTTTCCCTACCTCATCCTGCGAACTTTGTTTGGTATTTCGCGGAAATTCTACCACGTGCAGTTTTTTCTCGGTCACAGATCATCATCGAGGATTTCAGCTCACCCTTCACTGCAAGCGGGCTCCCGCGTCTCGTACGGCGACCGGTCGTGGCCGTGGCGAGCTATTTTATGGGGCAGCAGGTAGCACAACGTTACCATTTGCCGGTCGATCGTTGGGAGGCATTTGCGGTCGCAAGTTATCGTCATCTCATCGCTCTGACCGATACGCAATCTGGGCAGCTACGGTCGCTAGCTCCCAGGGCCGAGATCCGCGTCATTCCCAACGGCCCCGACTATGATGCTCGCGCACACCCATGGCAGGGTGACGAGCCGTACGTCGCCTTCCTCGGTCGGTTGGATTGGTGGACGAAGGGCTTGGATCTGCTTCTGGAGGCCGCGCGCGAGCTGCCAAACGGCCTCTCTCTCAAGATCGCAGGCGACGGACCGGCTCGAGACAGGTTGCAGCGCGAAATAGTATCACGCGGGCTCAGCGATCGAGTCCACACAATCGGATTTCTTGACGGCAGTAACCGCCACGTATTCCTCGCGAGGGCGAAGGCGCTGGCGTTTTCATCCCGCTACGAAAACCAGAGCTTGGTGGGGTTGGATGCTTTAGCTATCGGGGTACCGATCGTAGCTTTCGACGTACCGAGTTCGCGCGAACTGTTTGCCGGTAGCGCAGTTCTGACGCCACCGTTTGACAGCCATGCTTTTGGCAGAGCTCTCACCGACCTCGCCTCTGACAACACTCGTGAAGCGGCCCTCTCCTCGCAGGCTCGTGCCCGGGCGGAGACCTTTTCGTGGGATAAGGCTGCCGCCGCGCAGGAGCAATATTACAACGACATCCTTACGCAGACCGCGCCTTGAATGAGGACTGAAATCGCACCGATAACATATACATGCTCGGCAAACCTTCACCGAAACTGGGGTTGACAGGCAGTCTCGGCTCCCCGGGTTGGATCCTGACACTTCTCGCGTTTGCGGTTCGCCTCGTCGAAGGACTGCGCCGGCCGTTCCATACGGACGAGCGAATCACGCTTCGGTTTGCGGCAGTTCCGCCTCATACTGCCATCGAGGCGCTCCGGCACATGGATGTGCACCCTCCTCTGTTCTTTCTGTTCCTGCACGTCGCCGGTCTTGCGTACACCCCGGAATGGGTGACCCGCGTCGTGATGGTAGCAATCGGTGCCGCATCCGTCGCTATCTTTTTCGCGCTCGTCAAACTTTGGGCCGGCGAACGAGCGGCCGTGGTAGCCGCCCTGTGCGCGGCATTCATGCCGATGCTGATCTTTTACGATACGTGGGTGCGCATGTACGTTGCGGCCGATGCGTTAGGCCTTACGCAGCTTTTGTTGCTTTCGGTTATCGTACGTCGCGCTGATATAGCCGGGGTCAGGCGACGACTCCTTTGGTTCGGCTGGGTCCTCGCTTGTATATTGGCCGTTTACACAATTTATCTCGCGTGGTTCCTCGTTATCGCTCAGGTGTTGTTCGTAGCGGTACTCTACCGCTCGCAGTTGCTGCGAGCGACCGCTGGGGCATGCGCCGTCATTATAGCCTTTCTGCCTCAAGTGCAGACGATGCTGTCACAGATGCAAGTCGGCGGAATCACCTTCCGTGGGTTTCAATCCAGTCCCCTGGCATCAATACTTTCGCTGCCCGGCCAGATGACCATAGCTCCCCAGCTCGAAGGCACGGCATTTCTTGTGTGCGACATCTTGGCATGGGTCTGGCTTGCCGCGGCCTTGTGGGGGGTGCTCACGTACGCGCCACGTTCGCTCCTGCCCTGGCTTGCAGTGCCGGCCATACTGACGATCGTCTACAATATAGCGGCGAACAAACTGATATATATCGACCGGTATTTCCTTATCTGCTCGTACGCGGTGGCGGCCTGGACGGGTTGTCTGTACTCCGTTGCTCGCGAACGACCCAACGCGGCGCTGGTTAAGGCTTGTTATGGGTTGGTCGCGGCGCTCGTCGTCTTCGGTTGCATTTGGGCAGTCGACCCGAATTTCTACACCGCGGACTGGCCGGGCGCTACGCAGATCATCGAAGACCAAGCTCAACCAGGTGACTTCATTGTCTTAGAACAGGGCATGTCGATGTTCGACGTCTTGCGAGTTCCCTCAATCGCACGAATTCCGAGTGTGCAAGTATGGCACCCGGATCAAGTGAACCCGGCGCTGTCGGCCGCTGAACAACATAAGCGGGTGTGGGTGGTCGCCTACGAGCCTCGGGGTATCGATCCGAACCTCGTGCTTTTGAACGAGCTCGGAAAGAGGTATCGCGCCGTCAGT
Source organism: Pseudomonadota bacterium (assembly GCA_021325335.1). Lineage (GTDB taxonomy): Bacteria > Vulcanimicrobiota > Vulcanimicrobiia > Eremiobacterales > Eremiobacteraceae > JAJPHJ01. The sequence goes on along the minus strand of JAJPHJ010000025.1, from coordinate 4,937 downwards.
ATTCACAGGTTCAATAGGTACCTGCCTGCAGAGGACATCGTGTTGATCCTCTTCGTACGGGGCTCTTGACGCAACCGCTGGATTTTGCCGCCTTTTGGACGCGGCTACTCCTAGGCGGCGGCGCCGGGCTTCTTACCTGGATCGCCGCCACGGGGTGTGGGGTAGCGATCGTCGACTGCCTGACGCCCGTTTCCGATCGCGTCACTCGTTTGGCTATCGGCGCAGCGCTCGGATATTCGCTGCTAGGCACGGCTGTCAGCGTGCTCGGGCTCTTCCATGCGATCAATCGTCTGACGCTAGAAGCTCTGCTTTTACTCGCTCTCCTAGCCTACGTAGCGCGAGCGAATTTATTCACGCGAAAAACTCGCACCGATTTCGCTGACCCAATCCCACCCGCTTCGAATGTAGCGGGCGCGAATTTATTCGCGCCCAAAGACCTCGCAGACCGCATCGCATACGTCGTCATGGCGGCCGCGTTTATTACTGCCCTCATTGCCGCCGCCTTGCCCGCGGTTTGGTGGGACCCGATCGCCTATCATCTGCCTCTGGCCGCCATGGCGCTCGCCCACGGCGCGTTCACCTTCGTCCCCAGTATGGTGCAATCGGGGTTCCCATCGCTTGGCGAAGCGGTTGCTCTGCCTGCCTATGCCGTCGCCGGCTCCGCCGGCGCTGCGATGGTCACGCTCGGCGCCGGAGTCATTCTCGCGCTCCTGGGTGGCGTTCTCGCTGCACGGATCGCTCCCGGCGGCGGTGTCACCGCAGCCATGCTCGTCATGTCATCGCCATTGTGGTTGTGGCTCGCGCCCTCGTTCTACGTTGACGTGCCTTTTGCGATGCTCGCGCTCGCCGGTATCGTCCTTGTTCTGCCGGGCGGTGGGGCGACTTTCCAGTCGCCCCCTACAGGGGAGCGGATCGCGATCGCGGGGTGGGTGTGCGGCGCCGCCGCCGCGATTAAGTACTCGGGTCTGGGCGTTTGCGCGATCGTGCTCGTCGCAGCGATTGTGCTCACCCGCTCTCAGCGCTGGAAGGTCGGGGCGGCATTTCTTATTGGAGCGATGCTCGTTGCCGGCGGCTGGTACGCGCGAACCTTCATCTCGACTGGCGATCCGCTCTACCCATTTCTTTCGGCGCACCTTGCCCATCAACCGGCGGTCGCCGCCTTCGCCGGCAGATACGTGGAGATGACAAGAGACTGGTGCACCGCCGGCACGTCGGCCGGCGACCTCGCTAGGCTTCCCTACCGGCTGCTCGTCACGCCGCGCGATTTTTGCGGCGATCCCGGCATTGCGCTTCGAGCGGGGATCGTCTTCGCCATCGCGAGCGCGATCTTCATCCGCTCGGCTCTCCCGATCGTGTTGATCACCATCGCCTTGACCGTGGCGTGGTTCTTTGCGAGCCAGCAGTGGCGATTCGCAGTCGCTCCCGCTACCACGTATGCAGCGCTCGTCGCGAGCGGAACGTCAGTGCTCGGCTCCCGGCTGCGCTCGATTTACGTGATGGCGCTCAGCCTGCTCGGAGCATTCTCGGTCACGTTGAACTGGTTGCAGATGGCGCGCTCGCAGGCAGCGCAAAGCATCGTGCCGGCCGAGGCGTACCTTGCCGGCAGGCAGACCGCCACGCAATACCTCGACGACCGGCTCGAGACGTTCGCCGCGGCGCAGTGGCTCGCGCAGCACGCAGGACGCGATGGCATCCTGGCGCTCGACGACGTGCGAGATTACTACTTCCCGCCGCAAACGTTGTGGGGCAATCCGTTCTATCAACAGGCGATCGCGCTCGACTGGGCAGGGCCCGCGTCCGCGCGCTACGCACCGCTGCGCGCCCTCAACATCCGCTACCTGGTCGTCAACGCGAACGAGGCCTACGTGCATCGCACCCCGACCGGGGTGGACTGGGCGGCTCTCTCCGCCGATGCGCGAGGCGGCGCATTGCGCGAGGTGTTCCGCGCGAAGGACACGATCGTCTACGAGATTGCGGAACGCTAGAAGGTCAAGTGCCCCAGCGGGGCAATTCCTCGGCATGAGCATGCGCTCGCTCCGATCGAGCATTCTGCTTTGCGTGGGCCTCACCGCCCTCGCGCTCGCCTCTCCGTCCGCACAGCGAGCATCTGCCGATGCGGACGCCGTCGCGCGCTTGCGCGGATTCACGGCCGAACAGTCCATGCGGGAGATCGCTTTCGAACAGGCCGCGCAATCATCACCGAACGCGAAGACGGCGATGGCGGATGAGTTGGCGATCGCCGGTCACGTGCACCGCATGGGTCAGCCGACCGACTATCAAACCGCGGCCTACGTGCGCGGCCGCCTGGCAGCGGACGGCTTCGATGCGAAAATCGTAACCTACGATACCGCAAACGTCTGGCCGATCGAACAGCACCTCGAGATCACGGCACCGTTTCAGCGCGAGGTCGATCTGTACGAACCCGCGGTCGCGGGCGATGCCTACTCGACCCGCCACGCGGAGATCGGAAAACCGTACTCCGGTTTTAGCGACGACGGCGACGCGCAAGGTCCGCTCATCTACGTCAACTATGGCACGGCCGCAGACTTCGCCACGTTGCGACGGCTCGGCGTCAACCTCAGGGGCGCGATCTTCCTCGCCAAACAAGGTCATGGCAGTGCCGATTCCAAGGGGCGCCGCGTCGTCAGTTACGGCGGCAAAGCCCTGTTGATCTACCCGGAGCCGGGGTTCGACCCGTTCGGCCCGCCCACGACCGGAAAGCCGTATCCGCTCGGTCGCAGCCGCCCGCTCGGCGCGGCACTGCGCAACACGATGCTCATCGAATACGCGGGCGGAGATCCGACCGCGGTCGGCGTGCCGGTTCCCGGAGCGCGCCATCTCTCGTTTGCGACGCTGCGCGTTCCCCCGATACCGGTCAGCGCGATCACTGCGCTGGTCGCGCACCAGCTGCAAGCATCGCTCGGCGGTCCTCTGGCGCCACGGGCTTGGGCGACGAAAGCGACGCCAAACGTCCGCGTGGGCGGAGTTGAACGCGTGCACTACGTCCTGCGCAGCCGCCGCTTCATCGGCCCCATTTGGGATGTCATCGCCACCATGCGCGGCGCGCAAGCGCCGAGCGAAACGGTGGTCATCGGCGGACACCGAGATGCCTGGACCTTCGGAGCGATCGACCCCACGAGCGGCACGGTCGCGATGCTGCAATTCGCCGATGCGCTCGCGAAGCTGCGCTCGTCCGGCTGGCGGCCGTTTCGCACGATCGTCATCGGGTCATGGGACGGCGAAGAGCTCAACGACTTCGGCAGCGTCGCGTGGGTGGATCAAAACTCAAACGCTCTTCGCTCCTCGTGCTGGGCCTACGTCAATACCGACGAGGTCGCTGTGGGGCCGACCTTCTACGCATACGCGACGGACGATTTGGCAGCGCTGCTGCACGACGTGGCAAGCGTCGTCACCGCGCCGGACGGGTCGCCGGTCGCGCAATACTGGTCGCGTCAAGACAAAATGCAGACGGTAACGGCGCCAGGGATCGGAAGCGACCACGAATCTTTCACGTACCACGAAGGCATTCCATCGAGCGGCGCCGTTTACTACGGAGTGTTCGGCACGTATCATTCGGCGTATGACGACCCCGCGAGCTTGCGCATCTTGGATCCGGGCATGCGTTTTGCAGATGCGGCCGCGCGCTATGACACCGTCTTGATGTTGCGCCTCGCGGACGCGCCGTATCCGGACCTGCGCCTTTCCGATCTTGCCTCAGCACTGCAACGCAGGCTCAATGCTTTCGCCAACGGCAAGACGGATGAGGGCCGCAGGATAGACGTCGTCCGCGCGCTCGAGCCTCAACTCGCGCGCTTCACGCGTTTTGCAGAGGCGATCGATGCCGCAGCCGACGCGACCGCCGCAACCGGAAATCTCAACGCACTCGTCTCGATGCGCAGGCTCGGCTTCCAGGTCCGGTCGTACTTCTACGACCCGAATGGCTTGCCGGGCTCGCCGTGGCAAGGCAGCGTCCTCTACAATTCGGACGATACGATTTCAACGCTGCCTTCGCTCGAGACGACCTTGGATCCCAAAGCCGGCGCGGCCGCGCTTGCGCAGATCGAGGGCGCCTTCGCCCGCGTTCCGCCGGTGCTCTTCATCTGAACCCTGCGCCGAAGATCAAAGCGATCTTCTTCGACCTCGACGACACTTTGCTCGACGATACGATCTCAAGCGAACGCAGCGCAGCGCTCGCCGCGTCCGAACTTGCAAGCGAACGGGGCGTCGGCGCGGAGCAGCTCGCGGTCTCCTACATGCGCGAAGCCATGCGCTTTTGGGAGACGCTCGAACCGGGCGCTCCTAAGCCGCCGAGCGGCGCAATCCGTCCGCGCTTGTGGCTGGCCGCGCTGCGCGCGCACGGCATCGACGATCCCGAGCTCGCTCAACGTCTGGCGACCCGCTACGATACCATCCGCATCGAGCGGGTCGAGCTGTTCCCCGAGACCTTGCCCGCGCTGCACCGCCTGCATGGCCGCTACAAGATGGCGATCATCACGAACGGCTTCGCCGAGACGCACGAGGCCAAGATCGCGCGGCTCGGTCTCGCGCATCTCTTCGATGCCGTCATCCTCGCAGGCGAGATGGAGCTCGCCAAACCGCACCCGGCGGTTTTCGCGCACGCGATGAACGAACTCGGCGTCGGCGCGCACGAAAGCGTTATGGTCGGGGACCGATTCGACCGCGATATCGTCGGCGCTCACGCAGCGGGCATGCGCGCCATCTGGGTGAATAGCCGTAGCGAACGGCTGCCGCAGGGCGCGCGGGCAGCGGAGCGTGAGATCTCCAGCATCGCAGAGCTGCCTGCCGCAATCGCCGCACTCGACGAAGCGCGGAACTAAAGGTCCGCTCCCACGGGGAACTCGAACCACTCTTTTCCATGTCGAAATCTCCGAACGGCCCGACGGACGACCCGTACGCCGCGCCCATCTTGACGATTG
>JAJPHJ010000030.1 GCA_021325335.1 Pseudomonadota bacterium | reverse complement strand
GCTCGCGTAGTATCTCGTCCAATCGCGCTTTCAGACAGGTCGCATTCTGTCCCGCATCAAAGTACTAAGGTGCACCTATGGGGGAAGAATGAAGCTAAAATCGCGCACTTCGAAGAGGTCCAAGCCGCCGGCTCGTAAGCCTGTGATGAAGAAAGCGGCCGCCAAGAGTGCGGCCGCAACCTCGTCTCGGCCCGTCAAGGCCAAGCCGGGCTCGGCTAAGGCCGCGACGGCCAAGCCCATCGCCGCCAAGCCCGCGGCGGCCAACTCCAAAGCCATAAAACCGATCGCGCCGCAGAAGACCAAGGCACCCGTCGCCGTGGCCGAGCCGGAACTCCTCATGGCTCCGGTCGACGGCAAGCCGATCCCTCTGGACCCTGATGCCGGCATGATGGCGGGCGTCAAGATGGCCACTATTCCCGTCATGGGCGATATCGCGCGCAAGCCCATGCCGCCTCTTCCGGCGGCCAAGAAGGCCGTCAGCCGCAAGCTCGAGCCGCCGACCAAATCCACGCTCGGCAAGATGACCTACAGCTTCGAAGAGGGTAGCGCCGCCATGCGCGAGCTGCTCGGCGGCAAAGGCGCGGGCTTGTCCGAGATGACGAAGATCGGCTTGCCCGTTCCGCCCGGATTCACGATCACGACCGAAGTATGCCGGCGCTACCTCGAGCTCGGGCGCCAACTCCCGCCCGGTCTGGATGAAGAGATCCACAAGCGCGTCGCGGAGCTGGAGCGCAAGACCGGTAAAGAATTCGGCGGCGAGACGAACCCCCTGCTGGTGTCCGTGCGCTCGGGCGCCCGGGTCAGCATGCCCGGCATGATGGACACCGTGTTGAACCTCGGCTTGAACAACCGGACCTGCAACGCGCTCATCGTGCTCACGAAGAACGACAAGTTCGCCTGGGACGCCTATCGCCGCTTCGTCCAGATGTTCGCGACCGTCGTGCTCGGCATGCGCCGCGATCCCTTCGATGAGGTCGTCAAGCGCTACGTCGCCAAGGCGCGGGTCCCGTCCGAGTCCGATCTCACGGCACTCGCCTTCCGCAACATGACGAGCGAGTTCAAAGCCCTCGTCCGCCACCACACGAAAAAAGATTTCCCTGAAGATGTCTTCATCCAGCTGCGGATGGCCGTGGAAGCGGTCTTCTCGTCGTGGAACAGCAAGCGCGCCATCGAGTACCGGCGCTACGAGCGCATTCCGGACTGGTGGGGCACGGCTGTGAACGTCGTGACGATGGTGTTCGGAAACATGGGCGATGACTCGGGCACGGGCGTGGCGTTCACGCGCAATCCCTCGACGGGCGAGAAGACGCTCTATGGAGAGTACTTGCAAAACGCGCAAGGCGAAGACGTGGTGTCGGGCAGCCGCACGCCTGTGAAAATCTCGGTGCTCGAAAAGCAACAGCCCAAGATCTACAAGCAATTCCTGGAGTTGGCCGCCAGGCTCGAAAAGCACTATCGCGACATGCAGGACATCGAGTTCACGATCGAGCGCGGCAAGCTCTACGTCTTGCAGTGCCGCTCCGGAAAGCGCAGCGCGGCGGCCGCCGTGCAGATCGCGGCGGACATGGTGAAGGAACATCTGATCAGCCGGGAAGAGGCGCTCTTGCGCATCGACCCCGCGTCGCTCCAGGCCCTCTTGCACGCGCAGATCGACGAGAAAGCCGCGAAGTCGGAAGTGATCGCCAAGGGCCTTAACGCGGCGCCCGGAGCGGCGGCGGGTATCGTCGTGTTCGACCCGGATGTGGCGGTCGAGATGCACCGCCAAGGCAAGAAGGTCATCTTGGTCAGACCCATGACGACGCCGGACGACGTGCACGGCATGGTTGCAGCCGAGGGCATCCTCACCTCGCAAGGCGGCGCAACTTCGCATGCCGCGGTGGTGGCGCGCGGCATGGGGAAACCGGCCGTGGTCGGCTGCGAGGCGCTGCTCATTGACTTGCGCGCGCGCCAGTTCTCCGTGAAAGACGAGACCGTGCGCGAAGGCGACCCGCTCACGATCGATGGGACGACCGGGTATGTCTACCGTGGCGAGCTCAAGATGCAAGCGGCGAAGTTATCGTCGCAGTTCGGCGCGGTCCTGAAGTGGGCAGACGAATTCAAGCGGCTCGGCGTCTATGCAAACGCGGACACCCCCGAAGATGCGGCCAAATCGCGCGATTTCGGGGCCGAAGGCATCGGCCTATGCCGCACCGAGCACATGTTCATGCAGACCGAGCGCCTCCCGGTGGTCCAGGAGATGATCCTCGCGGAGACGCCGGACTCGCGGCGCAAGTGCTTGGAGCAGCTCTTGCCCATGCAGCGCGAGGATTTCCAGAACATCTATAAGGCGATGAAGGGCTTGCCCGTGACCGTGCGACTGCTGGACCCTCCGTTGCACGAGTTCTTGCCGAGCCTGGAAGACCTGCTCGTCGAAACGACGGAGCTACGGCTGACTAAGGGCGACCCTTCGGTGCTCTCACAGAAGGAGCGCCTGCTGCGGCGCGTGCGCATGCTGCACGAGAGCAACCCCATGCTGGGACTGCGCGTCTGCCGGCTCGGCATCGTGTACCCTGAGATCTACCAGATGCAGGTGCGCGCCATCATGGAAGCCGCGGTCGAGGTCAAAAAAGAGAAGATCGACGTGCGGCCGCTCATCATGATCCCGGGCGTCGGCACGGTCACCGAGATGAAAGCCTTGCGCGATCTCGTGACTAACGAGGCCGAGCGCATCATCAAGGCGAGCGGCGTCAAAGTCCCTTACCAGGTGGGCACGATGATCGAGCTGCCGCGCGCGTGCATAGTGGCCCATCGCATCGCGGAACACGCCGAGTTCTTCTCGTTCGGCACGAACGACCTCACGCAGACGGTGTTCGGGTATTCGCGCGACGATGCCGAAGGCTCGTTCATCCCGGTCTACTTGGACCGCAAGATCCTGCGTGAAGATCCATTCCAGGTCATCGATCAAGACGGCGTGGGCGAGATGATGAAGATGGCGCTGGAACGCGGCCGCTCCACGCGCCCGGATATGAAGGTGGGCATCTGCGGCGAGCACGGTGGCGATCCCACCTCCGTGAATTTCTGCTACGACATCGGCCTTGACTACGTCTCGTGCTCTCCCTTCCGGGTGCCGATCGCGCGGCTTGCAGCGGCGCAGATCGTTCTGCGGGAGAAAGAGAAGGAGCGCCCAGCGGGTGGCAAGCCCGACCAGGATTGAGCAATCTCATCGGGTGCGGCTTAACGCCGGTGGCCGGCGCGTGAGAGTGGGCGCATGGCAACCGTAGGCTTCATCCGCGAAGAACTCGAGGCGCGCGAAGGGGCCACGCTCTCCCCGCATGCGGCGCTCGCACGCAATTCCCGCGGACGACGCACGCCGGAGCCGGAAGACCCGATTCGCACCTGCTTCCAGCGCGATCGCGACCGTATCGTGCACAGTAAAGCCTTCCGGCGGCTCATGCACAAGACGCAAGTCTTCTTATCGCCGCTGGGCGACCATTACCGGACACGGCTCACGCACACCATCGAGGTGATGCAGCTTTCGCGCTCCATCGCGCGCGGCTGCAGCCTCAACGAGGACTTGGCCGAGGCCATCGCGCTCGGTCACGACCTGGGACACTCGCCGTTCGGCCATGCGGGCGAGTCCGCACTCAGCGAGATCTTCGGCGCATACGAACCGGGGGCGCGCTTCATCCACTCGCAGCAAAGCCTCCGCGTCGTCACACTCTTGGAGCGCCGAGGCGACAAAATCGGGCTCAACTTGACGGACGAAGTCCTCGACGGCATCGCCAAGCACAGCAAACACGGCGGAGCGCTCGCCGGCTACGGCGACGTGCCCCGCACGCTCGAGGGGCAGATCGTCCGCTACTGCGACAGGCTTGCTTACATCAATCACGATATCGACGATGCGATCCGGGCGGGCATCATCGCGCACGAGGATCTGCCGCGCCGGGCCATCCAGACGCTGGGAGCCAGCGGGACCGTGCGCATCGAGACGGTCGACCACGATGTGATCTTGCAATGCCGTGGACGCGACGAGATCAAGCTGTCGCAGCCGGTGCTCGACGCCGTCGAGGCCATCAAAGACTTCATGTTCGAGCGCGTCTACCTCAACGATGCCGCGAAGACGCAGGAGCCCAAGGCGCAGGCGGTCATCAAGAAGCTCTTCACCTACTACATGGAGCATCCGAGCGAGCTGCCGAGCGAGTTCGCGCAGGGCGCAGATTCGCTGCCGCGTCGCGTCTGCGATTATATCGCGGGCTTTACCGATCGCTTCGCGATCAAGAAATTCAAAGAGCTTTTCCTCGAGCCGCTCGTATCGGAAATACCGCGCGAATGGGACGCCTGAGCGCGCTGCCGGACCAGTAGGGGGCGAGCGCCCGAGTCGCCCCGAAATCCGACCCATGCCAACCGCCACCGGCATCATCGCCGAGATCCAAGCCAAAGTCGACTTGCTGGCATATGTGAGCCAGTACGTGACCTTGCGCAAGCGTGGCCGCGAGTACACCGGGCTGTGCCCGTTCCATGCGGAAAAGACCCCGTCGTTCTCGCTCAACGCGGAGAAGCAGGTGTGGCACTGCTATGGCTGCGACGCGGGCGGCGATCTCATCAGCTTCGTGAAGCGCTACGAGAACGTCGAATTTCCGGACGCGCTGCGAATGCTGGCCGCGCGGGCGGGCGTCGCGCTGCAAGAGTCGTCGGACTTGCGGCGGCGCCGCAGCGAACGCGAAGCGATCTACGAAGCGAATGCGGTCGCGAAGGCTTTCTTTTCGGACGCGCTCTCCAAGAGCGCGGAGGCGCAGGCTTACGTGGCGCGGCGAGGGCTCGCGGAGGCGACGTGCGAGCGCTTCGGGCTTGGGTTTGCGCCGGATAGCTGGGATGGACTCACGAGCGCGCTCGCGCGGGCCAAGGTCGACCTGCCGACCGCGGCTCGCGCCGGCCTCATCTCCCGGCGCCAGAACGAAGAGGGCTACATCGATTTCTTCCGCCGCCGGCTCATGTTCCCGATCTTCAACCTCACGGGGGAGGTCATAGCGTTCGGCGGCCGTGCGCTCGGGGATGCAGAACCCAAATACTTGAACACGAAGAACACGCCGGTCTTCACGAAGGGCCAGCACGTCTACGGTCTCGCGGTCGCGCGAAAAGCGGCGGCGGCGCAAGAAGCGCTCATCGTGGTGGAGGGCTACATGGATTGCCTCGCGCTCCATCAGGCCGGCTTCGGCAATGTGGTGGCGACGTCTGGCACCGCGTTCACGCCCGAGCAGGCGCGCGAGCTCCGGCGCGTTGCGAACAACGTCTATCTGTGCTTCGATGGCGATGCCGCGGGTCAGGCGGCCACGACGCGCAACGTGGACATGCTCGTAGAAGAAGGTCTGCACATCGAAGTCGTGACGCTGCCCGGAGGCCGGGACCCGGATGATCTCGTGCGCGAAGGCGGCCCCGAAGCGTTTGCCACGTTGCTCGCCGCATCGCGGTCCTGGACCGATTTCAAGATCGACGCGGCGATCCAACGGATCGAAAGGCGTTTCGCGAGCAAGAGCGATGTCGCGCGCCAGGCGATGGCGGTCATCGCTCGCGTGCACGATCCGATCGAAAAGGATCAGTACATCAAAGCCATGGCCCGCAAACTCGACGTGGACGAAGCTTCGTTGCGCTCGCTGCGCCCCGCGCTCGTGGCCACGCAGAACGAGCGCAATGGCGGACCGCAACATCGGCGCGCTCCCGCGCCGCCGCGACGCGGGCTGTCATTCGAACGCGAACTCATCCAGCTCATCTTGGCGCGCCCGGCGTTGTTAGATGAAGCGATGGAGCGCGTCGCGACCGAGGACTTCGAGGACGAAGAGCTCGGGCGCACGTATGACGTGTTGCACAACGCACGGTCGACGATCGCGCAAGGGGTCAGTCCGGTGAGCGTCTTGTCCGACGCACCGAACGTCGCGGACCTCACGCGTCTCGCGTTATCATCGCCGCCGCTCGACGCGCAGGAGGAAGCGCAGCGCTTCGAGCGCATCCTCGAGCGCTTCGACCGCCGTCGCATGCAGCGAAGGCTTTACCATGTCGATGCGGAAATGAACAGGCTCTTCACCGAGGGGAAATCCGTGCCAGAGCTCTTGCGCGATGAGTACAATTCCCTCAGCGTCACGCTGCGAGGAGCAGCTCCAGACAAGAGAGAGGGAAAACACTAGTGCCAGCGCGCAAACCGCGCACCGATTCCAAAACGCCATCCGAAGCGACGCTCGAGAACGGACAACCGGCAGCGCCTGCTCTTGCGCGCGAAGCTGCCGTCAAAGCGCTCATCGAAAAAGGGAAGAAACGCGGGTCGCTGACCTACGATGAGATCGCCGCCATCTCGGCCGCCTATGACGAGGACGATCCCGAAAAGGGCAACGAGCTCGTCGAAGAGATCATGGGCCAAGGCATCGAGATCACCGAGATGCCGGACGCGGCCGAACCGGAAAAAGACGAACCCGAAGTTGTTGAAGCGCCGGAAGACCTCAGCTTGGTTCCCGGCGTTGCTTTGGATGATCCGGTGCGCATGTACCTCAAAGAGATCGGCCGCGTGCCGCTCTTGGGGATGGCGCAAGAACAGGATCTTGCCAAGACGATCGAGCGCGCCGAAGAGGAGATCGAGCGCGCCAAACAGGACGGCGCCGCGCCCAACGTCGCGATCGTGGATGCAGGGGATGCAGCCAAGCGCGATCTGACCGAAGCGAATCTCCGCTTGGTCGTGAGCATCGCGAAGAAATACGTCGGCCGCGGCATGCAGTTCTTGGACTTGATCCAGGAAGGCAACCTTGGTCTGATCCGTGCGGTGGAGAAATTCGAATACCGCAAAGGCTACAAGTTCTCCACCTATGCGACGTGGTGGATCCGCCAAGCCATCACGCGCGCGCTCGCCGACCAAGCCCGCACCATCCGCATTCCCGTGCACATGGTGGAGACCATCAACCGGCTGGTCAAGATCTCGCGCCAGCTCTTACAAGAGTTGGGGCGCGACCCGTCGGTCGAAGAGATCGCAAAAGAAATGGGTCTGTCGCCCGACAAAGTGCGGGAGGTCATGAAGATCGCGCAGGAGCCGATCTCGCTTGAGACGCCGATCGGCGAAGAAGAGGATAGCCACCTCGGAGACTTCATCGAAGATCCCGAGGCCGTCGCGCCTGCCGAAGCGGCGTCGGTCACCATGCTCAAGCAGAAGATGGGAGACGTGCTCCGCAACCTGACCGAGCGAGAACGCAAAGTGCTCGTCTTGCGGTTCGGGCTCGAGGACGGACACCAACGCACGCTCGAGGAGGTCGGCCAAGAGTTCGGCGTCACGCGCGAGCGCATCCGCCAGATCGAGGCCAAGGCGCTGCGCAAGCTGCGTCATCCGAGCCGCGGCAAGGCGCTCAAAGACTACTGGTCCGCAGACTAACGGGCTGAGCCCATGCTGAGAACGTTCTCCATTTTCGGTCTTGCCATCGTCATGCTGGGAGCGATCGCGGCCTCTCCGGTTCCGCTCGCGGCGCCGACGGCGAGTGCGCCGCAGAACAGCCCCGAGGGCGCGATCGGCGCGCTCGAACGGAACCGCAAGACCGATCCCGCCGCGCTCGTCAAGTATGTCAACGACAAGGATCCGGTGGTCGCAGCCCGCGGCTGCATCGCGATCGGGCGGCTGCAAAACCCCGCCGGCAACCAAACGCTCGTGGCGGTGCTGACCGACACGAAGCGCAGCGATGCCGTGCGCGCCGCCGCCGCCTTCGCGCTTGGACTCATCGGTTCCACAAGCTCGCTCGATCCATTGACACGCGCCGTGCGCGGTGACGCACCGCCGATCGCGGCCATGGCGGCGAATGCGCTCGGCCGCATCGGCGGCGCGGCAGCGATCGACGCCTTGTGGCCTTTGCTCAACGATCCCGATGCGACCGTGCGAGCCCAAGCGGCCGTGTCGCTCGGAGAATCCGGGTACACAGGCGCCCCTGCCATTGATTTCGCGCATCGCAAGGTCGCAGGCGACGCGCTTGCTTCCAATATCTTCGCCGAACGCGATCCCGAAGTGCGCTGGCGGGAAGCCTGGGCGCTCGCCCGCGGCTACTATCAAAACGAAGCTCCCGCGCTGCGGCGCCTGCTCAGCGACGACGGCGAGCTCGAGCGCATGTTCGGCGTGGCAGGTCTCGGACGTCTGCACGATCGCAGTTACGCATTGCCCATCCGGCTGCTGGCAACCGATCGCGCGTGGCGGGTCCGCGTCGCGGTCCGCGACGCGTTGGCGCAGTTGCACGACCCGACGAAGGTCGACGTCAAGGCCCCTGCGGTACCGGCATACGACCTTGCGACACCGCAGCCGGTCGCGAGCACGGCGCCGTTCGGGGCGCATCCGCAGGTGGCGATCGTGACCGGCAAAGGGGTCATCGTCTTGGAGCTCTTCCCCGACGCGGCACCGTACAGCGTCGACAATTTCCTCACGCTCACCGATCGCGGCTTTTACAACAACCTGACGTACTTCCGGGTCATCGAGAATTTCGTCGTGCAAGGCGGCGACCCGAAGAATACGGGCGACGGCGATCCGGGTTACACGATTCCTGCAGAGCTCAATCCGATCGAGCAGTTGACCGGCATCATCTCCTACGGGCTCAACTACGATCCCAAGGCGAACGTGCCGCTCGTCGACTCAGCAGGCAGCCAGTACTACATCACCGAGTCGCCGCAACTGCATCTCGATCGCGGTTTCACCGTGTTCGGCAGAGTGGTGCGCGGCTTGGCGGTCGTGGACGCGATCGCGCCGCAACCCGGCAACGCGCCTGCGGATGTCGCGAAACGCGTATATCGCTGCCAACCGGTGACGCCGCAGACGGACGATGTGGAGACCAAACTGCGTTCGGTCGAGATCGGCTACGATGCGCAGTGAGCCAAAGGGACCAAAGGGGCTCGCTTGGAAGGCGCATGCCCCGCACGTGCGAAAACCGCAGGTGATGTGTCGCAGTATGTCCATCCGGTGCTGCGCAGGGAGCGGTAGGTATGGCTAATCGACGGCAACACATCATCGAACTTGCCGCCGAGGTTGTCTATCGCCAAGGCTTTAAGGGCACGAGCGTCGAGAACGTGCTCGAGATCGCCGGGGTCGGCAAAGGCAATTTCTACCACTACTTCCGCAGCAAGGACGAGCTCGGCGTCGCCATCATCGGCGAAATCGAGCGCTGGTATGCAAGCCCTGCCTCCGACGAGGTGTTCTCGCATGCGAAGTCGCCCGAGTTGCGGCTCGCGGATTATCTCGAACACGTCGCAGAGCAGCGGCGCCGCGACAACCACGGCGACCCGCTCGGGAATCTGCTCGCGGAGCTCGGCGACGTCGAGCCTTTTTCCAAGCCGCTCCGCAAAGCACTCGGCGCGCTCATCGACCGGCTCGAGTCCGTCGTCTCGGAATACGCCCTCGAGCGCAACGTTGCCGTCAACGCGCGCACGGTCGCGCGTGCCATCGCAGCGCAGATCCACGGACTGTCCGCCATCTATAAAGTCGATCGCGACGAAGCCGCGTTCGACGAAGGTCTGCGCCGCGTCCAGGACATGCTGCCCGCGATGGCCGGCTCCAAACCCGTCTCGCAGCCGACGCCCACCGAACAGCGCCCCCAAATGAATTAACCTTTTTGATGTAGCGGGCGCGAATTTATTCGCGCCTTATTCTTGTGCACCGCGCACACCGGAGATGCCGGACGAAGGCGTAAGACGGACGGATGGTCGTTTCATCCATCCTCATCGCACAGACCACGTTGACGGTCTTCGCAGCGGCCTCGCTCCACCAGGCGTTTCCTGCACTGGGGACGCAGTTCGAAGCGTCGCACCCAGGGATCAGCGTGCGCTTCAGCTTCAATGGAAGCCAGATCCTCGAGGCCCAACTCGAACAAGGCGCAGCCGCTGACATTTTTGCAAGCGCCGATAAGCGCCAAATGGATAAAGCTCTTCAGGCGCAGCTCGTCGCGGATCCAAAGCCGTTTGCCAGCAACGAACTCGTGCTCGTCGCTGCTTCTTCATCAAAAGTGACCACGGCGCATGACCTCAGCGCGCCGGGCACCAAGCTTGTCATGTGCGCGCAAGCCGCGCCGTGTGGCGCATATGCCAGGCGCTTGCTCCAGGGCATGGATGCCGACCCGGCCTACGGTCAGACGTATTCCGGCGGCGTGTTGCGCAACGTGGTGTCGGAAGAGCTCGACGTCGAAGGCGTGATGAGCAAGGTGACGCTCGGGGAAGCCGATGCGGGGATCGTCTATCGCACGGACGCGCTGAACCAGCCAAATCTCCGGTCGATCGCGCTGCCCGCGTTGCCGGGGACGCCGATCGTCTATGCCATAGGAGTCGTACGCACGAGCGCACGTGCCTCGACTGCAGCCGACTTTGTTGCTTTCGTCTTGTCTGCCGGCGGCCAAAAAATCTTGGCGAAATACGGTTTCAGCGCCGCCAGGACCTGACCAGCGAGCCCACAGCCTATGATGCATCGCTCGACGAGGGCAGCGGCGCGCGACACCACGCTCACCGCCACGGCACTGGCACTTGGCGCTGCCTTCGCGCTCTTTTCGCTGACGGCGCTCGTTGCACTGATCGTGCGCGTGAGCCCGGCGGGGCTCTGGACAGCGTTGCGCGATCCCGTGGTGGAGCAAGCGCTCGCGCTGTCACTCCGCACGAGCCTCATCTCGGCTGCATTCATCATCGTCTTGGGCACCCCGGTCGCCGCGATCTTGGCGACTCCCTTTCGCGGCAGAGCCATCCTCGAAACGCTCATCACGCTGCCGGTCGTGTTGCCGCCGGTCGTGGGCGGACTCGCGCTCTTGCTGGCGTTCGGTCGCGCCGGTCTGCTCGGGCGCGAGCTCGACTTCTTAGGGCTGCATCTCCCCTTCACGACGGCCGCGGTCGTCATCGCGCAGACCTTCGTTTCCGCGCCGCTGTACATCTCGGTCGCAAAAAGCGTCTTGTCGCGCGCGAACCCGCAGCTCGTCGAAGCTGCATCGACGCTCCATGCTTCGCGCGCATACACGATGCTACGCGTGGTGATCCCTCCGGCATTACCGGCGCTCGCGGGCGGGCTGACGCTGGCATGGGCGCGCGCCCTCGGCGAGTTCGGCGCCACGATCACCTTCGCCGGCAACCTCCCGGGCGTCACGCAGACCATGCCGATCGCGGTCTACATGGCGGCGCAAACCGACCTGCAGGCCGCGATCGCCGTCGCGGTCTTGCTGATGCTGCTGTCGTACGGGGCATTGCTCGCCGTGCGGCACGTCGCAGGCGAAAGCTCGGTGGTCATGTAGATGCTCGCGGTGGATGTGCACGCCCGCGTCGGGCGCTTCGAGCTCGCCTGCGAGCTCGCTGTCGAACCCGGCAAGACCGTCGCGCTCGTCGGAGCAAGCGGAGCCGGCAAAACGACGGTGCTACGCGCGGTTGCGGGACTTGTCCGCCCGCTCGCCGGCCGGATCTCGTGCGAGGACGCTTGTTGGTTCGATGGCGCGCGCAACATTTTCCTCACGCCGCAAGCGCGCAGCTGCGGCATGGTGTTCGCGGAGTACGCGCTGTTCGGCCACATGAGCGCCATCGAAAACGTAAGTTTCGGCCTGCGCGCCCTCGGGATCGCTCGCGCGCCGGCACGCGCGCGAGCGAGGGAGCTCATGCAGACCTTCGGGGTCGAACACCTCGAACAGCGGCGCGCGGCCACGCTTTCGAGCGGAGAGATGCAACGCGTCGCGATCGCCCGCGCCCTTGCACCAAGCCCGCAAGTGTTGCTCCTCGACGAGCCGCTGTCCGCAGTCGACGTCGAACGCAGAGCCCCGATCCGCGCCTCGATCGTGCGCCTTATCGCAGAACAGAAGGTCGCGACGATCGTCGTCACCCACGACCCTATCGAGGCCGTGCTCTTCGCGCGCGATCTTGTCGTGATGGAACGCGGAAGAGTCGTACAGCGCGGTCAGGCGTCAGAACTGCGCGACCGGCCGCGCTCGAACTACGTCGCCGCGTTCGCCGGCGTGAACTTGTACGAAGGCATCGCGCAGCCCGAGACCGGGGGCATCAGCACGGTAGGGGTGAACGGTTCGCGACTCACGGTGATCGGTCGCTGGGAAGGCCGCGTGGCACTCGTCGTGGAGCCCGACGCAGTCGTGCTCTCCGCGGAGCGGCCCGTATCTTCGGCTCGCAATTGCCTTGCGGGTCCCGTCGCGCACGCGTATGCAGACGGCAACGCCGTTCGCGTGAGCATCGCGAGCTCGCCGCCGATCGTCGCGCGCATCTCGCAGCAGTCCGCATCGGAGCTGAACGTCAAGCCGAACCAGTTCCTCTATGCCTCATTCAAGGCGGGAGAGGTCCGCGTCCACTAAACGGTCACAACCAGCACTCGCTTCGGCCAACCGCGACCGCTATCATCGCCCGGAAACCAGAAAGCTGACGGAGCGTGTTGAGAGCGACCGAGACTTTTCTCTATGCGGGTTATTGCGCTGCTCCCGAAGGCTTGAGCCTGGCGCAACGGTCAGCGTGGGGAATCCGCCTTCCGCAACCGCTCGCGCTTGGGCGGCATGCCACCACCACGCGCCGGGCGCCCGATTGCAGTGGTCTTCCCCACAAGCCGTCCAGCCCGACGTTTGAACGGTTGATCCGCAGCGAAGCGCAAGCGCACAATTCTCACAATCTCGCGCGGCGGACGAACGCGCCCTGCGTCGTGGATGCGGGGAAACGACGCACGGCGACGCACTCAAACACACTCGATGCAGTCAGCCCTCGCTCCAAGCCGCCCGTCCAATACCGGAGCTTTCGCGCGCGCGCAGAGGGCCGGCCGCTCACGTGTATGGTTCTGCGTGGCCGAACCTACATTGTATGCGGGCGGCAGCCGCCGGAGATCAGTAGATGATAGACCCGCTCGAAGACACCGCATTCCAACCGCAGAGTGCAGAGATGGCTGCGATCGCGGCGCGAGAAGAGCTTTGGTTAAGCGAACTCGAGCAAGCGCAGCCAAGCAGCGCCACCACGGCGGACGCCCAAGATCTGGGGACATTCGGGAGCGGTTCAGGTTTTTTCACCTTGAAGGACGGAGAGCGTTTGGCATATTCCAACGCCGTTCGGTTGCGGCTCGGAGCCGGAGGGCGACTGCTCGATGAGCGCGGGCGGCCGGTCATGGGATGGTCTGCCAACGCAAACGGGCGCGCCCGCCCGAAGCCCATCGAGGTTCCAGAGGCTGGGAACGCATTCGCTCGATACGAGGTCGACGAGCGGGGCCTTGTGCTTGGCTTTCCCGTTCAAAGTCCCGCCTCTCCCAAAGCCGATCCTGTGCCATTGGCACGGCTCTGCATCGCCATTTTTCCGGCGCCGCAAGCGCTCATCCAGCGTGGCGATGTCGTTCTTCAGTCGGTTTCCGCAGGTGCGCCGTCATTTTTCGCTGCGGATGCGAGCAATCTCGGGAGCTTAGAGCGCCAGCCGACGGGCCGGCGCATGGCGGCGATTCGCGCCAGCGCTCGAGACT
Source organism: Pseudomonadota bacterium (assembly GCA_021325335.1). Taxonomy (GTDB): domain Bacteria; phylum Vulcanimicrobiota; class Vulcanimicrobiia; order Eremiobacterales; family Eremiobacteraceae; genus JAJPHJ01. The sequence continues at coordinate 12,484 of JAJPHJ010000030.1, read as the reverse complement.
TGTGGATCGCAGGCGCTCGCGCCGAGATGCAAGTCGCTTTGAGCGCCAGCCGCGACGCGCTCGTGCGCGTCGCGCTGGACGTCGTCAAATGAACGCTGCTGCCGGTCCGCATGGCCGCCCGCGCGTCCGCTTCGGACCGCCGCGCGGGCGTGCTGAAGCGGTCGATCTCGTGGCCGATCCCGGCGCGCTAGCGCTCTCGCAACTCGCGCGCGGGATCATCGCTTGCGTGCCGCACGTCTTGCGCGACGTCCGCCGCGCTTCACACTCGCTCGTTCGGCGTACCGATGAACGGGCGTGTCGAGAAGATCGAGCGTGGTGCTTCTCGTTTGCAACCGTTCGCGCGTGGTGCATCGCAGGCGAGCATGCCGAACGCGAACTGCTCCGCCTCATCGTCGGTGGTGCGCCCAAGGGGCGGCTGAGCGAGATCGAACGACGTATCACGGCCGAGGCTATCGATAGACTCCTGCAACCCAACGCGCACGGCGGTATCATAAAGGAAGAGCTGCGCGATCGCCCCGCGCTGCCCGCGTGGTCGTGCTCGGTTGACATCTCGTCGACGGAAGCCCCCGGAGCGCTGCTCGAACTCCTCACTCCATGCGCGCCGGTGCCGCAGCCGAAGGCCGTGCGTCCGCTTGTCACGCCGATCGCCTTGCCTTTACGAGCGACGCTGGCGACGGTACCCCACGATCTCGCCTCCATCGCACGGTGGCGCAGCGGTTCGCTCGTTCGCCTGCAGCGAGGTCTTGAATTTTTCCCGGTTGTATTCGCGGGTGGGCGGCGAATCGGCAAAGGCCAACTCGGATCGCTGCACGGAGAGCGGGCCATCATGCTCACCGAGCTTTGGCCGCGCGGCTGATGCCCGAACTCGACCTGGAAACGCTGGCAGAAGTCCGGGTGTCGCTGACGGTGATGCTCGGCCGGGCGACCGCGCTCATCGGCGACGTGCTCCGCTACGCTCCCGGCACAGTCATTCCGCTCGAGGTCGCGGTCGACGCTCCCGCTCCTCTTCTCGTGAACGGGGTCGCCATCGCGACGGGAGATATCGTGGCAACAGAAGACGGATGTCTTGCGTTTGAGATCCGCGATCTGCTCGAGGATCGCGGTCCGTCATGATGCACGAAGCCGCCCAGGTCTTGGACGGATCGCGTCTCGGCTCACCGACGCAGCTGCTCGCGGCTTTTTTCGTTCTCGGGTTGCTCCCGGTGCTCGCCATCTGCGTGACCTCATTCACGCGCATCATCGTGGTCTTAGGTTTGTTGCGAGCGTCGCTCGGCACGGCGGCGCTTCCGCCCAACAGCGTGTTGGTCGTGCTCGCGATCATGCTCACCGGCTTGATTATGGCTCCGACGCTCGCCGCCATACAAAAAGAAGCGATCGGCCCCTACGAATCCCACCGCATGACTGCTACGCAAGCCATTGCCCGTGGCGAAGCGCCCTTGCGGTCCTTCATGCGACGCCAAGTCCGCGGCAGCGATCTCGCGAGCTTTGCCAGGATTGCGAGGATCGTGCCGTCGCGTAATGGTGACGTGCCGTTCAGCGTGCTTGCGCCGGCCTTCCTCATCAGCGAGTTGCGCACGGCGTTCGCGATGGGGTTCGCGTTGGCGCTTCCGTTCGTCATCGTCGACGTCGTGGTCGCCGTCGTCCTCATGTCGCTCGGGATGTTCATGGTATCACCCGCGGTCATCTCGCTGCCGCTCAAACTGCTGCTCTTCGTGGCAGTCGACGGCTGGGCTCTCGTCGCCGGAGCGCTCGCCGCTTCCTACCATCCCTGACATGAACGCGCACCTCCTAGACCTCTATCTCCTCGCACTCGAGACGGCGGCACTACTCGCGTTCCCGGTCGTAGCTCTCGTCGGGGCGGTCGGCGTCGTCGTCGGCGTCCTTCAGGCGATGACCGGGATCTCGGATCAGAATCTCTCCTTTGGACCAAAAATCGCGGCGGTCGCAGCCGCTTGCGCGTGGGGCGGCTCGATGGCGTTCTCCGTCATGGAGACGTTGTTGCAGTCGGTTATGCACTCGCTGCCGCAGCTCGCTCTCTAAACAGACCACTGATGATGGCCGGTCCTGCTTTCGCCTTCGCGGTCGCCGAGGCCGGCGCGTTTGCCGCGACCGTACCGTTTCCGGGCGCCGGAGCGGTGCGGATCGCGCGCGCGGGTCTCGCGTGCGCGCTCATCCCACTCCTCACGCTGACCGCATCCGGTTCTACGACTCCTGCGCTCGAGGCGGCGATCGGAGGGGGCACCACCGGCGCCGCCTTTGGTCTGGCTGCGAGCATGGCGCTCAGCGCCGCCGGCGCGGCCGGCTCGCTGATCAGTACCGCGCTCGCGTGGTCGCCGCTGCCGGATCGTGAGATGGCAGGCGCTGGACTCGGGTTCCTCTACCAGTTGGCGTTTGCGACCGTCCTGTTCGGAAGCGGCGGACTGAACGCGATGGTCCTCACGCTCGCGAAGGCGAACGGCGCGCTGCCACACGGCTTACTCACGATCGGCGGGATCGCGGGGTTGGCTCGGCTTGCGACACGCGATGCGCTGGTGCTCGCTGCTCCTGCCCTTTTTGCTCAATTCACGGCCACGTTATTCGCCGGCGTGGCCGCCCGCGCGGCCCCGCAGATCGGTGGTCTCCTCATGACGAGCCCGCTTGTCAGCGTCAGCGTAGGAATAGCGCTCGTCGCCGGCGCCGGCTCCCTCTTCGAGCGCTTTGGCTGGATCGTGAAGGCCGCGCTGGCGCAACTCGCCCCTCATTAGAGCATGGGCCGAGAGCACGAGCGAACCGAGGAGCCCACCGCGCGGCGCCGGACAAAAGCCCGCGCCGCAGGCCAAGTCGCGCGTGGACCTTTCGTCGCCCCCGCCTTGTCGCTGCTCGTGGTCGGCCCGCTCGCGGCGAGCTTGCTCTCGTTTGCGGCCTCGTGGCGCGAGGCATTTTCGCTTGCCACGATCGTCTGCGCCGCTTCCGGAACGCAACTCGATGAGAGCGTGCTGCTGCGGTGCGTGCCGGCGATCGTTGCCGCCGCCCGGCCAATCGAAGCGTTGAGCCTCCCCTGGTGCGGCGCTGTTGGAGTCGCGATTACCACGGCCATCGCGTTGGGCTCGCTCGGCTGGGCACCTCAAGCCATAGGCCCTCACGGGCAACGCATAAACGTTGCCGCGCGCATCGGCCGCTTGCTGAGTCGCGCGTCGCTCGCCGATGCTTCTGCGGGCGCTCTCCTGCTGCTGCTCATCGCGTGCGCCACGTTGTCGCCTTTGGTCTCAAGCGTCGCCGCCGTCGCATCGAACCGCGATCTTGGAGGAGCGCTCGCCGCAACGGAAGTCGGGCTGAGGTCGCTTTGGGTCCGGATCGCGTCGATTGCGCTAGTCTTCGGAGCATTCGACATGGTGGTCGGCCGAAGGCGGCTCGCGTCATCGCTGCGCATGACCCAAAGAGAATTGAAGGAAGAACGTGCCGAGACCGAAGCGCGACCAGAAGCAAAGCAACGGCGCAAGACGGTAGGGTTGCGGCGTTCGCGCAGCCTCCGTCTCGAAGCGATCCGCTCGGCTACTGCGGTCGTGACCAATCCTGCCCATGTGGCGGTTGCGTTGCGGTACGCGCCTCCCGAGATTGACGTCCCGGTGGTCGTCGCACGAGGCGCCGACTTGACCGCCGCCATTGTCCGCAACGCCGCCCGTGATTGCGACGTTCCGATCATCGAATCGAAAGAGCTTGCGCGGGCGTTGTACGCGCGCGTCGAGATCGACGAGCCGATACCCGAGGATTGCTACGCTGCAGTCGCGGCGATCTTCGCCTGGATCGTGCGCGCGCGCGGTTCTTTGCGCACCGGCGCTCACGAGACGGCCTGATGCCGACGAAGGATCTTGTCGGCGGCGCGCTCAGCGCCGGCGTGCTCGCCATCGTCGCCGTTCTCGTCGTCCCTTTGCCGCCCGCCCTGCTCGACGTCCTCCTAGCGTTCGACATCATGTTCGCGACCGCAATTCTCGTCATCGCGCTCTCGATCCGCGACCCGCTGGAACTTGCGGCCTTTCCGGCCTTGTTGCTCATCACCACGCTGTTCCGCTTGAGCCTCGATGTCTCGGCGACCCGACTGATCCTCACCCAAGGCGATATGGCGGGAGGAGTGGGAACCGTCATCCCGGCGTTCGGCGATTTCGTCATGAGGGGAAACTTGGCGGTCGGGATGATGATGATCGTCATCCTCATCGTGGTGCAACTCGTCGTGGTGACGAACGGAGCCCAACGTGTTGCCGAAGTGGCGGCACGATTCACCCTGGATGCCATGCCGGGAAAGCAGATGGCGATCGATGCGGACCTCCACAGCGGGCTCATCGATGGGGCCACCGCCAAGCAACGGCGCAGGAAGGTCCAAGCCGAAGCGGACTTCTACGGGGCGATGGACGGAGCGGGCAAATTCGTCCGCGGCGACGCGATCGCCGCCGTCGTCATCATTGCGGTGAACCTGATCGCCGGCATGGGCATCGGGCTTTTGGGCAAACACCTCGACCTGGCGACCGCCGCCCGCACCTACCCGCTCTTATCGATCGGCAACGCGCTCGCGACGACGCTTCCCGCCTTCTTGCTTTCGACCGCGATGGGGATCATGGTGACGCGCGCGGCATCCGAAGCGACCTTGGGCGTGGAGCTCGTGCGACAGCTGCTGTCGCATCCATCGGCGCTGCGCTCGGTCGGGTTGTCGATGGTGCTCCTCGCCCTCGTGCCGGGATTGCCGCATCTCGCGTTCGGCGCGCTCGGCTTGACCGGCATCGGCGCTTGCGCTCTCTGCGTGCGTGCGCAGCGCAAACACGAGGCGGAGACCACCGAGCACGAGGCAAGACGCAAGCGCGACGAAGCGCAAAAACCGGAGAGTGCCGTGACGCTGCTCGGCGTGGATGCGCTTTCCATCCACGTCGGCGAGCATCTGTTGCCTTTGCTCGAACGTCCGGCGTGCGAGGCGCTGCTCGCGCGCATCGCCGGCGTGCGCACGCGCATCGCACTGGATCTCGGCATCGTGCTTCCGCCGGTGGCGGTGCAAGACGACTTACGGTTGCACCCGCGGGGGTTTGCCATCCGAGTTCGCGACCGCGCGGTGGCGCACGGCTCGATGCACGCGGACCGAAGCCTGGCGATCGGACCCCCGGCAGCGCTGTCCGCTCTCGCCGGAGAAAACGTCGACGAGCCTGCGCTCGGCCTCGCCGGCGTTTGGCTCGATGCGCGCGAGAGCTCCGGCGCGGCTGTCCCAGGCGCGATCGTCGTCGATCCGCTGGCTGTGCTGGCTAGTGCGCTCGATCGCGTGGTGCGAGCCAACGCGGCAGCGCTGCTCGGCAGGCAAGAAGTGCAGCTGTTGCTCGACCACCTCAAAGAGGCGCAGCCTGCGGCGGTCAAGGGCGTCGTGCCGGAAATGGCCTCGCTTGGCCTCGTGCAGCGCGTGCTGCAGCATCTCGTGCGCGAGCGCGTTTCGGTGCGCGATATGGCGACCGTGATCGAGTCCATCGCGGAGGAGGCGGAAACCACCCGCGACGCGGCGACGATCGGCGAAGCGGTGCGGCGACGACTGGCGCCCAGCATCTGCGCGTCGGTGGCCGATCGTGAGGGGATTATCCGCGCGGCAGCCTTGTCCATCGGCTTAGAGTCGCGCATGGCGGAGGCGCTCGTCGCGAGCGAGCGCGGGCCGCTGCTTGGCCTTGAGCCCGATACCGCAACGCGGCTCGCCGCGACGTTACAAGCGTACCGAGAACGTGCGCAAGGGGGCGTCGTCGTGTGCTCGCAGTCACTGCGTCTGCCGCTCGCCCGCTTCATGGAAGCGCTCGGCACAGGGACAATCGTGCTTGGCTTGGGGGAGATCGTCCCTGGGTATACGCTGAACATCACCGAAACGCTCGGTGGAACCGATACGTGAAACATCGCATGCAAACCAATGTCACGCCGCTGCGGAACTCGCTGTTCGAGCGTCTGCGGCACGATCCTGAGATTTTGACGCTTATCGAGCGCTCCGACGCGACGCTCGCCGCGCTTGGGTACACCGATCACGGCAGGCGCCACGTCACCGTGGTCGCGTTGGCGGCCTCTCGCCTTCTCGCCGAGCTCGGACACGATGCGCATCGCTGCGACCTCGCCGCGGTAGCCGGCCTCACGCACGACCTGGGCAATTGTGCGGGGCGGCAGAACCACGCCTCGGCAGGGGCGGTCTTCGTCTATCAGCTCCTGCTCGCACGCGGGGTAGCGGTGTCTGACGCTGCCACCGTCATGACCGCGATCGCCAATCACGACGAAGAGGAGCGGGGCGCCGCGGTCGACGGCGTGAGCGCAGCGCTCATCGTAGCAGACAAAGCGGATATCCACCGCTCTCGGGTCCGGACGCGCGATCCCGAGCAGTTCGACATCCACGACCGGGTGAATTTCGCGGTGACGCACGCCGATCTCGCAGTGCGGGCGCAACGCAAAGAGATCGAGCTCGGACTGACCGCTGATGTCGATATCGCAAGCGCCGATGACATCGCCGAACTTTTCGGCCCGCGCTTCGCGATGAGCCACAACGCCGCTGGCGTGCTCGGCTGCTCGTACCGCGTCCTCGTCAACGGCGTCCAGACCCTGTAGGGAAGGTAGCAACCCTCGCGCCCGCCCGCGATGAGGGTTGGGGCGCGGCCAGCGCGAATGAAGCGCCTCCATGTTCTGGTTCCGCTGGAAGCATCTCATCAAGCTCACGGCCATCGTCGTGCTGTGCGTCTTGTGCGCGTTGGCATTCTTGCCGCTGAGATCCACCATCCACTTGGGACTCGACCTGCAGGGCGGCCTGCGCGCACTCGTCGAGCTCGAACCGACGCCCGATCATCCGAACATCACGGGCGACCTGCAAGACGAAGAACTGCAAGTGCTCGAGACCCGGCTTAATGGGCTCGGCGTACTGGACCTTGCCTTCTCCAAGGTCGGTACGGATCGCATCAACATCGAGATGCCCGGCCTGAAGGATCCCGAACAGGCGATCTCGCTCATCCGCGAGGCCGCGGTCCTCGAAATGCGGCCGCTGACGAAAGAGCAGGTGGCCCGCCAGCAAAGCGATCCGAAATTCGACGCATACAAAGCGTCCGGCCCGCCGGTGATCACGGGCGCGGACATGTCGAGCGCGACTGCGGGGACCGATAGCGCCGGACAGCCGGCCGTCCACTTCACGCTGACCAGCGCAGGTTCGAAGAAGTTCTTCGACTGGACGAGCAAAAATATCGGCAATCCGCTGCCGATCTTCTTGGACCGCAAGCTCATCGAGGCACCGACCATCGAGGGAGCCATCAGCAACAACGGCGAGATCCACGGCAGCTTCACGACCGATACCGCGGTCCGGCTCGCCAACGAGCTGTCAGCAGGCTCGCTGAAGGTGCCGACCAAGATCATCGAGATTGAAAGCGTCGGTCCCACGCTCGGCGCGATCGACCTGCGCAAGTCTCTCATCGCCTCACTCGTCGGCCTCGGCATCGTGTTGCTCTTCATGCTCGTCGTGTATCGCGTTCCTGGCCTCTTGGCCGACGCCGCCTTGGTGGTCTACTGCTTCTTCATGCTGGCCTACGTCGCGCTCTTCGGTGTCACGCTGACGCTGCCGGGTATAGCAGGCTTCGTGCTCTCGATCGGCATGGCGGTGGACGCGAACGTGCTGATCTTCGAACGCATCAAAGAGGAGCTGTGGGCGGGTCGCACCACGCGCGCGGCGGTCAGCGTCGGCTTCAAACGGGCGTTTTGGACCGTGTTCGACTCCCACGTGACGACGATTGTCGGAGCGCTCGTGCTCTTATGGCTGGGGACCGGCACCGTCAAGGGGTTTGCGCTCACCTTGTTCTGGGGCACGGTGTTCTCGCTCTTGACTGCGGTTTTCATCACCCGCGCCTTCGTGGATGCGGTGGTCGACAACGACGTGGCGACCACGCCGGTCTGGTACGGAGCGTAAGGAGTGTTCTTCCGCAACCTCCGCTGGAACATCATCGCGCAGCGCAACTATTGGTTCGCGCTGTCTCTGGCCGTCATCATTGCAGGCGCCGTAGCGCTCGTCGCCCATCATGGGCTCGCTCTCGGGCTGTCCTTCACGGGCGGTTCGACGATCGACGTGAAATTCGGCCAAAGCGCGAGCGACACGGCGGTCCGCGCGGCGCTCAGAAATCTCGACCTCTCGCGCATCGGCGACGAGTTCCGCCAACAGTACGCGCCGATCCAAACCGGTCAGGAAAGCATCCAGCTCGCGAGCAAGACAGGCGATGCAGCGCCGAACGACCGCGTGCTCGTGTCCACGCAGACCGCGATCAACGACCCCGGTCCCATCTACGATGCGCTCGATCGCGCGGGGTTGAAGGTCGATCGTGGCCAGAGCCAGATCACCTCGGTCGGCCCGAGCCTCAGCAAAGAATACCTGAGCCGCTCGCTCTGGGCGCTCGTCATCGCGCTCGTCCTGCAGCTGCTCTACATCGCCTTTCGATTCGGCAACCAGCTGCGTTACGGCATCGTCGCGGACATCGCCCTCATCCATGACGTGTTGGTGATGGTCGGCATCTATGCGATCGCCAATCGCAAAGCTGACGACGCCTTTCTGGCAGCCCTGCTGACGGTCATAGGCTACTCGGTCATGGACTCGATCGTCATCTTCGATCGAATCCGTGAGAATAGCCGCCTGATGCCCGAGATGCCATACGACCAGATGGTGAACACGTCGCTCTTACAGACGATGACGCGCTCCGTCAACACGCTCGCGACGGTGCTCATCACGCTGCTCGCTTTGTTCCTTTTCGGCGGGGACACGCTCAAGAATTTCGCTTTCGCGCTGCTCGTGGGAGTGACGAGCGGAGCCTACTCGTCGATCTTCATCGCAAGCCCGCTCTTGGTCTTGTGGAAAGAGCGAGAGATGCGCAAGCGCGTGGCGGTCCGCGCCGCCGCGAGTCAACGCGATCTGCAACCAACGATGGCCGGCGCCGCGTCCGCGACAAGCGCGCTGCGATCCGACATCGCACGCCGCACCCCGCCCAAGCGCAAAGCACCGCAGGGCCCGCCGCCGCGATACCGTCGCAAGCGACCATCAAGTGCGACCGAACAGCCGCAGGCGGACAAGCCCGGCGGAATCATCGGTTTGCTGGCTGAACTACACGACGAAGATGGCGGCGACCCAAGTTCCGAAGAGCAGCTCCCAAGGGACACGCAACCTTAACGAAGCCTTGCGGCTCACCGGCTCCGCTCGCGTGCGCGCGCTGCGCGTGCCGCTTGCCTCCAACGCGTTGCTCGTCTTGCTCAAGTTGGCGGTTTGGTTCTTGTCCGGATCCGTCAGCGTGCTCTCGGAAGCCCTCCATTCGGGCGTCGATCTGATCGTGACGACGCTGCAGCTCGTCTCGGTCCGGCTTGCCACTCGGCCCGCGGATGCGGACCACGCGTATGGGCACGGCAAGTTCGAGAACGTAGGCGCCGCCCTGGAGGCCCTCTTCATCCTCGCCACGGCTGGCGTTGCGGTCATCGCCGCGATCCAACGCATCCGTACTCCAGTGACCATTGCCCACTTGGATCTCGGCATTGGGGTCATGCTGCTCTCCGCCGTCGTCAATATCGTCGTGTCCACGGGGCTTGCGCGGACCGCACGCAGCGAGCAGTCACCCGCTCTCTCTGCCGAAGCCGCTCAGCTGCGGGCGGACGTCTGGACGGCAGCCGGGGTCGCGCTGGGTTTGGCAGTCATCCACTACACCAAGTTCGCGCTGATCGATCCGATCTTGTCCTTGATGATCGCAGGCCTCATCGTCAAGGCCGCCTACGATGTGAGCGCGCGCGCGTTTGTCGATCTCACGGATGGAAGATTGCCGGTGGAAGAAGAGGCTCGCATCCGCGCTATCATCGAGCGGCACAAGCCGATCTTCGCCGGCTATCACAAACTGCGAACGCGACGTTCTGGCGGCGGCGAATTCATCGATTTCCATCTGCAGATGGCGCGCGACATGCCCATCGGCCGCGCGCACGAGCTTTCCGATGTGATCGTCGGCGATATCAAGGCCGAGATGCCGCGCGCTCACGTGCTCATCCATCTCGAACCCGATACATAGGACCGGGAGCCGAAATCGCCCTTGTTTAGGCGGCGGCGCCCGCCGCGTCCTCGGCGCGGTTGTACGCGCCGATGGCCCGGGCGAACTCCCGCCCGTGGACCGCATAGAAGAAGTCGTTGTGCGTTTCTACGACGCCCTGGTCGGCCCACGAGTCGTAGAGTTGTCTGCTGATAGGCAGATGGATCGTTGGCCCGACCGCGTCTGCATACGAAGCGTGGAAGGGCCCGAAGCTGGCTGACTCCTTATGGGCCAGCACCAAATCGTTCACTGCGTCTGCCGCTTGCGTCGCCGCTTTTCGGATCGCATCCGGAAGGCGGACGTCGGCGGCTACCGCGCCGTACGCTGCAATGGCCGGACGGTCGGCGTGCCACGGCATCTTCGCGGAGTGGTCGAAGCGCACCATGCCGCGCACGGCCCGAAGATCGCTGCGCACGTCATGAGCATAGTCGGTTCCCCCATCCGAGTCAGCCGTGCGGGCGACCTGGGTATTGAACTCCCCGACGGCGGACCGCACCGCCGCGATCTTGCGCGGATCCAGATCGAACACGTCGAACGCCGCCGCGGGGTGATATGCATCGGTGCCGCTTCCGTAGCGCGCGCGCATCGTGACATCCACGCCGCGCCCGGCCCAATCTTCACCAGTCGTCAGAGCATCGGCAAACGCGGCAGACGGCACTCCGGGAGCGAGCATCGTCTCCGGCGATGCGGCCAGATAGCGCACGCCGCTGTGAGAGAGCGTGTCGCAAAAACCGATGGTTGCCATCAGGCATTGATTGGCCAACACGCCGGTCACCGAGTCATCGGCTCCCGGAAACTTCTTACGGAAGGCCGCTCGCCCATCGCTGATGGCTCCGGCGATGTCTTGCAGCGACATGAACCCGCCGCTCGAATCCGCCTGAAGTCCTCCGCCATCGCCGCCGCCGTGATCCACGAGATCGAGCCAGACATCCGCGCTCTTGAATTTCGGATCGTTCGAGCGCGCTTCGAGCGTCTGCTCGACGAAGGCGGCCAGCGACTTGCGATCCGACATGTCGACTGGTGCCGTGATCCGGGTGACGTGCTGCGTGCCGTCTTGAATGGTAGACCACTCGGTTCGCAGCTGGGGGCGGACAAACGGTGGATGCGCAAGCCGCGTGGTGTCTTCGGCGATGACTTTCAAGGCGGGGTTGGAAGCAGTCGTCCGGATGAAGTCCGTGACATTGCGCTCCTGCAGGGCGTCGAGATTGTTGTCTCCATCGCGATAGACGCCGAAGACGACGTTCCGGTTCGGGGCGGGATTGGCGCTGATCTGCTCCACTCTGCGTGCCTCCTGGCTGAGGCGGGCTTTCCCACGCCAAAGAACCTGCGTCAAGGGTCGGACCTGCCATTGCCGGAACGAGCCTGGCATCCAGCGCTGAGAGGAGAGTGCAGATATGCCCTGGGGTCAGTTCATCACGCAATGGCTGCACGTGTTCTTCGCGATCGTGTGGTTCGGCGGCACGATGCTGATGTTCGCCGCGATAGCGCCAGCGCTGCGAAGCTCGGATCCGAACGCGGCGATGCAGGTCGGAGCACAGATCGGGCGTCGTGTGCCCATGGTCTTGGGAGCGGCGGGCGGGTTGACGATACTCTTCGGTCTGCTGCGAGCAACCGTCTTCGGCCCGGTGAAAAGTTGGAGCTTTTTCGAAGGATCCGCATATGGCATGACCCTCATCGCCGCCATCGTCCTCGCCGTTCTCATCGCCGTGATCGGAGGGGGCACCGGCCGCGTTGCGGCTTCCATCGCCACAGCGCCAGAATCCGAACGCCCGAAGCTCATCGCCCGGATCGGATCGCTCACAGGAATTTCGGTCTTAGGATTCATTCTCGCGCTGACGTGCATGCTGCTCATGCGTTACGGCTTGTGACGTGAAGCGCTCGGAACTCCAGAACTTCATCCGCGCGATTCCGGACTTCCCCAAAGCCGGCATCCTCTTCCGCGACATCACGCCGCTGCTCAAGGACCCGCGCGCTTTTGCCGCGACGGTCGATCTCCTCGCAGATGAATTTATCGGCGAGGACGTGGACTACGTCGTCGCGATCGAAGCGCGCGGCTATGTCATCGGCGCGCCGCTCGCGTACAAGCTGGGTGCCGGCCTCATTCCCGTGCGCAAACCCGGCAAGCTGCCATACACGACGATCAAAGCGGATTACGCGCTCGAGTACGGCACAAATTCGCTGGAAGTGCACAGCGATGCATTAGCCCAGGGGAACCGCGTCATCGTCGTCGACGACTTGCTCGCCACGGGCGGCACTGCTTCAGCGACAAAATCGCTCGTCGAACGTCTCGGCGGCGAAGTGATCGGTGCGGGATTCATCATCGAGCTCGCCGCGCTCGGCGGCCGGGCGAAACTCGGTTCGACTCCGGTGAGGACGCTGCTCACCTACTAGTCCGCGCCTGCGAACGTGAAAAGAGTCGGCGG
>JAJPHJ010000121.1 GCA_021325335.1 Pseudomonadota bacterium | reverse complement strand
GGGGTGGCGTCGGCGTACTTCCGCTCCATCGGCCCGCACAACGTCAAGTTCGGCGAGAACATCGACGTGCAGAACATGACGAGCCAATTCAACATCCTCTTCATCGACCCGAACACAGGTAAGCTCGCCCCGCCGTTCGAGGATAACGCCGCACAGCGCGGTTCGAACACCGGCATCTACGCTGAAGATAAGTACAATCCAACCGACTACGTGACGATCGATGCCGGCATGCGCTGGGATAACTCCACCGGCTTCACGAGCGGCCACCAGATCAGCCCTCGCATCGGCGTGAACTTCCAAGCCGACCCGAATGACGTCGTCCATTTCTACTACGGCCGGTTGTACGCGGCGCCCGCGCTGGAAGACACGCGGCGCGACGCCGTCGTCATCGGAGGGGGTTCATCGAATGAGGTCCCGGTCTACGACCTCAAGCCCGAACGAGATTCCATCTACGAAGGCGGCGTCGCCCACACGTTCACCCCTCTCGTCAACGGCTTCCTGACGCTTTGGGCGCGCCACGTGAACAACGTTCTCGATACCACCCAAATCGGCAGCACGCCGCTTTTCACCGTGTTCAATTCTGCGGGCGGCAAGTCTGCGGGCATGGAGCTGCGGCTCAACGGCCGCGTCCTCAACGGGAACTCATGGTACTTCTCGTACGGCACGAGCTATAGCATCGCGGAGGGCATTTCGGGCGGCACTTTCAACTTCCCGATCGATCAGCTCCAGGGTGCAAACTCGTGGGCGCTTGAGGACCACGATCAGACGAACACCATCAACACCGCATACACTTTCAACATGGGGCCCAGGGGAAGGTTCGCTTCGGTGCAGGCGCTCTTCGGCAGCGGCTTCCCGGTGCAGTTCGAAAACGGACCCGGGCGACTGCCCGTCCACTGGGAGCTCGGCGCCTCGTACGGCCAACCGGCGACCCGCGGCGGCATCGGGTGGGAAGTGAGCGGCACGAACCTGCTCAATCACATCTACCTGATCAAGGTCGCCAACGGCTTCAACTCGACGCAGTACTCGGCCGGCCGCCAGATCAACTTCAAGGTCACCGCGCCGATCTACTAACGGCGCCGGAACGACCACCACGCGATGTAGACGGCGCCTGCGAGCATGACCGCATCGCGGGCGACCGTCCACCACGTCGCGGGTTGGCTGTCGCCCGGTCCGAAGCAGCCGCACGGCGCCGAAAGTCCGCGCGCCACCGCGGAGGCGACGGCGAGGGTGAATAGCGCCAAAAGCATAACGGCGACGGATGACGTCACCTTCGACCACAGTCCTGCTACGAGATAAATCCCAAGCAGAATCTCAAACGGCGGGAGCGCGACCGCGGCGACCGCAACGAGGGGCGGAGGCACACCGAGCTTGTAGGCTGTGATTGCCGCGGCGAGATCGGCGGCATGGCCGATTTTGAGCGCCCCGGCGACGATGAAGATGGCGCCAAGCACCAAGCGCACGAGGAGCACAATGACATGAGCCCGAGCCCGAAGCCCGGCGGTCAGCGCGGCCAAACCGAGACGAAGCCGCCGGGCGGACGTTCCGCCGCGGCGTGGGTGTCCGGTGCGATCGCGTTGATTGCAGTCGGTGCGATCATCGCGTACGCGGTTCTGCACGCGAACCGAGCGGTCCCCGGAGCAGCGGTCGCAACGGGCTCGCCCCAATTACCTCCGCAATTGCAGGCCGGAACAAAAGCGCCATCCTTCGAGCTGCCGGGCAAGATCGGTACGTTTTCTTCCGCGCAACTCGCTGGCACGCCATATCTCTTGGAGATCTTCGCGACCTGGTGTCCCCACTGCCAGCGCATGACCAAAGTATTGCGAGCAGTCCGGGCGCAGGTGCCAGAGTCGAAGCTCGCGATGGTCTCGGTCACCGGATCGCCCTACGCCGCGAACTCGACACCAGACAACCTCGTGCCGGAGAACCAGGCCGACGTCGATTCCTTCGAATCGACTTTCGGGATCACGTGGCCCACGTTCTTTGACCCGAATCTCGTCGTGGCAAACGCGTGGGGGTTGAACGGCTTTCCAACCATCTTCGTCGTGAACGCCAAAGGGATCATCGTCTACGCCTCGAGCGGCGAGGTCTCAGCTGCCGAATTGCTGCAGGCGATCAAGAAGGCCGGCGCTTAGGCCAAGCGCTCGAGCACGAAGAGGCAATCGAAGTAGCCCTTCGTCCCTGCATGGAATCGCGTGCGCGACGCCGATGCGATCTCACCGCGAGCGGCGACTCTACAGAGGGATGGCGGGCACCGCTTCGACGATGCAAAACGCAGCCAGCGCGAGCCTGACGAGCGCCGGATCGGATGTGCTTCGATCACCCGAAAACCGGTGCGATCGAACACCTCGTGATAGCGTTCCACGGTCAACCCACGTCCGTTGTCGAGCTGTTCGATGAGGATCCCGTTCCCGCCGGCGGCCGTGACGCGCGCAAGCTCGGGGAACGCAGCATCCAAGACGGCGGTGCGCAAGAGCACGTACGCGCTGAGGAAGAGATCGAAGAAATCGTCTTCGAACGGCAGCGGGCCGTCGCGCCAGAGTACGAGCCGCTCGTCGGGCACCACGTTGGCGGCTTGAGCCATCGCGATGCAGTCGGGCGTGCGATCGACTCCGTAGGTCACCTTCGCGAACGAGGCGAGCAGCGGCATCAGTCGCGCGCCCCCGCATCCGAAATCGAGCGCTCTGTCGAAGCGCCGCCGCAACCCTCGCAGGGCGCGCGCGAGCGCGATCTTATGCACGGAGTCGATGAAGCTGTTCTTGCGCCCGATGGTGTCGGCGCAGTCGAGCGCCACGCCGAAGACCCCATGGCGAGCGCGCTCGCTCCATGAAAGTCCCTCGTAGACGTCGAAATTCTCGTCCGCCACCTTGCACCGTAGGGAGATCTGCATGCCGCGCTATGTCTCACTGCACGCGCTGGGCTGTTTGCCGAAGCCGGCGTTTGCCTCCTTGTGTGAAAAACTCTTCGCCGCCGAGCCGCCGGCGCGACGGGTCGTGGCCGGTCAGATCGGCGAGAAGATGCTCGTGGAATTCGAAGCGCGCGATGAACGAGCGGCCACGGACTGGCTTCACGCCAATCGGCTATCGGCGCTATGGTTGCTGCGCTTGGATCTCGAATCCACCGACGGCACCGCGCACGATCTCTAACGTCACTGGCTTGCGTTGGCCTCGTTGTGGAGGTACGTGTCGATGAACGACACGATCTTCTGCTTGTCGACAGCCGATAGGGTTGCGAGGCGCGTCCACGCCGTGAGCGCGATCGTCGATTTCATGTGAGGATACGGAGCGACGATGACGGCCGAGCCTTGCTCTTCGCCGTTTTGGACGTCTGCGGAGCTTGGTTGCAGCTCGTTCGCGGGTATCAGATGGCTGTCGTAGATCATGGCGATGCTCCCCAGCGCTGCGGCAAGATCGGGGCAGCTGCAATTGTATTGAAGCAACACATTGCCGTGTTCGAGCAGATGCACTTGCACGTAGTTGGGCAGCGGCTCCGGGCTGATGAACGTGTCCGTGAACATCTCGCGATGCGGCCCCGAAGTGGGCGGATTTGAGTTGTACACGAAGTCATCGGGCTCGCCGGGGTTGAGATGCGCGTGCCCTTGCGATGGATACGCTTTCCCGGTAAACGGCGGCGCGGACGCCTGCGCTTGCGCCGCGGCGCTGGCCGATCCGGTCACGGGCGAAGCTGCGGCTGACCCTGACCCGTGCGAAGTTGTGCATGCGCCGAGCATTATCACGCACGCACCCAGCGCAAGGCGGTGATACACCGCCAAGGGACTGCTCATGCCGAGCCCCCTTCGGGGTGCGCATCGCACTGGCCTCGCCCTGCGTCTACTGACTGAGATTGTCCGAATCGTGCAGCCAACGATCGATGAACGAAGTGATTTTCGCGGGGTCGGCCTCATCGAGCGTTGCCAGCCGAGTCCAGGCGGTGAGTGCTATCTTGTGCGACATGCCGGGATAAGGGGCGACCAAAACCGCCTGCCCGCTCTCCTCGACGCCGCGCACTTCATCGGGCGTCGGTTGGGTGCCCGGCGGCAGGAGCTTCGCATTGTAGCCGTTTGCGATCTGCGTCAGCGCGGCGACGACGTCCGGACACGGCAAGAGACAATTGTACTGCAGCAAGATGTTGCCGTGCTCGAGCAGGTGCACTTGGACGTACTTCGGCAACGGCGTCGGGCTCACGAGCAGGCTGGTCGTGATCTCGCGATGATATCCGGATGTCGGCGGGTCGCTCGAGTACTGGAAATGGGCGAACTTGCGGTCGTCGCCGGGCATGTGGCCTTGGTGGCCCTGCGATGGGAAATGCTCCCCTTCGAAGACGCTCGGCGCCGGGCTGGGTGGCGCGCTGGCCGTGCGGACGTGCGCGACGAGCAACGCGATGCTTGCGCCGATCACGAGAATCGCGACGGCGACCGGCCAGAGTGACCCGATCGAAGGAGACTGCCGTTTGACCTTTTTTGCCATTCAACTCCCCGGAAAGTATGGAACCGTGTCGATGCCGCGCGTGATCTGCTCGCGATAGGAGCCCCGTCCGAACGAGAGGAGATCCATCGAGAACACCCCTGCATTCTCTGTCACGCGGACGCTGACAAGACCGAGCGGCACATCGGACGTTTGCCACGTTTCCACCCGCGAACCGGGCAGTCCGGCTACCGTACCGAGAGCATTCGGTGAAAAGTCGACCGTCGTGTGGACCGTCTGCAACTCCCTGCCGTCGACCGTGCGCGCTTCCGGTTCCGACGCGACGACGGACCCGGAGCGAGCGTCCGGCATCGGCAGCAGGCCGAAGAGGAGCAGCGACTGCAAGGTTTGCGAGGACGCGGCCTCGGGCGGCGAAAGCGGGTTGCCGCCCAATCGGAAGTACGAGTCGCCGATCCTGACAATACCACCGGCGAAGGCGTAGGTGCGGGTGCCGTCGGTGAAATCTGCTGCATTGACGTACATCTTCCAGGTGAGCGAGCCACCCGCGACGTGCTGCATGGATACAGGTACTCCTCGCAGAGCCGGCTGCTGCGTCTGAATTTCGAAGTACGCGGCAGGTTGGTCGTGCAGCAGTTCGCTGCCGAATCCGATGGTCTTCGCCACGATGGGGTTCCCATTGACCGACACGACATAGCGCAACCAGTCGCCGGGTTGCGGCGCGACGAAGAGATAGCTCAAAAGATCCGTCTGCGTGACGGACTGGCCCGCACGAGGCGACACGATGCTTGGCCGCGCGGGCGATACAAAGGTCGCCATGACCAGGCCCACCGCGGAGGCTACGAGCAGCGCGCGCAAATGCCGAAGAACTCCAATTGGTGTCCCTGCAGCGCGAAGCCGAGCCCACGCGAAAGAATGCGTTCGTAATTGCGTCCCGCCTTGCACGGCACGTCGTCGACTCGCCCGCAGCGGCTGCAGATGGCATGGTGGTGGTGTTCGCTCGTGCACCACACGTACGCCGCCTCTCCCAATCTCGGCGAACTCGTCGAAACGAGCCCAAGCTCGCGGAGCGCTTCGAGCGTGCGGTAGACCGTCGCCAAGCCGATGCGCGGACGCTTCAGGCGCAAGCGTTCGTGGAGCTGCTGCGCCGTGAGGTATCGACGTGCGGAGCGCAAGGCGCTGATGACCTGCCGTCGCTGCGTGGTCATCCGGTGACGCGTGCCTGCGAACAACGTCGCCTCGGATTCCGTGCGCGGCGGACGGGGGCGCTTCATCGAACGCGAATCGCCGTGCGGCGCGCATCGAGCAGGGCCGTCAGCAACGACCGCCGCTTCGGCGAGAGCACCATCGCCGCGAAGAAGCATGCCGTCGCGACCAGCACGATACTCGCTCCCGACGCGACGTTGAAGTAGTACGAACAGTAGAGTCCGACGATGCCCGACGCCACCCCGACGATCGCGGAGATGAGCATCATGGGGCCGAATCGGTTGGTCAGCTGGTAGGCGGTCGCCGCCGGCGTCACGAGGAGCGCGGCGACGAGCACGATGCCCGCGGCCTGCAAGGAGACGATGATCGTGACTGCCAGGATGGCGAGCAGCACGTACGTGAGCGCGTCGACCGGCACTCCGCTCGCGCCGGCCGAGACCGGGTCGAACGACGCGAAGAGCAGCTCTTTGTAAAGCAGCGCCACGACGATCAGGATGCCTGCGGTGAGCGCGGCGATGATGAGGATGTCGCGCCGATCGATCGCGAGGATATTCCCGAAGAGAAAGTCCTGGAGATCGATGACATAGTTCTGCACGTGCGACATGAGCGCGATGCCGAGCGCGAACGCTGCGGTGAAGAACACCCCGATCGTGGTGTCGAGCGACACTTCGGATCGCTTGCTGACCGCGCCGATCCCGAGCGCCGTCAAAATCGTGAAGATCAGACCGCCGATGTAGAGGTCGAACTTCAGCAAATAGGCGATGACGATGCCGGCGAACGAAGCATGCGCCAAACCGTCGCCGATGAACGACATGTTGCGCAGCACGACATAGACGCCTACGATGGAGCAGACTCCGCCGATGAGAGTCGCCGCGATCAGCGCACGCACCATGAAATCGTTGGCGAGCGGCGAGATGATGAGATGCATGGCTACGCGGGCAGGACTGGGCTGACGAGAACGTGGCTGCCGAACGTCGCCGACAAGGTCTCGCTCGTCAGCACCTCTTGCGGCTTGCCGTAGGCCACAACGGAATGGTTCAATGCAAGGACGCGGTCGAACCACTCCGCGACGCACGACAGATCGTGCGTCGTCGCGACGATCGTCGTGCCCTGCTCCTTGAGCTGTTCGAGCAGCGTGAAGATCGCGTGCTGCGTGGTCGCGTCGACGCCCGCGATGGGCTCGTCGAGCAGCATGAGCTTCGGCCGCGCCACGAGCGCGCGGGCGACGAACACGCGCTGCTGTTGGCCGCCCGAGAGCTGGCCGATCTGCGCGCTCGTGTAGTCTTGCATGCCGACCTGAGCGATCGCGGCGTCCGCGGCTGCGCGGTCGGCATCGCTCGGGCGGCGGAACAGGCCGAGGCGCCCGTAGGTGCCCATGAGCACGACGTCGCGGACCGTCACGGGAAAGGACCAGTTGACGGATTCGCTCTGCGGCACGTAGCCGATGAGATGGCGGACCTCGGGGCTCGGTCGCTGGCCGAAAACGAGCACGGAGCCGCATTGGACCGGCAACAGGCCCGCGATGACTTTCAGCAACGTGGACTTGCCCGACCCGTTCGGCCCGATCACGCCAATGAACTCTCCACGGTTGACGGTGAAGCTCACCTCATCGAGCACATCTCTTCCGAAGTACCCCGCGCATACGCCGTCGACGGCGATCGCGGCGTCGGATGCCGGCACGCGCGCCGGCTGCCCGTGAGGATGGCCCGCGTGGGGGTGCAGATGAAAAGTCGCCGGAGCGACGGCGTGGCTGTGGCCGCGTGGCTGCGGCGGCGCGTCAGGCGCGATGTGGGTGTGGTCGTGGCGGTTCGTGCGCTCGTCCTTCATCGGAGGGCCTGCACGATCGTGTTGACATCGTGGCGCATCATGCCGTCATAGGTGCTCAGCTCAGGGGTCGTGCCGAGCGAGTCATCGTACAGATCCGTCACCGTCGCGATGCCGGCCGAGTCGGCGAGTTGCTTTGCCAGCCTTGGCGAAAATTCCGGCTCGGCGAAGATGGCTCGAACGTGGTGCGCCCTTGCTTGGGCGATGAGCGCTGCAAGGTCGGCCGCCGATGGCTCTCTGCGCGGCGATCGCTCGATCGCGCCGACGTCTTCGATGCCGTAACGCCGATCGAAATAGTACCATGCGTCGTGGTCAGCGATCATGGCGCGCTGACCTTCCGGGATCGTGGCGATCTCTCGTGTGATCCACCCATCGAGCGCGCGCAGTTTCTTTTTTTCCGCTGCGGCGTTTGATCGGTAGGCTGCTGCGTGCGCAGGGTCGACGGATGCAAGGGCGTTTTCGATCGCATCCACATAGAGCGCTGCGTAGTGCGGGTCGAGCCAAAAATGGGGATTGGTGAATTGCTCACCGCCGGGGTGGCTCACGTCACGGGGCAGCGCGTCGCTCAGCACGACGACTTGCGCCTTCTTGGCGTTGGCGAGTAGCTTCGATAGCCATGACTCAAGCCCTGAACCGTTCTCGAAGACGACCGCTGCTTCGTTCAAGGCGACGAAATCTTGAGGAGAGGGTTCGTAGGTCTCGGGCGACGCGCCGACCGGTACGAGCGATCGAACCTGCAGGTGACCATCCGCGACCGTGGTGACGAGCGACGCGAGGGTGGAGGTCGTGGCGATCGCGATGGGCTTGGGGGGCGCGCTCGGAACCGATGCTTCATGGGGATGGGCGACCGGGCTGCAGCCCAGGGCGGCAATGATCAGTACCGGTGCGAGACGTCGGCACTTATCGAGAACCATTCTCGATAGTTCGTGGCACCCGGCCAGACGCCCTTTGGGCGCGCAAATAAATTTGCGCGGGCTACACTTAGCGCGCAAATAGATTTGCGCGAGCTACATTATGCGGAGAGCGCGGACTCCCGATATGACGCCATGATGTTGCGCACGTAGGCCTGCGTCTCCGGAAAAGGCGGCACGCCGCGATATTTGTCAACCGCCGCCGGTCCGGCGTTGTATGCAGCCAGAGCCAGATCGAGTTGGCCGTGATAGCGATCCAAGAGCTCGCGCAATAGCGCGGTGCCTCCTTGCACGTTCTGCTTGGGATCGAAGGGATTGGTCACGCCGAGCGATCGTGCGGTCTCCGGCATCAACTGCATCAGTCCCATCGCGCCGGCGCGAGAGACGGCGTCGGCGCGGAACCCCGACTCTTGGCCGATCACCGCGCTGACCAATTGCGGGTCGACCTCGTTGCGGCGAGCCGCATCATTGATGATGGCGCCGTAGCGTTTGGATGGCGCCGCCTGCGCACCACCCGATGGTTGGGCAGGCGCCTTGTTCGCCGATGCGCGCCCAAGCTTGAGTTCGCGAAGCGCTTGCATCAGCTGTTTCTCGAGACCAGACAGCTGCTGCTGCAGATCTTTGATGAGCGAGTTGAATTGCTTGTCAATGCTCGAAAACGGAGAGCCGCTCGATGCGGATTGAGAGGGCTGGGGGAGTTCCTGTTCCTCGTTCTGCCCCACCGGCATCATGGGATTGTAGATGGGGCTTTGCAGTGGCATTCCTGACGGATCTGTGGGATTAATCATGGTTCCTCCGCTCGCATTTGGTATAGCTATCACGCGAAATTGGGCGTCCGTCTAGCGCAAGAGCGACGCGATCTCCGCGAGTTCGACGAGCGGATCCGATCGCGCTCGGTCGCCGGGGAAGAGAAAACGCTCGAGGCGGTCGCGTTGCGCCACCGCAGCGTCGAGCATTGCGTCTCCGCCCGGTGCATAGGCCCCGATGGCAAACAGGTCTTCTGCCCGCTCGAGCGCGGCTAGCGCTTTGCGTACGAGCGCCGCGTTTGCCATGTGGTGGACCGGCACGAGCCGATGCATCAACCGGCTGGCCGAGCGCAAGACGTCGATTGGCGGAAAGCGTCCCGTCTCCGCGAGCGAGCGCGCAAGCACGATCTGCCCGTCGAGCAAACCGCGCACGACGTCGGTGACCGGTTCGAATTGGTCGTCCGCATCGACAAGGACCGCGAAAATCGCCGTGATGCTGCCTTGGGTGCGGGCCCCTGCCCGCTCTACAATGGAGGCGAGGGTGGTCACGAGGGACGCAGGATGGCCGCGATGCGCTGGTGGCTCGCCTGCAGCCAGCGCGATCTCGCGCCATGCGTTGGCGACGCGCGTCAACGAATCCACGGTGAGAAGCACGTCTCGCCCACGTTCGCACAGCCACTCGGCTTGGGCAAGCGCGGTATAGGCAGCCGCGAGCCGCTCGTGCGGAGGCGCCTCGGCGGTCGCGCATACCACGGTCGTGGCAGGCCACCTGGGTGACTCGCGCAAGCGGGCGACCGTCTCAGCAGCCTCCCTGCCGCGCTCGCCGATGAGAGCGAACACGTGCGCATCAAACGTCGCGTGCTGCGCGATAAGGCGGAGCAGCGTCGACTTGCCCACGCCAGCGCCCGCGAAGAGGGCTACGCGCTGACCGACGCCGATGGTGCACAGCGCGTCGATGGATGCAATGCCCGTGCACAGCGGTTCTTCGATCGGACGCCGCCGCTCGAGCGGTACGGCGCGGTCTTCAATCCCGACCACGACACAATCAGGGTGCCTCGGTCCTCCCCACGCATCCACGGCGCGCCCGAGGAGGCCGAGGCCGCAGAAAGAGCCCAGCTCCGCGTTGGTGGAGCTTGCTCGGTCGCCGACGCCGACGCCGCGAAGCGGCTCGATAGGCACGGCGCCAACCTCGCCCTCGCGGACGGTTCGGACGCGCGCGAAACGCGCCCCGTGCCGTTGCGTGTGCACCGCGATGAGGGATCCGCATGAAACGCCGCGCATGCTGACCGTGATTTCCGCCGGCGCTACCGCGAGCACTCGCCCCGTGCGCACCAAGCCATCGCAGTTGCGATAGATCAACGGCAACCGCGGTTCGAGCCATTCCTCTATTACCTTCATCCGCTCGCGGCCGCGTGCACGAGTAGTGCCGCGCGCGTTGCGAGGTCAGCGCCGATGGCGCCTTCGGCGAACTCGATTTCGACGGCTCCGAACTCGGCGTCGGCAAAGGTAGCCACACAGGCGTCAGCCGGACGGCCGGCCACCGCCCGCGCTTCATCGACGAATGCGGCGATGAGCTTTGGATGGATGACCGCCACGTGCGCGAGCGCCCGGCCGCACGCAATGGCCGCGAGCTTGATCGCCTCTCGGCGGACGAGCGCCTCGTGCTCGCACGGCGCCGGCGCAACCGATGCGATGTGTTCCGGGGCTGATCGTAACTCGATCGCTGCCGGCGGCTCGCTCGGCGAAGGCTCGTCTACGGGTCCGGGAATGGCGTCGGCCGCTGAAGCGACGTCCGGAAAGTTCTCCTCGAAGGCGACCGGTGGTGCGCTGGCCACGACGCTCGGGAGCGCGCGCGCCTTCGGCGGAACGAACGGCACAAAATCGTCAGACATGTGGCCGTTTGGCGTTCATCCAGCCCAGGATCTGCTCGCGCTGCTGGGGGTCGTACGCACGCAGGACGCGGTCGCGCACGCTTTGCGGCAGGCCTCCGAGCACGTATGCTGCCGTCTGCGGCATTTCGTGCCGCAGACTTTCCTGGAGTGCGGAAGCCGCGCGGTCCTCGGGGGTCGGCCGTTTCCCGCGTCGCGCCGCAAGCGCGGACCAACAGGCGAGCAACGTTGCGATGGCCGCTCCGGCCGCCGCTAGCGCTCGCAGCGGGCGTGGACCGCCGGAAAGCGGCGCAGCCCGCGGCGCTCGAAAGGGCAGCGCGGCGACGACCACTTGATCCGATCGCAAGTCTGCGCCCGCCGCCGCCCGGACGACGTCGGCGACTTGCTGTGACTGACCGAGCGAAATCTTTTGCGAGTCGACCAAAACGGCGATGGAAAGCCGCGCGAGCGCATCGGCGTGCGTGCTGCGAGTCTCCACCACCGTGTCGTACGCATAGCGGCTTTGCGTGTGCAATTTTTCGAATCTTTTGCCGCCCTCGGTGCCGTTCTCGCTTCCACGTTCGGCCTCGAGCAAACCATGCGGTGTCACGAGGGTTCGTGTGGAGCTGCGTTCCTCGCCAGTCGTCCGCATGCTCACCCGGACGACCGTGTTTCCCGCACCGAAGACGGCGTCGAGCGCTGTTTGGATCGAGGTCTGCAGCGCCGTTTGCGAACGAGCGGCAGGCGCGACCGCGTTCGAGCCGCCGCCCTCGGTGCCGCCCGCATCGACAACGACGACACGCTCCGGTGCAAGACCAGGGTAACTGGCGGCGACGAAACGTTTGATGCCGCCGATCTGCTCGGGAGCGAGCGATACCCCGGGCTGCACGAGGAGCTGCACGCTCGCGCTCGCCGGACTCGTAGCATCTACCCCGGCCAGCGGATCGTCACTGGCAGGGGCGATGACGACGGTCGCGTCGGCGATGCCGTTTATGCGCCGCAGACTTGCCACCAAGTCGCCTTGGATGCCGGCGCGCCGCCGATCGTCCATGAACGCCGAAGACGCGAAGGCGTTGGGCTGCTCGCCGAGGACGTCGGCCGTCGTCGGGACATACGCGTGCGGCAATCCGGCGAGCGTCAAGCGCACGAGCACTTCCCGGCGCCGCGATGCGTTCACGAAGATGCGCGTGTGCTGGTCGTCCGTCGTGAAAGGCTCGTTCCAGAGCAGCAGCGCGCGCTCGACTTCCATCACCTGGCTCGGATGCAGCGAGGCCCCGAACAAGGCGGTCTGAGGGTTCAGTTTCGTGCTCGCCACCGCGAGCATGCCGAGGAGCGCCAGGAGCGCGACAGCGATCGTGAGTCCAAGCTTCCGTGACGCAGCCCAGCGGAGCGCCTGACGGAGGACGTCCGGGACCGCCGGCGGCAGGAGCGCAAGCACCGCCCTAGAGCTGCGTCTGCAACAGCTGGCTGATAGCGCCGTTGATCTTGGCAGCGGCCACGGCGGCGACTTCGAGCGTGACATCGGCGCGGGCTCTGGCGACTGCAGCTTTGGCGATATCCGCGGGTGTCGTCGCAGCCGAGACGCTCAGCTCGTCCGCGCGCTCGAGCGAGCCCGAAACCGCATCGATCGCGCTGCCGAGCACGGCGTCGAACGAGCGCCGCTCCGGCCGCACCAACACCGCATTGGGAAGCGGCGTCGCTTGAGGACTCAACGCTTCGAGCGCGGCAATGGGTTGATGCGCGATCATGTCATCCGATCGATGTCGGCCGCTTCCATATCCATCTGTTTTGCGGCCTCGAGCATGCTCACGTTGGCATCGTAGGCGCGCGATGCCGTGACGAGCGAGACCATTTCGGAAATGGAATCGACGTCGGGCATCGCGACGTACCCTTTGCGCGCGCCGCTGCGGGCGGCAAACGGGTTGCCAGGGTCGTAGCGATACTGCGGATCGCCGTCGCGTTGCACGATGCCTGCAACCTCGACACCGGCAGGCGGCGCCGGCGCATCTTCTCCTACGAGACTCAGGTCTGAGAGGTCGATGTCCGCGTCGTTGCGCAGAGCGCCGTCCAAGGTTGTGGCGAACGGCGATGCTTGCGCGAAAACAGCGGTCTTCGATTTGAACACCGTTCCATCGGCTCTCGGAATGCCGGCATTGGCGAGATTTTCCGCGATCACGTCCATCTGCGTGCGCTGTGCCGCCATGCCGCTCGACGCGATGTCGTATAGATCCACCACGGCTAGCGCCTTGATTCCTCCGCGACCACGCGCAGCTCGTGCAGCATGGAGCGCTCCTGGGCGGCGAGCTCGTGATAGGTGACCGCATTGCGAGCCTGCGCGCCCATGGCGTATTCCAAGATGCCGACCGGCCCGCGTGCCGCCACGTCGGCATAGACGCTCGCGAAACGGGATCCGCCGCTCTCCTGAACGGGAACGAGGACGGCGTCGCGCGCCACGTAGCCAGGCGTACGTGCGTTCGCGACGTCTTCCGCGAGCAGCTCGGCGCGGGTGCGCGCGAAGCGTAGGGCCGCTTCGATATCGTCAATGGCAAGGTCGCTCATGGGATGCAGATTCTGCCAGCTGGATGCGGCGCCGATGTGAACTGCAGGTTGCCTTCGAAAAGCGAGATGCCGATATTACGAGAGTGAACAAACGCGAACGCCGGGATGATCCCTGGAACCGGATCGCTTCGCGGCTGGACGAGGCGCTCGACGACGCGCGCAACCTCGTGGAACGCCCTGCCCCGAACACCCGGGGCGTGGAAAAACTATTGAGTTTGCTCGCCGACGCCCGCAAAGACGTTCAAGCACGCGAACTCGAGGCGCGGGTCGCGGCAGCGCGGGCGCAGCGCTTGGAGTCGGACCTCGAGGCCCAGCGCAGCCGCGCCGACGTGCTCGTCCGCATCGGCAAGGCGATCAACTCGCAGCGCGAGCTGCCTGCCGTCTTGCAGCTCGTGATCGATTTGGCTTTGGACGCGACGAAAGCGGAGCGCGGGCTCATCCTGGTCCGCGACCCTGAGGGCAAAGTCCGCGAATACAGCGCCACGGCGAACCTGGATCAGAAGATCTTGGGCCATCCGGAGTTCGCGGTCAGCCGCTCCATCATCGAACGGGTTTTCCGCGAAGGACAGGTTGTCAGCACGACCGATGCGCAAAACGACCCGCAGCTGAGCGACGCCCCAAGCATCCGGTCGTTGCATATCCGCGCCATCATGTGCGTACCGATCCGCGGCCAAGACGACGTCATCGGCGCCATCTACGTGGACTCGCGCATCACGACCGAAACGTTGCTCGCGCACGATCCTGACCTGCTCGCCACCATCGCCGATCAGGCCGCGATAGCGATCGAGAATGCCAGGCTGTACGACCACTTGAGCCGCAGCTTTCGCGAGCTCTCGTCGGTTAAAGCGCAAAACGACGAAGTGCTCGAGTCGATCGCGTCGGGCGTCATCATCTTCGACGATACCGACACGGTCACGCAGTTCAACCGCGCGGCGGAGCTCACGTTTGGGCTTTCCGCCTCCACCGTCGTCGGCCGCAGCGCGCGGCTGTTCGACAGCTGGCTCCCCGGGTTCACCTCGCTCCTTGAGCAGCATCGGGCAAATCCCGACGCCCACATGCAGGTCGAAATACACGGCAACCATTTCGTGCGTGGCGCGTTTTTGCTGCAGGTGACGTTCTTCCGTATCCGCGGTTCTTCGCCGGGGGCCGACAGCGTCGCAGCCGTCATCAACGATCTGACCCAAAGCCGGGCGCTCGAAGCCGAAAATGAAGCGCAAGCGCGCAAGAGCGAGCTCGTCGCCCGCTCGTTCGAGCGCTACTTGGCGCCGCATGTCGTCAGCTCGCTCATGCAGGACCCCGAACAGGTCGTCTTAGGGGGAACCCGCCAGATGGCCACGATGCTGTTCGCCGACATCCGAGGTTTCACCGAACTCTCAGAGAGGTTGATGCCGGAACAAGTCGTCGAGTTGCTGAATCGGTATCTCGCTCCGGTCGTCAACGTCGTATTCGCCAATGCCGGTTTGCTCGACAAGTTCTACGGCGATGGCGTGATGGCGGTCTTCGGACCGCCCCGGCCGGCGGATGACGATGCTTGGCGCGCGGTGCAAAGCGCGGGGCAGATCCTGGAGCAGGTCCGGGTCCAGAACAGCCAGCACCACGTCACCTGGCCTTTGTCCGTGAGCATCGGGCTCGCCACGGGCGACGTGGTCGCCGGCCACATCGGATCGGAGCGTCGGTTGGAATACACGGTGATCGGAGACGCAGTGAACTTGGCATCCCGCCTGCAGCAGATCGCGCAGCCGAACCAGATCCTCGCCGATGAACGCACGTACGAGCGCGTCAAGGGGCGCATCGCCGCGACAAAGCGGGTGGCTCGTATCAAGGGCAAGGCCGGACTGACCCCCGTCTACGTCATTCATGGCTGAACGTGGCTAAGCAAACGGTCGAAGGCCAAGACGAAGGCCGCGATCCTCAAGGCCAAGACGTCCGAGCAAGCGCGGCGGCGACGCTCGCGCGCTCCGCGCTCGGATTGCTCGGTTGCAACGTCTGCGAGATATTCGCGTACGACGAAAAGCGCAAGGGCTATGTCAGCGTCGCATTGGCCGCCGACGATCCACGCTCTCGTTTCCAAGGGACGCTTGACGACGCCGCGCTCGAAGCGATCTTCCCCGAAGACATCGATGTGCTCACGGTCGACGACACGCGCTCGCTCGAGGAACCGCTCCACAGCGTGACGGCGAACCTCGGTGCGGCGTCCGCGCTGATCTTGCGCGTCGCCCGCGACGAGCGGCGCCTCGGCGTGGTCGTCTGCGGCTATCGTTTTTCCCGCCATCTGACCGCAGCAGGCATGGTCGTGCCGCGGGCGTTCTTGAGCATCGCGGGAGCGACCATGGACCTTGTCCGTCGTTCGGAGTTGGCCCTCGATCGTGCCGATCGCATGGCGTCGTTGCTCGACAGCGCGGCACGCTTCGCGGGTGAGCTCGACCTTGAGACCTTGTTCGGGGCTATCCACGAAGAGGTGTCGCGCCACATGGACGCGCCGACGTTTTGCGTCGCGCTCGAGAGACCGGACAGCAAAGAGCTGCGGACCGAGTACGCCATCGAGTCGGGCACGCGCTTGCATTCGGACGTGCTGCCCGGACGCGAGGGTCTCGCGGCGCAGGTGATCGCCACGAATCGGCCGGTACTCCTTGAATGGTCCGATGTCGTCGCCCGCTCGGAAGGAGATCCGGCGGCGGGCGGCAGCATCCTCATGGTTCCGATGCGCTTGGGCGAGCGTCTCATCGGCGTGATGTCCGCTCAGTCGAAGCGGCCCAACGCATACACGCAGCTCCACATTGAGTTCTTGCTCGAGGTCGCGGAGCAGGCTGCCACAGCCATTTCGAACGCCGGGGTGTTTCGGGAAGAACGGCGGCGCGCGGCCGAGCTTGCGATGTTGCATCGCCTTGCGCTGCTGACGAGCGCCGAGACGCAGCTCGACCGGATCCTGGGAGCCGTCGTGCTCGAGGCCGCCTCGATTTTCCACGCGGACGCGGTTTCAATCAGTCTGGAAGACGAGCGTG
This sequence comes from Pseudomonadota bacterium, assembly GCA_021325335.1. Classification (GTDB taxonomy): domain Bacteria; phylum Vulcanimicrobiota; class Vulcanimicrobiia; order Eremiobacterales; family Eremiobacteraceae; genus JAJPHJ01. Next base: position 40,466 of record JAJPHJ010000121.1, on the reverse strand, counting down.
GCGATTTCGCGGTGGCCGCGACATTCGGGTTGTCGGACGATTACCAACGCAAGCGGCGACAGCCCGGGAGCTGGCTGCGCGCGTACTACGGCGAGCCGCCGAAGGAACGCTTCGCCGGCCCGGACCAGCTCGCCGCGGTCGGCCAGCCGGAACTGTTCGCGGCCGAGGGCATTCGAACGATGTTCTTCATCCCGCTTGTGTACCGCGGCAAGCTCGTGGGCAGCCTGGAGCTCCATGGCCGCCAGAATATCGTGCGGCTCTCCACTGGCGAAGCGCACTTGGCCCAGGTCTTCGCGGACCAGGTTGCTTCCGCCATGCATCGCGCGCAGTCCGCCAACACGCTCGCAGAACGGATCGAGGAATACGATATCATCACGCGCGTCGGCAGCGCGCTGGCGTCGAGCTTGCCCGCGGATTTCGCCGCAGTGCTCGCCTTATTGCGCGACCAGATGGGCTATAGCCATTGCGCGATCTTCTCGGTCGAGGGGAATCCCGCGGCCCTGCACCTGCAGGCCTCGCTCGGCTACGATGTGGCGCTGGAGCACCAGCAGCTCGCACTCGACCAGGGGCTCATCGGCCTCGTGGCCTCGAGCGGCGAAATGGCGTACATCCCCGACGTCGAGCGCGACCGGCGCTATCTGAGCGCGGCGCCGAATATCCGCTCCTTCATCGCCTATCCCCTCACTGTCGAACGCAACGTCTTAGGCGTGCTCTGCATCGAGAGCACCAAACTCGATGGTTTTGCAGCGCGCGATCGCCGCGTGCTCGCGGCGATCGCCGATCAGATGGCGCTTGCGATGTCGAACGGCCGGCAGTACGCGACCGCGACGGAACGTTTGGGGACTTTGGGCGTCGCGCGGTCCCAGGCTGAGGAGTACGCTCGCTACTTGGAGCGGCGCCAAGAGGAGCTCGAGCTGCTCGGCACGGTGGGCAGCGCCGTCAACTCCACGCTCAACCAGGGCCGGATGCTCGCGACTGCCGCGGAGAAAATCGCCGCTGGCCTTCACGCAGAACGCTGCGTCATCAGCCTCTACAACGAAGAGCAGACCGAAAGCGAAGTAGCCGCTGACGCCTGGCGCGGTGGTACCCAAGTCATGGTCGGGGCACGGTTTGTCGTGCGCGATGGTTCGCCCGTCTTGCGGCTGCTGCGCCAGCGCCAGATCGTCTCGAGCGAAGACGTGCGTACCGATCCGCGCTTCGACGGCAACCGACAGGAGATGCTGGAGCTGCAGCTGCGTGGCGCAGCCGTGGCACCCGTCACCTCGGAAGGGCAGCTGCTCGGAACGGTGATCGTCGGCGAGACGTCAGCGCCGCGGCAATTCACCGCCGAGCAGCTCGAGGTGCTCGAGACGATCGCCACGCAGCTCGCGCTCGGCGTGCGCAATGCCCGGCTCTACGGGCGCGCGAGAGAACGCGCGAATGAAGACTCGCTGACCGGTCTGTTCAACCATCGCTATTTGCACGGGCGGCTCGAACAAGAGCTCGCGCGCGCCCAGCGCTCGAGTCAGCCGCTCGCGATCGCGCTCTTCGACCTGAACAACTTCAAGGCGTTCAACGACAACTACGGACATCAAGCGGGCGATGAGGTCTTACGCTTCATGGCGACGGTCTTGCACATGAGCCTGCGCGCCACGGACATAGCAGGCCGCTACGGCGGTGACGAGTTCCTCGTGATCCTGCCGCAGTCCGACGAGCAAGGCGCACGGCTGCTGCTCGAACGCGTGCGTCGTAAGATCGACGAGCAGGCCGGAACCGGGCTCTTGCCGATCCCGATCAAACTCTCGGCCGGCGTCGCAGTCTATCCGCGTGATGGAGACAACAAATCGGATCTCATCGCGCGCGCCGACGCGGCCATGTACGCCGACAAGCGCAAGCCGTAATCACCTTTAGCGGCGGGAATTCTTAACGCTTGCTGAACTGGAACCGCTTGCGAGCGCGCTTGCGCCCGTATTTCTTCGATTCCTTTTCGCGTGGATCGCGGGTGAGGAACCCTGCCTTGCGCAGCAGCGGCCGAAGACTCTCGTCCATGCGAACCAGGGCGCGTGCGATGCCGTGGCGGATCGCCCCGGCTTGCCCCGACAGACCACCGCCGATGGCGGTGATCGTGATATTGAAACGCTCGGTGCTGTTCGTGAGTTCGAGCGGCTGGCGCACGACCTGCAGCAGCGATGCGCGGCCCAAATACTCGTTGACCGGCCTGCCGTTGACCTTGATCTCGCCCTGTCCGAGCGACATGCGGACCCGCGTGATCGCGCGCTTGCGGCGACCGGTGGCTGCGCTGAGTGTGCTGGCTGTCATTTAGATCCCCGTGAGCGCCTTGGGTTTGTGCGCGTCATGCGTATGCTCGGCGCCTGCGAATACTCGCAAGCGTTTCATCCGCTGCGCGCGCAGGTGATTGGTCGGGAGCATCCCGCGGATGGCGGTCTCGACGATGCGCGTCTGATCGAGCGCGTGCACCTGTTCGGCTGTGCGACGGCGCAAGCCGCCCGGATATTGCGAGTGACGGATGTACTCTTTCTTGGTCCATTTCTTGCCGGTGAGATGGATCTTCGCGGCGTTGGTCACGATGACGAAGTCACCGTTGTCGGCGTGCGGCGTGTAATCGGCTTTGTGCTTGCCCATGAGCACGGTCGCGATCCGCGTCGCGAATCGGCCCAGGGTCTTATCGGCGGCGTCGGCGATATACCAATCGCGCTTCACGCCGTTCTTTGAAACAAGCGTCGTGGTCATGGATTTCCTGTGAGGTCCTTTAGGGCAACGTTAGGATGATACCGTTTTGAGCCCTCACCCGTCAAGCGCAAAGTGGGACAAAAGCCTATCAAACCGGCTCCGCATAGCTGACATGCTCGAGGTAGAGTCCATGCGCGGGCGCGGTGAAGCCGGCACGCCTGCGGTCGCAGGACTGCAAGACGTCTGCGAGGTTGGGAACCGGCCTACGCCCCCGTCCGACCTCCACCAGCGTGCCCACCATGATGCGGACCATGTTATGGAGGAAGGAATCGGCGCGCACCCTCAGGTCGACGAGATCGCCCCGGCGATCGAGTTCTAAGGCTTCGATCTTTCGGCGCGTCGATTTGTGCCGCGACTCCATCGCGCAGAACGCGGCGAAGTCATGTTCGCCCACGAGCTCCAACGCCGCACGGCGCATGGCGTCGTCATCGAGCGTCGCTCCCACATGAAATGCGCGACGAGCGAGGAGCGGCGAGGGGGCGACGCGGTTGAGGATCTGATAGCGGTACGTGCGCGACAGCGCGTCGCGACGAGCTGAAAAACCGGCCGCACGCTCCGCCGCACGAACGACTGCGATGCTGCTCTGACGCAACAGCGCGCTTGCCGCAACCGGGAGCTTGCGCGTCGGCATGGGGCTCGAGGTCACGCAACTGACGACCTGCCCTGTGGCGTGGACGCCCGCATCCGTCCGACCCGCGCACACCACGGGCGTCGGGTGGCCGAACAGCGTCGCGAGCGCCGCTTCAACGCGCTCGGCGATCGACGGGAGACCGTCTTGGCGTTGGAAGCCACGATAGAACGTGCCGTCATATTCGAGCACGAGCGCGAGCGTTCGTTCCATGTCATTGAGATTCGGGTTTTTGGAGCGGGAAGAGCAAGACGTCGCGGATGGACTCTTGGTTGGTAAGGATCATGATCAGCCGGTCCAGCCCCACCCCGATGCCGCCAGTCGGTGGCATGCCGTACTCGAGCGCTTCCACGTAATCCCAGTCAGGCTCGGGCGCCTCCGCGTCGCCGGCGGCTCGCTCTTTCGCCTGCGCTTGAAACCGCGCACGCTGATCGTCAGGATCGTTGAGCTCTGAAAACGCGTTTGCGACTTCCATGTTGGCGATGAAGAGCTCGAAACGTTCCACGAGCTGCGGATCGTCCGCCCTGCGCTTCGCGAGGGGCGAGATGAGCACCGGATAATCCGTGATGAACGTCGGATTGACGAGATGCGGTTCGACGGCCGCTTCGAAGAGCTTGTCGATGACGTGGCCGTGGCTTGCGCCATCGTCGATCCGCAGTTTGAGCCGTCGTGCCTCCGCGCGAGCGCGCGACTCGTCCAAAATGTCTGACCGCGACAGGTTGCCGAAAGTCTGCATCGCGTCGAAGTAGCTCATCCGCGCGAACGGCGCGGCGAGCGTCACCTCCTTTCCCGCGTACTCGTGCTTTTCGCGCACCCGTGCCGCATGGGTGGCGGCGAGCACCATGCCTTCGCACAACCGCAGCATGCCTTCCATGTCCGTATAGGCCTCGTACAGCTCGAGCATGGTGAACTCAGGATTGTGCGTCCGATCGATGCCCTCGTTGCGAAACGTCCGGCCGATCTCATACACCCGGTCGATGCCGCCCACGATACAGCGTTTCAGGTTGAGCTCGGTCGCGATGCGCAACTTGAGGCCGATGTCCAGGGCGTGCGAGTGGGTCGAAAACGGCCGCGCGCTCGCTCCTCCGGCCACCGAGAGCAGCACGGGCGTTTCCACCTCGACGTAGCCCCGCTCATCCAAATACCGTCGCAGCGCGGCGATGATCGCGCTGCGCGCGAGCATCGTGTCGAGCACCGGGCGGTTCACCATCAGATCCACGTAGCGATGGCGATAGCGCGCCTCCGGATCGACGAGCCCGTGCCACTTTTCGGGAAGCGGCCGCAATGCTTTGGCGAGCACTTGGGCCTCTTTCACCTCGATCGTGAGCTCGCCCATCTTCGTGCGAAACGGCGTGCCGCGGACACCGAGCAAGTCGCCGCGATCGATGAGATCGATCGTCGAGAAACCGTCGCCCATTGATTCTTCGCGGAAATAGAGCTGGATGCGCGCCGTCTGGTCTGCCAAGTCTGCGAAGACCGTCTTGCGGCTCATGCGCCGCAGCGGCTGCAGCCTGCCCGCGAGCGTTACGGTCGCGGAGGCGTGCTCGCCGACGCCGAGCTGCTCGTGCGCCTCGCGGACGGCGACGATGTCATGGCTGCGCTCGAACTTCGTGACGGCAAACGGGTCGCGACCGGCCTGGCGCAGCGCATCCAATTTGGCGCGCCGTACCTTGATGAGTTCCGCTTCGGAGCCGCCGCTCTCGTCATGCGGGGTCACTTGTTTTTCAGTTTTGACCCGCGGCGATTGGCCCGTATGCTGATGATGCGCAGCTGGATGTCGCCCGATGGCGCGGTCGCGGTCACCGTCTGGCCCGGTTTTGAGCCCACGAGTGCCTGACCGATGGGCGATTCATTCGAGATCTTGGCATTCGGCGGGTCGCTCTCGGCGCTGCCGACGATGGTGTACTCGTTCTCCGAACCGGTCTTGAGGTTGCGGACCTTGACCGTGCTGCCCAGATGCACTTCGTCCGCACCGCCTTCGCCCTCGTGGATGATCTTCGCGTTTCGGATCATGGCTTCGAGCTTCATGATCCGGCCCTCGATGAAGGCCTGCTCTTGCTTGGCGTCCTCGTATTCCGCGTTTTCCGAGATATCGCCGAACTCTTTGGCCTGACGGATGCGGTCGTTGACCTCCTTGCGGTGGACGGTCTTCAACTCCTCGAGCTCGGCCTCGAGCTTGCGTAGACCTTCCTCGGTGACGACGGTCTCTTTCTCGGTCATCTGGTTTCCTTTCAGCGGTGCGGGTATTAGGTCGTCGCCGTGGCGACAAAATCGGTGACGTGCGGGCGAAATTCCAAGCGCGCCAACAGTTCGCGGTAGTCGGACTCTCTGACGTCTTCCCAGCGCTTGCCCAAGATCGCGATCATCGCCGCTTCGATGACGTTCGTGCCGAACGATCGCCCGGCGAAGTTGGGCGTCGTCGTGATGAGCCGAGCCAGGTTGCGCTGGCGCAGCTCCTCGAGGTTGTGCGGCGTCACCGTGTTCGTGATGATCGTCTTGCGGCTCAAATCGTCTGGCATGTGCTGGCGGATGAAGTGGAAATCTCCCGCGATGAGCCGGGCCGCGGCGTAGTACTGGGGGAACTTCGGCTCGGGCGCGCGCTCTTGCTTCTTGCCGGTCGGATAGAAGAACTGGAAGGGCAGCTTGCAGGCATCGGGCAGATACTTCTCTGCCAGCGCCTCGAACTCAGGCAGGGTCTTCACCGGCTTGTCGATCCCGAGTGCGAAGATGAAGTCGCCGAACGTGACGTCGGCGCCTGCGGCGACGAGCGCGGCTGCCATTCCGAAGCGATCGAGTGCGCTCACCATGAGCACCGGCAAGCCTTGGAAGTCGACGATGCCGTGGCGCTGGAGGTAGCCGATGGTCTCGCGTTCGAGGGTGTTCTTGAGCCCGCTGCCGTCCACGACCGGCGTGACTTTCACCGCCTCGAGCATGCGCAGCCCATCGCGCAGCGCGTAGCGTTGCGTGCCGGCATACAAGTAGACGTCGATCCCGCCCAGGCCGATCGCATCGACTTTTCCGTCGAGATCTTTCAGCGCCGCGATCGCCCGGTCGAGCGATCCATCGAAACCGATGCGGCGGATGTCCAACCGCTCGCCGAGCCAATCGACCTCGACCCGGTGGTCGCGCGTCGACGACCCCAGGCTGACGGAGACGATCTTCTTCATGAGGACGCGACCCCGGCCGCGCGCGATGCGGCACGGGCGGCGCGAGCGCGCTCGCGGGCGCGAGCGATCATCTGGGGAGTGACCTCTTTGTCAAACGCCTGCATGCCCGCAAGTTCGAAGCCGTGTTTGGCGGCCAATCGCTCGATCTCGAGCACCTTGTCCAGGTTCACGCCGCGGCCGAGCGAGTAGTTGACGAAACGGTTCTCCAGGGTGAGGATCATCGTCTCGGCCATGCACGCGAGCGAGGTGCCGGGCGGCAGTCCAAAATCGAAATTGAAATTCACCGATCCGGGGACGCGGATGTTGCCGCCTTCGGTCACGAGCACGTCGTCGCGTTCGGTGGCTACCCGGCGCGACACGTCGTGCGGCAAGGAGACCTCGCAGACGACCGCGCCGGACTTCAGGTCCTCGGGTTCGACCACGCTCGAGGTGGCCGCGGTCGCGGTCAAGACCAGATCCGCATGCCGCAGCGCGTTTCCGATATCGGTCGTCCATTCGAGCTTCGCGCTCACGTGCGGCTGCATCGCGTGCGCCAATTTCGCCAGGCGCGTCGCGTTGCGCGCCGCAAGCGTCACGCGTGCAGCCCGGTTGCCGAGGATCTGCGCGCAGGCCGAGCCGATGCTCCCCGTGGCCCCGACCACGACGGCGCTCGCCTGGGGAACTTCGATCTCCATCTCGGTCGCGCCGCGGAAAAGGCTTTGCATCGCAGCCGCGATGGTGTACGTGTTGCCGGTCGTCACCGCGATCGGACAATTTTCAGCGACGGTCGGACCGCCGTCGCCGACGACGGCCGTGAAGCCTCCAAGGCCGACGATACCGCAACCGAGTTCGGCCGCGATGTTCGCGCCTCGGATGATCCGACCCATGACGTCCGCGCGCGGCAGGTCGAGAAATTGTTCGGGCAAGAGGGGGACCGCGATGAAATAGCCTTCGATCTCCTCACCCGTCAGGCTGCGCACGCCCGTGACGTGCGAGACTTTGTAGGCCGGCATCCACTCCAGGATCTTCTTGATGAGCGGCATGCCCTTGCCTGCGGCCTTAGGTTCGTACCGCAGCACGTCGTCATACGAAAGGGGATGGATGAGAAATCCGAACGTCCGCAATGCCTACCTCAGGTCGGGTGCGGGGCGATGGAAAGGCGTTCGTTCGCACCCGAGGCGATACGGTCCTGGCCGGTTGCTCGCCGTCACGTTCGTCCGCCTTCGCAACGTTCTTTGAGCGCCTTGAGCATCATCTGCGAGTTCTCTTCCACTTTCTTTTGCAGAATCGGTCCGATGAGCTCGGCGAGGGTGGGCACGCCGAAATCATAATCGACCCCAAGCACGACCTTCGTCATCCCATCGCGCTCCGTGAAGGTCCACGCGCCCTCGAACTTGTCGAGATCGCCTTCGATGAGGCGGTAATCGATGCGCGTCTTCTCATCGTCGAAAATATCGACTTCCGTCCACTCGATCGGCGCTTCTTCCACGAGCGTTTTCCAGCGGGTCACGGTCTCGTTGCCCTTGCGCTCGAGCACTTTGACCGTCTCCACGTCGGGCATGAAGTCCGGATAACGCTCCATGTCTTTGGCGAGTTCGTAGATCGTGCGCGCGGGGGCTTTGATCTCGATCGTGGTCTCGACGTAGGGCATCAGGCGGACAGCGCTCCAAGCTTCGCGCGCGCCTTGGCGAACGAGCCGTCGAGGATCTCGATCGCTTGGTCGATCTCAGCACGGGTCACGACGAGGGGCGGCTCGAGACGGATCACGCGCTGCTGGTTGAGCGTGTAGGCGACGAGCAATCCGTGCTTGACGCACTCGGGAATGATGACGCCTCCGTATCCCTCGCTGCGCAGCTCGACGCCCGCGACGAGGCCGCGCCCGCGGACTTCTACGATCACCTCGGGATAGCGCCGTGCGAGCGTCTGTGCTTGTTCGAGCAGATATGCGCCTTGCGTCTTCGACTTCTCGACCAAATGCTCGCGCACGAGCACGTCGAGCGCCGCGAGCCCAGCCGTGCATGCCAGCGGATTGCCGCCGAAGGTCGACGTGTGCAAGAGCGGCGCGTCGCCGAAAGCGCGCATCCATACATCGGTTTTCGAAATCGTCGCGCCGATAGGGACTACTCCGCCCGACAGACCTTTTGCCGCCGTCATCACGTCGGGAACCACGCCGTCGTAGTCGACGCCCCACAGGTAACCCGTGCGTCCGAGCCCGGTCTGCACCTCGTCAGCGATGAACAGCGCGCCGTGTTTCGTGCAGAGCTCGCGCACGCCACGCAGGTAACCATCCGGTGGCACGACGACGCCGCCTTCGCACTGCACCGGCTCGACGATGAACGCGGCGGCGCCGGGCAGCGCGCGCTCGAGCGACTCGAGATCGCCATAGGGCACGTGCTCGAACTCAGGCACGAGAGGCTCGAACTTCTCGCGGAAGATATCACGGCCGGTTGCCGTGAGGCTTCCCATCGTCTTGCCATGGTAGCCATTGAAGGTGGAGACGAGATGCTTGCGCTTCGTCGACAGGCGCGCGAGTTTCAGGGCCGCTTCCACCGCTTCGGTGCCGCTGTTCGAAAAAAAGCTGATCTTGAGGTCGCCCGGCGCGAGGTCGGCGAGCGCCTTTGCCAGTGCCGCGGTCTGCGCGTTGAACATCACGCGCGACGAGAGGGCCATTGAGTCGAGCTGCCCGCGCACCGCCTCGACCACGGCCGGATGCATGTACCCGAGCGTGAAGACCCCATACCCGCCACAGAAATCCAAAAATGCTTTACCGGTATGGTCGTAGACATGGCAGCCCCGAGCGCGCACCTCCACGCCCGAGCCGGCGATCTTCATAAAACGCGCGAGCGGCGGGTTGATGAACTCCTTGTAGGCGGCATAGACAACGTCGAAGAGCGAAGCCTGATCCTGCGCCTCGTGGGTCTTCATGGACTCACGGTTCGCCGCCGCGGGCGCTATCTCTTAGGGAGACCAGCGCCCTGCTTGCGCGCCGATGCGTCCAATGTAGCGACCGCCGCGACAAGTTCATCGGTCTCTTTTTGGCCCAACGGTGCGAGCGGAGGCCGGACGTTGCGCCATCGGTCGTCAGCGCTGCGCGCGGCCATGTATGCCTTGAGCGCCGGGATCATCGGGTAGCGTTCGAACGCGGCGCGCACGCCGTTGACTTGGGCTTCAACACCGGCCGTCGCATCGCCAGACGAGGCGCGGCGGAAAAGCTCGGCGATTCCCGCTGCGTTGACGTTGGCGGTCGCGCTGACACAGCCGGCAGCGCCGGCATCGAGCGCGCGAACCAGCAACGTCTCCGTGCCGACGAGCACATCGATCCGGTCTCCGAGCGCGCGGCACAGCGCCTGCGTCTTCGCCCAATCGCCGGAGCTATCTTTAAGTCCGGCTATCGTTTGAGGGAAAGCCTCGTAGAGCCGCTCGACAAGCGCCGCGCAAACGTCCACACCGCTCATCTGAGGGATCTGGTAGATGTAGATGTGCGCGCGCTCGTCCGCGATGCCCTCGATCGTCTTCGCGTAGGCCTCAAAAACCCCCGCATCGCTCACCTTCTTATAATAGAAGGGAGGCAACACGAGCAGCCTGGCGACGCCGAGCGAGAGAGCGTGACGCGACAGCGCGATCGTGTCCGCGATCGCGCAACATCCGGTGCCCACGATGAGCTGCCCGGGCGATATGCCGCTCGCGACCAACCCGGTAAGAATCTCTCGGCGCTCGGCGAGCGTGAACGAGTTTGCTTCGCCTGTCGTGCCCAGGAGCACGATGTTCGAGCAGCCTTGGCCCAAAAGCCGGCGGCAATGAGCGTCGAGCATTGCGACGTCCGGCGCGCCGTCCGGACGCAGGGGCGTCAGCGTCGCCGCGACGACTCCGATCGTCAAGCGTTCGCCCTTGCCGCTCATCGCCGCCATAGCGTGCCCAAGAAGAAAAAGAGATTCGCGGGTCTTTCAGCGAGCCGTCGCATCAGGTACGGGTACCATTGCGATCCGAACGGGATCGCCAGGCGAACGCGATACCCCCGGTCGCGCAACTGCTCCTGCAATTTCGGCCGCACGCCGTAGAGCATTTGAAACTCAAAACGTTCCGGCGGCAGTCCGGCTTTGTTGATGAGGGCGATGGTCTGCTCGATGATCGCGTGGTCGTGGGTGGCGATCGCCGTGAACCCCGGACTTGCGAGCGCGATCTCGATCAATGACAGATAGTTGCGATCCACATCCGACTTCTTCTGAAAGGCGATCTCGTGCGACTCCAGATAGGCTCCTTTGACGAGGCGCAGGTTCGGCCGCAGGGGCAAAAGCTCGCGCAGGTCGCGCTCCGAGCGGCGCAAATACGCTTGCAACACGGTACCGACGTTGTCGTGACCTTCTTCGCGCAGCGTGCGGTAGATGGTGAGCGTCGCGTCCGTGTACGCCGATTGCTCCATGTCCATGCGCACGAAATTGTCCAGCTGCTTTGCTTCCGCGACGATCGTGCGCACGTTGTCGAGCGCGAGGGGGCGGCCCAGCCCGAGCCCGAGGTGGGTGAGCTTGAGGGCGATGGTCGAGCGAAGGCTGAGGTTGGCGAGCCTGCGGAGGATGTGCTGATACTCGTGGACGACGCTTGCGGCGTCGCGCTCGGCCGCGACGCCCTCACCGAGGAGGCCGGCAGCGACGGCAACTCCGCGATCGTTGACGGAGCGCACGACGCGCAAGAACTCGTCGAGCGTCTCGCCGGCGACGAAGCGACGCGCCCCCAGGTTCATCCCATGGCGGTACATGAACCGCTGCAGCGCACGATTGTCGGCCGCACCCAGCAACGCCGAGCGCATGAACGCGTTCGCGGAAGCCGTGAGGGATTCCATGGGGGCTGTTTTTGCCGCGGCTGGTGACCCGCCTCTACGCGGCTAGCCGAGTTTCGCGCCGCACTCCGGGCAGAATTTCTCTTCGGGCGTGGTGTGCGCGTGACAATTCGGACACTCGCCCGGCGCCGCCACCGCCATGCCGCAATTCGGACAGAACTTCGATCCAGCTGGAATCTGCGCTTGACACTTCGGGCAGGCGATCGTGCTCGCTACGGGAGCGCTTCCCGTTTGTGCTTGCGCCGCTTGCGCCGCTGCCTGCTGCATCGCCTGATTGATCATGCCGGGCATCTGCATGCCAAGCCCGAGGCCCATGCCTAGCCCGGCCGCAGAGCCTGCCGAACCACCGGGATTCTGTGCCGCTTCTTCCAGCGACTTGGCGGCTTTGAATTGCATGTACTGACCCATGTTGCCGACGACACCCATGCCGGTGCGCTCGTCGATGACCTTTTGCACGTCATCCGGCGGCGTGATCGCGTTGATCAGGAAGTCGATGAGCTCCACCCCGTACTGCGCGAAGTCGTCTTTCACTCGCGCTTTGCCCGCCGCGCCCAGCGCGTCGTAGTACTTCGGCAGGTCCAAAATGCTCTTCATCTGCTCGCCGAGCAGATTGTTCAGCCGCGATACGATGATGTTGCGGAAGAAATCTTGCAGCGCATCCGAGGTGTAGACGTTCGCCGTACCGACGACTTTGTTGACGAACAGTTGCGGATCGGAAACGCGCACGCTGAAGATGCCGTACGCGCGCAGGCGCACCATGGAGAAATCGGCGTCGCGGAACAAGATCGGCTCAGCCGTTCCCCAGTGCTGGTTCGTGAACACCTTGAGAGAAACGAAGTAGACTTCGGACTGGAAGGGTGACGTGCCACCGAACGGGATCGAAAGCAGACCGGTGACGAGCGGCAGATTTTGGGTGGAGAGGGTGTAGCGGCCGGGGGTGAAGGTGTCGAGCGCCTTGCCGTCACGGAAGAATACCGCCGCCTGGCTCTCTTGCACGATGAGCTGGCTGCCCCACTTGATGTCCGTGGAGCCTGTCTCCGGCCAGCGATGCACGATCTGCTGACCGGTGTTGTCGAAAAACTCGATGACCGAAAGCCCTAGCGCCATTTCACCTTCACCTTTAACCGGCTTGCTGCAAGATCGTTACCGCTACGGAGTGGGGAGACCGTCGAAGAGATGCTTGCGCGCCTCGAAGCGCCGGTCGAATTCGGCTGTCAGCGCGTCGAGTTTGGCCAGCGCCGCGCGGAGCCGATCGGGATCGCCCGCCGCTTGCTCCACCGCGCTCACGGCATCATCGAACGACCCAAGCTGCGACATGATGCCGGCATCGTATTCGTAGAGCCGCGTGACTTCCGCATCGCCAAGCTGCACGCGATCGAATACCGCGGCGTAGCCGTAGTCGGCGAAACGCATGCGATCGATGACGCGGTTGAGCTTGCGCCCGCTCTGGTCGATGAGCGCAAGTCCGTCCATGCTGCCGCCTCTTGAGATAGGATCCATCAGCGGGTCGAGCCGCGCCTTCACCCTGCTGAGCCGCTCGCCGATGACGGCGCGCAGTTGCTTGTCGGCGATGCGCCGGTCCTCCACGGCCTTGTAGCCCGCAAAACCGGGGATGTAGCTCGCGAGGTTTGAGAGCGCCTCGCCGATGCTTCCCGCGTGCTTCAATCCGGTGGCGGGCGCCGACGCAGCCGGCGCAACCGGTTGCGGCGAGGCCGGTGGGGACGCCTGCGCTGCTGGGGCGCCGGCTTGATCGATTGAATCCATTTTTGCTCGCTGGCTCCTTTCGGGGCCTACTTCTCTTTTCGGCTGTTGCGCGCAGGCGCGGGTGGTTCTACTCGGATGACGGCCCGATTGTTGCAGCAGTTACGGCCGTCACACCGCCTCGGATAAAAGCTCGGGTGCGGCTTCGTCCGCCGGAGGGCGGGTTCTTGCCTCCTCGAGCAAGCCGCGCACGCCCTCCGGGCTTGCCTCGTGATTGATGCGATCGCGAAAGCTCGAGGCGTCCTGGATCCCCTTCAGATACCAACCGAGATGCTTGCGCATCTGCAAGACGCCTGATTTCTCTCCGTACCGTTCGATCATGGCATCGAAGTGTGCGCGCGCGAAGTCGATGCGCTCGGAGACCGTGGGCGCCGCCGGCTTCGGTTCACCGCGCAACGCCGATGCGATCTCCCGGATGAGCCACGGATTGCCGAGGGTGGCGCGTCCGACCATGATCGCGTCGACGCCGGTCTCGCTCAAGCGCGCGAGCGCATCGCTTGCGCTCTTGACATCGCCATTGCCGATCACCGGCACGCTGACCGCCTCTTTCAAGCGTGCGATATACGACCAGTCCGCCTGTCCTTTGTAGAATTGCTGTCCATAGCGGCCGTGCAGGGTGAACGCGTCGATCCCCTCGGCTTGCGCGCGCTTGGCGATCTCGATGTAGGTGTAGTTATCGGACGACCATCCTAAACGCATCTTCACCGTCACCGGCACGCGCTTCACCGCTTTTCGCACCGCGGCGCAGATCGCGACGGCCAGGTCCGGATCCCGCAAGAGCGCGGCACCGTCGCCACCCTTGACGATCTTCGGAGCAGGGCATCCGAAGTTGATGTCCACGATATCGGCACGACACTCTTCGACGAAGGCGGCGGCCTGCGCCATGACGGCGGGATCGTTGCCGTGGAGCTGGACGGAGGTCGGGCGCTCGTCTTCATACACGTCGACCATCTCGAGCGTGCGCTGATGGCCGCGAATGATCGACTGAGCGGAGACGAACTCGCTCACCGTCAATCCCAGCCCGAAGGGCTTGAACAGGCGCCGGAATAGCGCGTTGGTGACGCCGGCCATCGGGGCGAGGGCCAGCGGCGGGAATATGGAAATGCCTGCGATGACCAGGGGCCGCGCGGAGCTCATCGTATTCGCTGTCTTCGCGCTGGCCGAGGGAGAATCATGGCACACAGCGCGCACGATCTAATCGCCGTTCCCAAGGCTATCCTCAACGATGTCGTGGAGATCCGCCGCGACATCCACATGCACCCCGAACTCGGTTTCGAAGAAGTGCGCACGGCCGCCATCATCGCCGACCGGCTCAAGCGCTTAGGCTACGACGTCCGCACGAAGATCGCGCAGACGGGCGTCGTCGGGATCTTGCGCACGGGCAAACCAGGACGCTCGGTGCTGCTGCGGGCCGACATGGACGCGCTGCCCCTCGAGGAAGCGACCGGATTGCCCTTCGCTTCATCCATCCCGGGGAAGATGCATGCCTGCGGTCACGACGGTCACGTTGCTATCTTGTTGGGCGCTGCCGCCGTCATCGCCGAGCGCAAAGACGAGTTGTGCGGAACGCTCGTCCTGTGCTTCCAGCCAGCCGAGGAGGGCAAGGGTGGCGCTGCCGTGATGGTGCGCGAAGGCGTCCTCGACGATCCGCACGTCGACGTCGTGTACGGATTGCATCTTTGGTCGGAGCTTCCATGCGGCACCATCCACACGCGTCCGGGACCGATGATGGCGACGAGCGACACGATCGAGATCACCGTGCGCGGAAAAGGCGGGCACGGCGCGAAGCCGGATCACACGATCGATCCGATCGTCACGGCCGCACAGTTCGTCAACTCGGTGCAGACCCTCGTGAGCCGGAAGGTCGACCCCCTCGAACCGGCGGTGATCACGATCGGCGCTTTCCATGGCGGCACGGCATCGAACATCATCCCCGAGGATGTCCACTTATTGGGAACGGTGCGCACTTTCAACGAGGCGTTACGCGATGAGATGCCGGCCAAGATCGAAACGGTGCTTGCCGGCTGTTGCGCGAGCGCGAATGCGAAGTACGATTTCACGTACCTCAAGCGCTATCCGGTGACGGCGAACGATCCTCGCGAGGCGGAGTATGTCAAGGAGCTTGCGGCGGCCACGCTCGGCCCGCAGCGGGTGGGTCTAACCCCGAAGGTCATGGGCGCGGAAGACTTCTCCTTCATGCTCCAGCAACGCCCCGGCTGCTACTTCTTCCTCGGTGCGCGGGTGGACGCCCAGCCCGAGACGCCACACCACAGCTCGCACTTCTTGATCGACGAATCCGCCTTTGAGGCGGGCATCCGCATGATGGTGGCGCTTGCCCTCGATGCGCCGCGCCAGAGCTAGCGTGCGCTGAGGTACATGCCAAACCACGCGAGCGTGCGAGTCCACGCGTCCGCGGCGGCTGAGGCGACGTAACGCGCGCGGGTGTCGTCAAAGAAAGCGTGACCGGCCTCGGGATAGATCTTGATGTCGTGCGGGACCTTCAGGCGCGCCTGCATCGCGCGCACGTCGTCTGGCAAGATGCTCTCATCGCGCGCGCCGAACTGGCCCATGAGGGGGATCTTCACGTCATTCGCGTACGCGAGTGCTGCGTCGCTGATCGGACCTTGGTTCTTCGAATCGTCCCAGCGGACTGCCCCATAAAACACCACGACCGCGTCGAACACCCCCCTGTCGTCGATCGCAGCACGCAGAGCGACCTTGCCGCCCATGCAAAAGCCCATCACACCGACCTTCGGGGGTCGCTCCAGCGGACTTGAGCCGACCCGGGAGCGTATCCACGTCGCGCCCTCTTTGATATATGCGTCCGTTTCTTTTGGATCCAACTTGCTCGCAAAGGGCGTGAAGACGGTGTAATCGCTGACGCCGTCACCGCTCGGCGCGCCCATGCCGGCGTAGAGATCGGGAGCGATCGTCACGTAGCCTGCTTTGGCGAAACGGCGGACCGTGTCGCGGATCTGCGCGTCGACTCCCCAGATGTGTTGCACGATGACGATGCCGGGAGTCTTTTTGTCATTGGCGCGAGGAAACGCAGCGTACGAGTCGACTGAAGCCTGGCCGGCGGATAGCTCCGGACGCTCGACCGTGATATCGGGATCGTCTTCTGGCACGAGCGGAGGGTGGGGCTTCCCGAGCGTTTGTGGCTCGGCAAGCGCTTGCGCGATGCCTGCGACCGCGGCTGCGCTTGCGCTCAGCCCGATGAACAGCTTACGCCCCATCTCCGGCGCGGGGCGTTGCATGGGATCGATCACGGCTTTGCGGCCTTTGTCCTTGTCGTCGAGAGGGACCAGTGAAACAGTCCGTCGAGGACCAAGCGTTCGTCGCGCACCTCGAAGACACTTGTGTGCGGCGCGATCAGATCTGCGAGCCCGCCGGTCGCAACCGCGCGTGCGTTCGTTCCGAGCTCTTTTCGGAAAAGCGCCACGAGATGCTCCACCTGACCGATGAATCCCAGGATGACGCCCGATTGCAACGAGGTCGCGGTATCGACACCGATGGCGGCTTGAGGCTTGACCAAGGGGACGCTCATCAGCTTCGCGGCGCGGCCGATAAGACCGTCGACTGAGACTTCCACGCCTGGTGCGATGGCGGTTCCGAGATATTCCCCTTTCTCATTGACCGCCGCGAACGTGGTCGCGGTGCCGAACTGGACGACGATGACGGGCGCTCCGTATTTCGCGACGGCGCCGATGGCACCGCCGATGAGATCCGCTCCCAGTTCGGCTGCATGCCGCGTCTTGACCGGCACGAGCGACTGCCTCGCGGCCGACAAGAATTCCGGCCTGCAGTTGAAGTAATGCTCCGCCATGCCGGCGAGCGCCCGGTAAAGCGGCGGCACGACGCTTGCCACGACGACCCGCTTCACCGCCGAGCGAGGCACGTTGTGGACGCGCAGCATGCTGTCGACGAGCGCAGCGAGATCGTCGCCGGTCTGCTGCGGATTGGTGGCCGAGCGCCAGGTATGCACGAGCGCGCCCGCGGCGGCTCCTTCGTGTTCGAAGAGACCGAATTTGATGTTCGTGTTGCCGACTTCGACGGCGAGCAGCATCGTTAGGCGTGCCTGCGCAACTGCTGGATGCGGTCGAGCAAGGCGGCCGCGACTACCGACTTGGGCGCGCGCGTCACTGCTTCGCGGCCGTCGCTTCCCCACAAGATGGTCACTTCGTTGTCGCGGGCACCGAAAGCACCGCCCCCGATATCGATCCGATTGACGACCACGCAGTCGAGCCGCTTCGCGGTCAGCTTCTCCCGGGCGCGCCGTTCGATCTCATCAGTTTCGGCTGCGAAACCTGCGACGAAGCATCCCGGCGGCCGGTGTGCGCTGACGTCCGCGATGATGTCGGGATTCGGTTCCAGCACGAGCGTGCGCCCGGCACCCGATTTTTTGATCTTCGTGTCGCTGTATTCAGCCGGTCGAAAATCTGCGACAGCCGCTGCGCCGATGAAGAGCGCAGTACCCGGCAGATGTTCCATGACGGCGGCATGCATCTCGCGAGCCGTCGTCACGGAGACGACGGTGACGTCCGCGGGGGCGCGCAACGAAGTTGGGCCGGAGACGACCGTCACCTGCGCGCCGCGGCCCCGTGCTTCGGTTGCAAGAGCCAGTCCCATAAGGCCGCTCGACGGATTCGACAAAAAGCGCGAAGGGTCGATGAACTCCCGGGTCGGTCCGGACGTGATGAGCACCCGCTCGCCTTCGAGCTCGTGCGCGCGGCGCACGACGAGCTCGATCGCGCTGAGGATATCGTGCTCGTTCGCAAGGCGGCCTTCCCCGGTCTCGCCGCATGCCAAAAAGCCCGAACCCGGCTCGACGAAGAGCACGCCACGTTCCTGGAGCGTCCGCAGATTCTCTTGGGTCGCAGACGCGTCGAGCATCTGCGTATTCATGGCGGCCGCCACGAGCACCGGTTTGCGCGTCGCGAGCACGCACGTCGTCAGCAGGTTGTCGGCGATGCCGTACGCGAGCTTGGCGAGCGTGTTGGCTGTCGCGCCCAGCACGACGAGCGCATCGGTCTTGCGGACGAGCCCGATGTGGGCGATCTCCCACGCCGTTCCTTCGCCGAACATGTCGGTGTGGACGGGGTTGTTCGAAAGCGCCTGGAAGGTCAACGGGGTCACGAATCGCTGCGCCGCATCCGTCATGATGACGTGGACGTCAGCGCCCGCCTGCCGCAGCGCGCTCACGACGCCGGCGCACTTGTAGGCTGCGATGCCGCCGCAGATGCCGACCAACAGCGTGCGCCCTCGCAGGTCGTGAGGTGGTTCGAACTTCATCTCTTTATCTTTCGGCTCGCGGCGGCGTTTGCACTCTCACGTTGTCGATGAGCCTGGTCTTACCGGCAAAGGCGGCGCCCACGGCGATCAGGGTCGCGGCGGGCGCCACGCTTGCGAGCGGGCGGAACTCGTCGGGCCGTACCACCGCGAGATAGTCTTCCCGTAAGGGCGCAAGCGTCGCGCGCGCGGGCTCGAGCACGGCCGAGACCTCGCTTTCACCCGCCTCGAGCATCTCGCGGGTCTTTTCGAGCGCGCGATGAAGATTGGGCGCGGCGCGGCGCTCGGCGGCACCAAGGTAAACATTGCGCGACGAGAGCGCCAAGCCGTCCGGCTCGCGGACCGTCTCGCAGGCGATGACCTCGACCGGCACGGCGAGGTCGTCCACCATGCGCCGCAACACCGCGAGCTGTTGTGCGTCCTTCTCGCCGAAATATGCGCGCTGGGGCGCGACCAGATTGAGAAGCTTGAGCACGACCGTGGCGACGCCACGGAAGTGGCCGGGGCGGCGCTCGCCTTCCAGATGTCGCGCGAGCATGGTCGGTTCCACGAACACGTCGAGCTTTTGCGGATACATTTCGCTAACGCTCGGCGCAAAGAGCAAAGCGACGTCTAAGCTCTCGAGCAGTTCGCGGTCATCGTCCACGCTGCGTGGATATGATTGGAAGTCCTCGTTGGGACCGAACTGCAGCGGATTCACAAAGACCGAGACCGCCACGGCTTCGCATTCGGCGCGGGCCCGTTCGATAAGCGCGCTGTGACCTGCGTGCAAGGCGCCCATGGTGGGAACGAAACCGAGCGGCCGCGGCAAGGAGGCTCGCGCCGCATGAAGCTCGCCTGCGCGAGTCACAAGCCGCATGCTCGCAGTTCAGCCTTCGGTCAGCGGGGCCGGCTTGGGTTTTTCCGTCGCATCGATCGAGTGCTCGGCCGCGGGAAAAATCCCGCTGCGGACCTCATCCACGTACGAGCGGATCGCCGTCAGGCCTTCCTTATAGAACTCGGCGTAACGTTTGGCGTGCTTGGGCAAGTAGCCCGTGGAGAGCCCGAGCAGATCGTGGATGACGCTGACCTGACCGTCGCAATCCACGCCCGCGCCGATGCCGATCGTCGCCGCCTTCACGCTTTGAGTGATCCGGGCTGCAAGCGTCGCGGGAACGCATTCGAGGACGATCGAGAAACAGTGGGCTTCGTCGAGTGCTTTGGCCTGTTCGACGAGGTGCGCGGCCGATTCGGCCGTCTTGCCCTGCGCCCGGAAGCCGCCGAAGGCGTACACGGATTGAGGGGTTAGTCCGATGTGACCCATGACAGGGATGCCGACGCTCACGAGACGGCGGACGAGCGCGGGATCGCAGCCCTCGAGCTTCACGGCGTGCGCTCCGGCCTCTTTGAGGAAGCGCCCCGCATTGCGGACGGCGTCGTCGTGACCGCATTGGTAGGAGAGAAACGGCATATCGGCGATGATGAATGCCCCGCGCGCTCCCCGTGCCACGGAGCTGGTGTGGTAGAGCATGGCCTCGAGTGTGACCGGCAGTGTCGTCTCGTAGCCGGCGGACACCATGCCGACCGAATCGCCGACGAGGATCGCGTCCACACCGGCCGTGTGGACCATCGTGGCCGTAATCGCGTCGTACGCCGTGATGACCACGATCCGTTCGTGACGGCGCTTCTTCTCGGCAAAGGTCAGGACCGAGGTCGGCATGCTCTACTCGCTACTCTGCGCGGACGACACGCAACATGGTTCGACCGATGATGAATGGTTCGCCCGCCGCGATCAACGCGGTGAGCACCGGTTCTCCGCGGACGATCGTGCCGTTGCTCGAGCCGAGATCGACGATGGAGAGCTGCTCGCCGTCTGCATCGATCTGGGCATGGCGTCGCGATACCGCACGGTCCACCGCCAAGGCCGCGTTCGTCTCGTTCGCGTCGCGTCCGATCACAATGCGCGCGTCGAAATGCCAACACTTGCCATCGAGTGGTCCGTTCATCGCTTCAAGCACATACATCGGCCTCTTACCTTTCGGCGATGAGACCTCGTGTTCATGCGGGTTTGCGCTCGGCGTGTGTGGCCGGCGTAATGTCCCAAGTGTGACGGAGCTGTGATGGCCCATCGCCTAATTTGGCCCAAATTGTGGCCGAAGACTAGAACATGAGGGGCCCAACCCCAATCGCTGGAGCATAACCGAGTGGACCAGCCCGAGGTGAGCGATTTGCAGACGTCCGACTTGCTCGATATCGATCCGGATGCACTGCGCGAAGCGGAAAGAGTTTTCGCGCAAGGCATTTTGGACACGATGTCCGGCAAACAGGTGCTGCGCGCAGTCTACGAAGACACCCGCGTCGTCGTCGTCATGAGCGACGGCAGCGAGTATTATTTCTACGGCTTCATGGGAGAATCCAAGAAGCGCTAAACCACGTAGCCGATGGAGGGGCGACTGGAAAGTCGCCCTTTTTTGATTGACAAAACGGGCTATGGGTGAGTGACTTGGGTCGCCACGAAGCTGGCGATGGCGGCCCGATCTTCCCGGTCGATGGACGTGAAGGCCACGCCATGATGGTATTTTTGTTCCGGCGCCGAGTAATAGCTCAGCACCACGCGGCCTCTTGCCCGAATCTCGGGGCCGCCTGCGGGCAGCGCGAACGACAGCTTGATCGCCGACCGAGCGGGTGCGTGCTTCTCTGAAACCAAGCGCATGCCGCCCTCGCCGAGATCGACGACCGCTCCCTGAAGCCGGCCGTTGTCGCCTTCGACCGTGAACGTGACGGGAACGGAAACCGCGGTTCGTACGTACTGACGCCGTTGCAGATTATCTGCCATGTGCAAACGAGTATTCTCGTGTGGGGCGAACCCGCCTTCTCAAAGAAGCGCCTGCGCTGCCCCGAGCACGCCGATCACGCCGTGCGTGACGTCCATCCCGCCCTGGAGATACACCTCGAACGGGGGTCGCAGCGGTGCGTCGCAGGAGAGTTCCATCGTCGATCCTGAGATGAACGAACCCATGGCCATGATGACCGGGTCGTCGTATCCAGGAACGGGTCCGGGTTCCGGTCGCGCGCGCGAATTGACAGGCAGCATCTTTTGCAGACCTTCGGTGAAGCGCCGCAGCCGCGCCGCATCGCCGAGGCGGATCGCCTGGATCGTGTCGAATCGCGGCGCACCCGCAACGGGATCGACCTCGTAGCCAAGCGCGGAAAAAACCGCCGCTGCGAAATCCAAAATTTTCAGCGACTCGCCGACCACTTTCGGCGCCCGATGCAATCCTGCGAACAACCAGCGCGGCGTGTCGAGGCTCGGACCAACCTTGCGTCCGAGTCCCGGCGCGAAAATGCTCGAGGCGATGCGCTCGACGATTTCCCGGCGCCCCGCGATATACGCGCCGGCCGGCGCGACACCGCCGCCCGGATTCTTGATGAGCGAACCGATCGCGACGTCCGCGTCGACCGCGCCCGGTTCCAACGGTTCGACGAATTCGCCGTAACAGTTGTCCACCACGACGATCGAGCTTGGACTTTGCTCGCGCACGATACGGACGATGCTCGCGATGCCTGCGATCGAAAGCGCGTGACGCAAGGCGTATCCGCGCGAGCGTTGGATGAACACCACCTCCGGCGCCGCGCTCAACGCGTTGCGGAGTCCTGCAAGGTCCGGCACTCCATCGCCGGACATCGCGACGTCGATGTATCTGCGATCCTTGTCGAGCGGCGTGGTGAGCGAGAGGCGCAACGTGTCGTAGGGACTCCCAGTCGCGGACAGCAGGCGGCCCTTTGGGCCGAGGAGCGCGTGCGTCGCGGCGACGATGGCATGCGTGCCGCTCGCGAGTTGCACGCGGGCGAGCGCCGCTTGCCCATCAAGCGCGCTGGCGAGCAGCGCTTCGTACGCGTCGCGACCGAGATCGTCATAACCGTAACCGGTCGAGCCCGAAAGGTGGCCTTCGTGCAGCCCGGCCGCCGCGAAGCAGCGGATGACCTTGGCCCCGACGATCATCGCATTTCGATCGCGTTCGGTCCATGCGTCGCGAACGGCGTCGAGCGAGGTGGCGGCGACATCGAGCAGTGAAGCGGAAAACCCGAACGATTCGAGCTCGCGACGCAGCGCGTCAGTCACGGTGTGGGCCAGTTGCCGACGGGGGCGTGCTCGGCGCGCTCGTGCTCGCGGATCAATTCCGCCGCCTTTACGAGCTCCTGATCTTCCATCGGCCGGCTCTGAATGGCACGCTCGAATGCGGCGAAAAACGGGATCCACAGCACGCACGCGACCGCGATGTTGAGCCCGATGAGCACGAGCGAACGCCAATCGCCCTTGGTCGTGATCCACGCGGCGATCACGGAGGGAAATGCGCCCGGCAGCCACACGGAGGTCGGCTCGACCAGACCGTAGCTTTGGACGAGGTAGGTGATCGCGGCCAAGATCATGGGGATGAGGATGAACGGGATGGCAAGCCCGGGGTTCATGACGATGGGAATGCCGAAAATGAGCGGTTCGTTGATGTTGCAGATGCTGGGCAGCAACGACGCGATGGCCAGATTCCGCAAGCGCTGCACGCGCGAGCGCACGAGCATGAAGGCAAGCGGCAGCGTCGCTCCAGACCCACCGGGATAGATGAAGGTGAAGATCATCATCGTGACCACATAGGGCGGGTGCTCGTGATGCAAGAGCGCTTGCGCGTTGACATCGAGCGCGCGCAGATACACAGGCGTGGTCACCGCCGCGAGGAACGCCGGTCCGTGGATGCCCGACGTCCACAAAAGGGTCTGTAAGAAGACGACGACGAGCAACGCCGGCAACGTGTCGCCTACCGATACCAGCGGGCCGACGATGCGGATCAGCCAGTCTGCAAAATTGACGTGGGCGAGCGCGAGCCCGCCGAACACCGCAAGCGTTGCGATCGCGCCAACCGCGATGGCTCCCGCCTCGTTGTGAACTCTCCGTGCCGCAATGGCCATGATCTCGCCTGAGACGAGACCCACGATGAGCGCGAGGAACAGGCTCGTCGCGGAGATCTGCCCGAGAAAATCTTCGAAGTGCAGATGGAGAGCGTTCTGCGGCAGCGACAGCAAGAACGCAGCCAGTCCCACCGCGATGCCCGCTACGCGATTGGAGCCGAAGCGAACCGCCAGCCGATCCGGTAAGACTGCTGCGAGCGCGAGCCCCATGAATCCGAATCCGATGTGGTACGCCTGGAAGAAGCGATCGAGCAGCGGACCAGGCGGCAGCAAGAAAAACGCGATGACCGTCCAGGCGCCGAACGCGTAGAACGCGATCTGCACTGCGTCGCGAATGGCGATGAGGTGCGGTTCGTCCGCCCAGCGGCGCAACACGGGGAGCACGCGCAACTCCAGGCTCGCTAGCGCTCGCGCCAATCCTCCCGGTGCGGACGGGTTCGCTCCGTCTTGCGCCAAGCTCAGACGGCCGAAACGCGGGACCGCGCCCGCTTGCTCGCACTATCTACGAGTTCGGCGAAAAGCGCGCGGCTCGGTCCGTCGACCTCGACCATTTCTTCGGGATGCCACTGCACGCCGACGTAAAACGGGTGGCTTGCGCGCGCTTCAACCGCCTCGACGATGCCGTCGCGCGTCGCTCCCACGACGACGAGGTCGTGCGCGACGCGCCGCAAGGCTTGATGGTGCATGGAGTTCGTGGGCGTCATGCGACTACCGAGGACGCGTGCGACGAGGCTGCCATCGGCGAGATCCACGGGGTGCGTCGCCTCGTGACGGGAATGCGGCGGCGTCTGGCGGTGTTGCAACACCTCGCCCGCAGGCGGCTGATACTGCTCGGGCAGGTCTTCCCACAACGTGCCGCCGAGCGCGACGTTCATCACCTGTACCCCGCGGCAGATGCCAAGAGTGGGTAGCCCGGATCGCAGCGCATGACGGGCGGCCGTCATTTCCAACCGATCGTAGGCCTCGGGAGCTTTGCTCAGCGTGGGATGATCGCGACCGCCGTACAATCCGGGATCGATATCTGCCCCGCCCGGCAAGAGCAATCCGTCGAACGAGCCCAACGCCCTCGCCACGTCTTCTGGCTCCGCCGCATCTGCGAGCAGGACCGGATCTGCCCCAGCCTTCTCGAGAGCACGGCGATAAGCAGCCAGGTAGCCCGGGTCTGCAAGCCGTTCGGCGTCGGCGGTGATGGCGATGCGCGGCCTCATTGCAGCCAGCGGTTCGGCGATCGCTTTGCGGAGTCCGTTGCCTTAGGAGATCGCGATGTGCCCCGGGCTTATCAGAGCTTGCGGATGACTGCGGAGACTTTGCCCACGATGGTGGCGCGATCCACATAGATCGGCTCCATGAACTTGTTCTCGGGTTGGAGCCGGATGCGGTTCTCTTCCTTATAAAAGCGCTTGACGGTGGCTTCGGTGTCGTCCTCGGTCTGCGCGACGACGATCTCTCCGTTGCTGGCCACGTTCTGCGGCGTGACGACGATGAGATCGCCGTCCAGGATGGCCGCATCCACCATGGAGTCGCCTTTGACCCGGAGGATAAAAGAATCCGCCCGCTTGACGAAGCTGGACGGAAGGGTGAACTCTTCTTCGATGTTCTGTTCGGCGGTTGCAGGCGCGCCCGCGGCCACTCGGCCGACCACCGGCAGGGAAACCACATCGCGCGAACTGGACGACCCGGTGACGAGGGCGCGAGGCTTCGTGGGATCGCGCCGGATAAGGCCTTTCTTTTCCAGCGTCCGCAGATGGCATTGCACCGTGGAGCTTGAGGAGAGCCCGACACGCTCGCCGATCTCGCGGACGGAAGGCGGGTACCCGTGCTCGCGGCTGAAGTCGCGAATCACGTCCAAAATGGCTTGCTGCCGAGCCGTCATCTTGCGGTCCACTTGTACCATGCCGCCCTTCCATTTTCTGGGAGCGCGTGAGCGAAAGAGACGCTACCGCTCACCGGTCATGCAAACCCGTGCGCCACACAATATTAGCACAGGTCCGTCCCGAATGCAAACGTTTGTTCGAAAGTTCTTGACAGTCCACCACGGCTCTGGTTAGAATCTAGCCAATCAAACGTATGTTCGATTCACCCTGGAGGTGGAAAGCTCATGTTTCGCGGCCACCGTGGACCGGGCGCCAGCCTGATTCCCCTGATCCAAGTCCTCTCCCTCGTCCTTCTCTTCTCCTTACCGGCGTTGTGGGGCTCAAAAGTTTTCACCGCGACCCCCGTTCACTACGATCGCGTCGTGGTCCATCCGGGCGACACCGTCTGGACGCTCGTCGCGCGCCGCTCGCAGACGACGGACGATCTTGGCGAGGCGGTGTACCAGGTATCCCAGCTCAACCACTTGCGCGCAGATGCGAAGCTCGTACCGGGCCGCGTCTTGCTCCTGCCGAAGGCGAAGTAGTCCTCTCGCACTCACGGTGGTCACGCACGACCACGCAAAAAGGATAGGGCGGTCGCGAGATCGCCCTCTTTTTTTGCCGGATGACGTCCGGCGCTTCGCGTAGTGCAGTAGCAGTGGCCGGTCGATTGAAACGGTGCGTGATGCTGCTCGCCGCGATCGCATCGCTCGCCTCTGGGAGACCGAGCGACAAACTGATCGACATCTTGTCGCTCGTCTCGCACTTCGATGACGCTTCCCTCGTCGCGATCTCGTATTGGGCTAGCTATCCGAATCCGCAGGCTCCGGAGATGGTGCTGACCGATCTCGATCGCGCGCAGACAGAGGCGGTGCAGCTCGCGCCCGATGAGCGCGATGCGTTATTCACGTGGCTGAATCATGGCGGCCGGCAGAAGCTTTTCGCCCTCGGCGTGAGCGATGCGCAGATAGGTCCATGTCAAAAGCTGATCGATCAGAAATCATGCCAGACCACTGCCGTAGCGTCGCCGGTGTCCGGAGGCGGAGGCGCGAGGAATCTAGCGCTGCGTCTGATGCCGGCGGATCCGGAGAGCGGCGTGGAGCTCGACAGAGGCTTCGCCATGCTGAGCCCGCCAGCAACGTTTGTCGACTGTATCGCTTTTCACAACATCTCGAACAAGACGATGGCCGCGATCACCTTCACCTATCGCATGGTCGATGCGACTGGGAGGTTGTTCGTGGCTGGCTCGAACATCCTCGTCGGGTCATTCGGTCCGGGCGCCCGCATAGCAGCGCCGCAGCCTGCAACGCTGAGTGGTTCGTCTCCCGGAGACGCCTCGCAAAAGCCGGCGAATTGCTGGTCGAAAATCCTTGACGGTTCCGCTCCATTGCCCCCCGGCGCCGCCATCATCGTCGATGTCGCATCGGTCACATTTGAAGATGGGACGCATTGGTCGCGCTGATGGTTCTCCCATCCCTCGGTTTGACGGTGCATTGCGAGCTGTGGTATCCTGAAGGTCGCTCTACGGCGGTTCCGGCAGATGCTGGGACCGTTCGCGAATGACGGAGGAATTGCAAACCGTGGCGCTTTCCAAAGAACACAAGTCATCGGTCATCGGCAACTTCAAGCGGACCGACAACGATACCGGTTCGGCAGAAGTGCAGATCGCGTTGCTCACCGAGTCGATCAACGACCTGACGCAGCATCTGCAAACCCACAAGAAGGATCATGCCAGCCGGCGCGGCCTGCTCATCAAGGTCGGCAAGCGCCGCCGGCTCCTCAAATACCTCGAGCGCGCCGATTTGGATCGCTACCGAGCGATCGTGGACAAGCTCGGCCTGCGCCACTAGGCATCCGGACGTCACCTGAAAGCGGCGCGCTTGCTACATTAATGCGAGCGCGCAGAGGTCCGGCGTCGCCGTTTTCGAAGACCGCACGGTACAATTAAGAACGAAAGAAAGTTAATAGGAGGTTCTCCCCTTGCCAGAGTCCGTCAGCATGGAGCTAGGCGGGCGGCAGCTCACCCTTGAAACTGGAGAGCTCGCTCGTCAAGCCAACGGCTCCGTCTTTGCGCGTTATGGTGACACCTGCGTTCTCGTCGCCGCAACCGCGAGCCCCAATCCTCGAGAAGGAATCGATTTCTTCCCCCTCACCTGCGACTACGAAGAACGCATGTACGCCGCCGGCAAGATCCCTGGCGGTTTTATCAAGCGTGAAGGCCGACCATCGGAAAAGGCGACCCTCACGGCGCGGCTGATCGACCGGCCTATCCGCCCGCTTTTCCCAGACGGTTTCCGCAACGACATCCAGATCATCGCGACGGTCCTCTCGGTCGATCCCGAGGTCGACCCCGACGTCGTCGCATTGACGGCGGCGGGCGGCGCGCTCGCCGTATCGGACATCCCGTTCGACCACAATATCGCGGGCGTGCGCGTCGGCATCATCGATGGACGCCTTGTGATCAATCCGACCAAGACCGAGCTTGAGTCGAGCACGCTCGACATGATCATGGCCGGCACGAGCGACGCGGTCATGATGGTCGAGGGTGGTGCGAAAGAGATCTCCGAGGAACAGTTCCTCGAAGCGGTCGAGTTCGGCCACCGTCATATCAAAGACATCATCGCCCAGATCGAAACGCTCGCGGCACGAGCGGGCAAACCCAAACGCGAGTTCCCGGTCTTCTTGCCCGCCCCGAGCATGCAGTCGTTCGTCGACGAAGCGTTCGGCGCCGACATCGCGCGCGCGATGCGGGTCACGAAGAAGCTGGAGCGCAACGCCGCGTTCGACGAGATCAGCCGCCAGGAAGCGCTCAAGCGCGTCAGCGGGCATCGGCTCGAGGCGGACGTGCGCCCCATGCTCGAGGATTCGCGCAATCACGATTTCGAGAAGTGCGTCAAAGCCCGACAGGAAGAAGAACTGCGCACGATGGTCGTCGACGAGAGCCGGAGACCCGATGGCCGCGCTCCCGATGAGATCAGACCCATCAGCTCCCGCACGACCGTCGTCCCCCGCACGCACGGCTCCGGGCTGTTCACGCGCGGCGAGACGCAGATCTTCACAGCCGCGACGCTCGGCTCGCTCTCTGACGAACAGCGCATCGACGGCCTCGGACCGCAGACGTTCAAGCGCTTTATGCACCATTACAACTTCCCGCCCTATTCCGTGGGCGAGACGCGCCCGATGCGCGGGCCTGGCCGGCGCGAGATCGGTCACGGTTTGTTGGCGGAGCGCGCGCTCATCCCGATGCTTCCGCCCCCCGATGCCTTCCCGTACACGTTGCGCTTGGTGTCTGAGACCTTCGAGAGCAACGGCTCGTCCTCGATGGGTTCGGTCTGCGCGTCAACGCTTGCGCTCATGGATGCGGGCGTGCCGCTGCGCAAACACGTCGGCGGCGTCGCTATGGGACTCATCCTCAAAGATGGGCGACCCGGCATCCTCACCGACATCCAGGGACTCGAAGACGCGCTCGGCGAGATGGACTTCAAAGTAGCCGGCACCACGGACGGCCTGACCGCCGTGCAGATGGACATCAAGGTGCGAGGCATCACGATCGACATCATGCGCCGCGCGATGGAGCAGGCTCGTCGCGGGCGCTTGTTCATCATCGAGAAGCTGAAAGAGACGGCACCGGCACCGCGTCGCGGGCTTTCCAAGTTCGCGCCACGGATGTTCGTGCTCGAGATCCATCCCGACAAGATCAAAGACATCATCGGCCCAGGCGGCAAGGTCATCAACAAGATCGTCGCGGAGACGGGCGCCAAAGTCGACATCGAAAACGACGGACGAGTCTTCATCTCCTCGCCTGACGCTGACTCCGGCGAACGCGCCAAGCGCATGGTCGAGGATATCGCTCGCGACGTCGAGGTCGGCGAGGTCTACACCGGTATCGTCAAACGCATCATGAACTTCGGCGCCTTCGTGCAGATCTTGCCCGGTAAAGAGGGGCTCGTGCACATCTCGCAACTGGCCGCCCATCGCGTGAACCGCGTTGAGGACGAGGTCAAGATCGGCGATGAGGTGATCGTGCGCGTCACTGAGATCGACAACATGGGGCGCATCAATCTCACGCGCAAGGGCATGCTCGAAGAAGCCAAGATCTAAGGGAGGGCGCGCGAATTCATTCGCGCGCTTTCTTATGGACCGATCAAACCCGCCGCGCGCTGCAAGGCCACAAGGCTGATGCGCAGATCCGCAAGAGCGCTGATGTACTGGTCCTCCGCCTGGGTCTCGGACAGCAGCGCATCGGAAAGCTCGAGGGAGGTACCCACCCCGGCTTTGAAGCGGATCGCGTTGACGCGGTAGTTCTCCTGGGCAGCGGTTTGCGCGTCGCGTGCGGCATCGACCTGGGCCATGGCAGCCGTGTAGTTGAAGAACGCCTCGCGCACCTCAAGATCCACGCCGTTGTCCAAAGACTTGAGCTGGATCTTCGCTTTGTCCACGTCGGCTGACGCCTCTTGCACTTTCCCCCGCGTCAGACCACCATCCCACAGGTTCCAGGCCACCGCGAGCGTTTCGGTGAGCTGCGGCTGGGGCACGTTGAAGAAATTCGGCTTCGAGGACGCCTCCTGCACCTGTACAGAGATCGTCGGCAGCACTCCCGCGCGCGCTAGTTTCACCGCTTGGTCGGCGATCGCGACTGCATCTTGCGCCGCCGCCAGCTCCGGGCGAGATCGCGCCGATGCCAAGAGGGCGCCTAGTTTGTACTCCGGCGCCGTCGTCTCGAGCGGGTCGGTAGGCGTGACGATGCTCGAAAGATTGATGTTGAGGATGTTCGCCAGCTGGGCGTTTGCGAGCGCCGCTTCGTTGTGTGCCTTGATCGCGTCAACGCGCGCATCGGCCTGCGAGACTTGGGTCCGCAGCACATCGACTTTGGCGGAAGTCCCCGCCTGATATTGCTCGTTCGCGGTGGTGAGATTCGCGCCGGCGACCGAGACGGCCTGATCGGCGACGATCGCCGAGCGGGTCGCTTGGATGAGCTGGAAGTACGCGCTGGTCGTGTCGCGGATGATGGTCGCCTTCTGGGCGGCTACGTTCGACTGCGACGCAGCAAGATTTGCCGACGCTTGGCCGACCCCGGCGACGTTCGCACCGCCGTCATACAATGCGTACTCCAAAGTCCCGTTGACGTTGTTGATATCGGTACTCGAGAAAA
Organism: Pseudomonadota bacterium; assembly: GCA_021325335.1. GTDB lineage: Bacteria > Vulcanimicrobiota > Vulcanimicrobiia > Eremiobacterales > Eremiobacteraceae > JAJPHJ01. Next base: position 10,132 of record JAJPHJ010000121.1, on the reverse strand, counting down.
GGATCTTCTGAAAACCGGTGGGCGATGGAAATTGAAAAGATTCGGCCGTTTGCGCGTGCACGTACGAATATCCGGCCGAAAGATGCGGCCACAGGGCCGATCGGGCTTGAACGACCCTCGCCTCCGCCGCGCGTTCGTCCGCAAGCGACGATTGGTAGTTCAGATTGTTCGCCAGCGCCAGCGCGAGCGCGTCATGGAGCGACAACGACACGTGGGGAGCGCCGGCCGTGTCGGTCTGCGGAGTCGGTGAGGCCGGCTGCATGGTCGGCGTCGGCGGGGCGACCGGAGCCGGCTGCGCGACAGCCGGACTCGCGATGACCGCCAAAGTAAGAGCGAAAGCGAGTGACGCGACAATATTCGATCGCACGATCATACCCCAGCCTCTAAAAAGTAGTTTACCACCATATTGTTAAGCGGTTCACTATTTTCCTTGCACGGATAAATCCAGCTGTTCATGGAAAGGAGTCTTGCTGCGTCAGAGGAGGCGCTCGTGATGAAGCCTACCGTCAGGAAGACCGACAAGGATTGGAAAGAAGGGCTGACACCCGAACAATATCACGTGTTGCGAGAGGCCGGCACGGAACGCCCCTTCACCGGCAGCTTATTGCATAACAAGGAGTCGGGCATCTATGCTTGCGGTGCGTGCAAGGCCGAGCTTTTCACCTCCAGCTCAAAATATGATTCGGGATCGGGATGGCCCAGCTTTTACGAGCCCATCAGGCCAGATGCCCTCACGTATGGAGATGACGATTCGGGCGGCATGCGGCGGACCGAAATACGTTGTTCTGCTTGCGACTCTCATCTCGGTCACGTTTTTGACGATGGTCCGCAACCAACCGGGCAGCGTTATTGCACAAATAGCCTCGCGCTCTCGTTTAAGAAGTCGCCCCAGTAGGCCCGAGCCTCATGAAAGACGAGCGGCAAGTCTGCGGGGAAGGGCTCTCAGCCACACCGAACCGCAACCGTGTGCGCCTTGCTCGATCCGTATTATTCCTTTCGGTGTTTGGTTGCGGCGCGCTCTGTGCCGCTAATCTCGCCCACAGCGCGATCGCCGCGCTGACTCGCGCCGGATGGGTGGCCGGTCCGTACGCATCCTACAGCCACGGCGCCATCTTTCCAACGCTGCTCGCTGCCTGCGCGCTCGCATCGATTGCATTCTTGAACGTCCTGGGCGAAGCGTTGGCAAAGGCCGCGCGCATGCGCGAGGACTGGCTTCGGCACGTCGCCATCCACTTCAGCAAGATCTCACCCGTGAAGCTCGTGCCTGCCATGTTCGCGGCGCAACTGGTTACGCTGCTGGCCATGGAACGCGCTGAACAAGTCGCCGCACTCGGTCACCCGCTCGGCCTCGCCGCTTCTCTCGGTGCGCCGCTGCTCGTCGTGCTCGCGGTGCACGTGCTGGTGGCCTTCCTTGTTGTCTTCGCGATCTTGCGCGCTTGTCGCGCGCTTGTCATCGCGGCCCAAATGCTTGCAGATGTGATTTCTTCGCCGATTCTGCTTGTACGCGCGCCTAAACCGGCGCCCAACGCGCGCCGGCTGCTGATCCAGGTGCGCTCTCGCATCGCGCGCTGCGCTCCGCTCGCGTACCACATCGCCAACCGACCCCCACCTCTCGGCGCTACCGTACTAGCGTAAGCGCGATCAGCCCGATCGCCGCTGCCTGCAATGCGTCTGGCCATACTCGGCTGTGCGCCTTCCTTGAGAGGAATTGGGTCCGTTGAGAAACTTGTCGCTTCAACTTTTTTGTGCGCTCCTCGCTGTCGCCGCATTCACGTTGACGTTCCACTCGGCCGCCGAGGCGCACGTCATCTGCGGAGATCGAGTCTTTCCCACCACGTTGACGATGGACGATCCAGGAGTAAGCGACGAGCTGTCGCTGCCGACGATCGGGCTCACGCCGACGCCGTCGGGTGCCAGCAACCAGTACGGCTACGAATGGGACAAGACGATCACCGAAGATCTCGGCTTCGCCGTCAATGGTGACTATCTCTCACAGCATGGTCCGACCCAGAACGGCTGGGACAACATCACTGTGACCCTCAAGGATCAACATCCCTGCATCGAGCGTTACAAGCACGAGGAGCTCACGTGGTCGGTGGGCCTGGTCCGCGAAATAACGGGAACCGGTTCCGTGCAGTTGCGCAACGCCGGCGCAATCGATAGCGTCGGCAACACCGCGCCAACTCTCTACATCGGCAAGGGGCTGGGTGATTTGAGCGCCGGTTATCTGCGCCCCCTTGCTCTCACATTCGAAGTGAGCCGGGTGTTATCCGATTCACCGAGCGTGAGCCCTAGTGCGTGGGCGTATGCGGCATCGTTACAATATTCGATGCCTTATCTGCAGCAGCACGTAAAGGCGCTGCGCGCGCCGCAGTTCCTGACGCGCATGACGCCGATCGTGGAGGTCGCGATGAACAGTCCGGACAGCGGTTCACCCGACGTGACGATTTCGCCCGGAATTCTCTACGATTCCAATTCGTGGCAACTAGGAGCCGAGGCGATTATACCCGCCGCCAGTGCCACGCGGCAGGCGCAAAGCACCGGCGTGATCGTTCAGTTCCACATGTTTCTCGACGCGTTCTATAAGAACTGGTTTGGCAAACCGCTCATTAAAAGGAACCTTTGGCAATGATGACCACACGCGCGATTGCCGCGGCCTTCGTGCTCGCCGCGCTCCTTATCACCCCCGCACCCCTTTGGGCACACGCTTTTCTCGACCACTCCGATCCGGCAGTGGGCAGCACGGTACCGGCTTCACCCGCGGTCCTGCACTTGTGGTTCACCCAAGAGCTCGAGCCGGCTTTCAGTTGGGTGACGGTAACCGATGGGTCGGGAGCATCCGTGAATGACGGCAACGCAGCGATCGATCCAAGCAACCCCGCCGAACTCACGGTCAAGCTAAAACCGTTGCCGACCGGGAGCTACACGGTGAAATGGCACGTGCTATCGGTCGATACGCACACGACGGAGGGCGACTTCTCCTTCCAAGTCGGAAAGGGTTAAGCGATCGACCCTCTCCTTATCGCAACCCGCCTCCTCCATTTTGCCGCGGCCACCTTGCTCGAAGGCACGTTCGTCTTTTGGTGTTTCATCGCGGGGCCGGCGTTTCGCCGCGCGCAGGCTGTGCATGGTTTGCAAGCGCGGCTCGATCGACGACTCCTCGCGATCGCCTGGTCGAGCCTCCTCGTCGGAGTGGCGACCGGTGCTACTTGGCTCGTCATGGTCGCCTCGAACATGAGCGGGATGCCGCTCAGCGCGGTCTTGCGCGGTGGCGTCCTCAGAATCGTCTTGACGCAAACGCGCTTCGGCGAGGACTGGCTCATACGCGCGGCGCTTGTCCTCGTCATCGCGGGCTGTCTCGCCGTGCTGGGATACGCTCGAAAACCCGCGGCGGTCTGGATCGCATTGCTGGCTTCCGCGGCGTTCATCGCGTCCTTGGCATGGGCCGGACACGGAGCAGCGACCGAGAATGTGCCGTTTGCCGCCATCCATTTGCCCGCCGACATCTTGCATTTACTGGCGACGGGCGCTTGGCTCGGCGCGCTGTTGCCGCTCATCCTCTTTCTCGTTGTGATGGGCCACGACGGCAGCCCGGATGGGATTGAGGTCGCGCAAGCGGCGACGTTGCGCTTTTCGACGCTTGGGCTCACGAGCGTGGCAACGTTGCTGCTGACGGGTCTCGTGAATACGTGGTTTTTGGCAGGCACCATTCCGGCGCTGCTGGGGACGTTGTACGGTCAGCTTTTGCTTGTGAAAGTGGCTCTGTTCGCCACGATGATTGCGGTTGCGAGCCTCCACCGGAGCCGCTTCATTCCACGCCTCACCACCGTCGCGAGCGAAGCGGGCCTGCGATGGCGCGCGGTTCGGCAACTGGGCGCTAACGCGACGATCGAGGCAAGCATCGGCGTCTTCGTGCTCGCCATCGTCGGAATCATCGGCACGCTGCCCCCGGGGCTGCACACCGAGCCGCGCTGGCCGCTCGCGTTCAGGCTCGATCCGGGCGAGATCGCAGCCAGCACTCGAACCATGCTTGACGTCATTGTGGTCCTCTTTGCCCTGTGTTTCGCTTTCACGGCATTCACTATTCACAGGAGACGTTACCGGGAAACGGCCGCTTTCATCGCGGGTCTTTTGGTTCTCGGCGGCATCGGCTGGGTCGCGCTTCGGCCGGGGATCGTGCGCGCATATCCTACGAGCTTCTACGCTTCGACGCAGTCTTATGCAGCGCCATCTGTAGCTCGCGGTATGCCGCTTTACGCAGAGAATTGCACCGTGTGCCATGGAGCAGAGGGTCTTGGTAACGGTCCACTCGCTCGAAAGCTGCCCACACGCCCGGCGAATCTGACCGAACCGCATCTGTTCGCCCACAAGATCGGGGACATGTTCTGGTGGGTGAGCCATGGCAGCGACAACGGGGTGATGCCAGGATTCGCCGACAAACTGACACCCGACCAGCGGTGGGATCTGATCAATTTTGTGGTGGCGCGGGCGGCCGGCGACCTCGCGAACCACGCGAGCTCGCAAGTCACGACCGCGGCCGCGCTGCCACTTCCGGATTTCGCCTTCGAGCAAAACCACGCGCAGAATACGCTCAGCCAGATGGTAAAGAAGGGACCGGTCCTTATCGTCTTGTTCGCTGCGCGCGCGCCGCGTGCGCGGCTTGAGCAATTGGCCGGATTGGGGCCGCGCCTTGGCGCCGCGGGATTGCAGGTCGTCGCTGTCGGGCTCGACCCAACCACCGACAACGGGCCCTTCATCGTCGAAGTCGCAAACGATGTTCGGGCAACGCTCGCCCTGTTTCGCTCCACCACGGACGGCGGGGAGACGGAGCTCATGCTCGATCGCGGTGCCAACATCCGCGCGCGCTGGACGGCGAGCGGAGCGGGTGGCCTTGCGGATACTGCGACCTTGCTCGCCGATGCCGTGCGGGTTGCAAGCATACCGGTGGCAGCGGCGAACCATGCCGGCCACGCTCACTAAGGCGTGGAATGAGAATATGAGATTGGGTCAGCTTCCACCTCACGCGCGGATTACCAGCTTGCAATTTGATCTGGATCGACGAACGTTTCGCGTCGAGCTCGACCCCGGGGGAGAGCAAATAGTCCAGGGCGATCGAGTTTCCAGAATAAGCGGTTGCAAAGTCGCCGAGTCGAGTATCCTAGCCGAGGTGTCCGAGTACAACCTTCTAGCGGCGTCAACGTGGCCGCGGGAGCTTCGCCCGCATACCCGCATAGAGTCACCCCAGCCAGAGCTTTATCATTTTGTGATCGGGTTGCGCGTAATCGGCTTAGAAGAACTTCTGTTTCTGGTGGCCGACTCGTTCAATTTTCGGGCGGCGCTCGGCGACGAAACCTCATACGTCACCGAGGTCAACTTGCTGAGCCTCTTGCGACGCATTGCAAATTTGGCTCCTAGTGCGTCGCAAGATCTGTTCGTCAAAGCTTTCCTAACCGGCCAACCATCACCACCAACACGTGCTTCGCTGGCCGAGTTTTTTCGCGAAGCCGCCCACTGAGATTGCTCAGTCGAAGCAGGTAGGTTTTGTATCGGTCTGCTCCTCTGTGGTGAAAGGCATTGTCCGGCGCATTTCAGAACGCGGACGCGATGTACGCGAGCCTAGGGGATTTCATCGCTGCCTTGCGGTCTAAAGGCGAACTCAAGCAAATCGATGCCCCGGTGGATCCGTATCTCGAGATCACCGAGATCGCGGATCGTTGTGTGAAAGAGCTCGATGGTGGTCCAGCGTTGCTCTTCACCCACGTGAAGGGATCGCAATTCCCTCTGCTCATCAATGCCGTTGCGACTCGAAGGCGTATGGAGCTCGCGCTCGGCGTCGCCTCGCTCGACGACCTCGGTGAGCGCATTCGCGACCTGCTGAAAATGACGCAGCCAAAGAGCTTGAGCGACAAACTCGGGCTCGTGTTGCGCCTCAACGAGCTTGGCGCTCTGCAACCGAAACTCGTGCGCGACGCTCCGTGTCAGGAGGTGATCGTGCGCGACGGCGAGGTCGACCTCACCACGATGCCGGTGCTCACCACGTGGCCGCAAGACGGCGGTCCGTATATCACCTTGCCGCTCGTGTTCACCAAACATGCCGCGATCGGCATCCGCAATGTGGGTATGTACCGGATGCAGGTGTACGACCGGAACACGACCGGCATGCATTGGCAACGGCACAAACACGGCCGAGAGCACGCCGACATCGCAGGCCGCGATGCGCGCATGCCGGTCGCGGTCGCGATCGGGGCCGACCCGGCGACGGTGTACGCGGGCAGCGCACCGCTCCCAGCAGGCATCGATGAAATGCTGCTCGCCGGTTTTCTTCGCGACAAGGCAGTACCGATGGTGGCTTGCAAGACGATCGACGTCGAGGTGCCGGCCCAAGCCGAATTCGTGCTCGAAGGCTACGTCGACAACGCCGAGCTCAAGCGCGAGGGACCGTTCGGCGATCACACCGGCGTCTATTCCCTCGCCGACGATTATCCGGTCTTCCACGTCACGTGCATGACCCGGCGCCGCAATCCGACCTATTGGACCACGATCGTGGGGCGTCCGCCGATGGAAGATTACTGGCTTGGCAAAGCAACGGAACGGCTTTTCCTTCCGTTGCTCCAACAGATGCTGCCCGAGGTCGTCGAATACAACTTTCCGGCTGAAGGGATCTTTCAGAACTTGGTGCTCGTCTCCATCCGCAAGCGTTATCCCGGACACGCGAAAAAGGTCATGTACGCGTTGTGGGGTTTGGGCCATATGATGATGCTGACCCGCAATATCGTGGTCGTGGATGCGGACGTCGACGTGCATGACCTGAGCCAGACCGCGTGGACTGTCTGCAACAACGTCGACGCCGGCCGCGATCTCGTGCTGGCGCCGGGGCCTGTGGACGCGCTTGATCATGCAGCGCCCATCCCTGCGTTGGGCACGAAGCTGGGAATCGACGCGACGCGCAAGAGCGCTGAAGAAGGCTACCTGCGAGAATGGCCGGATACGATCGTCATGAGCGACGAAGTCAAGCAGGCCGTCACGCGGCGCTGGAAGGAACTGGGCTTCGACGAACGCGCATCCACATGACAAGCTTGATCCGGCTCTTCCTCGAAGAACTCAAGCTCGAACACACGCTGTTCGCGCTGCCGTTCGCCTATGCGGGCGCGCTCTTGGGGGCGCGCGGCATTCCATCGCTCCACGCGCTCGCTTGGATCACCATTGCCGTGCTCGGCGCGCGCACTGCAGCGATGGCCGCGAATCGCCTCCTCGACGCCCGACTGGATGCGAAGAATCCTCGCACCGCTCAGCGCGCAGTGGCTGCCGGCAGGCTGCCCGCCGCGTGGATGGTGTGGGCGATCGTCGCCGGGCTCGCGCTCTTGACCATCGCGGCCTGGCAGCTCAACCCGCTCTGTCTCGCGCTTCTGCCGATCGGCGCGGCGGCGCTGCTCCTCTACCCGCTCGTCAAACGCTGGACGTGGGCCGTCCACTTCGTGCTCGGCGCCGTCGACGGGCTCGCCCCGCTCGGCGCCTGGATAGCGGTCACCGGCAAGATCGAGCTCGGTGGAATTTTGCTCTTCTGCGCGGTGACGCTCTGGGTCGCGGGCTTTGACATCCTCTACGCTCTGATGGACCGAGAATTCGATCTCGCGCATGGCGTGCGTTCGATCCCCGCGCGTTTCGGCGTGGCGGTCGCCTCATGGTTCCCGGAATTCCTTCACGGCCTGGTCGTGGTCGCGCTCGCCTGGCTCGGGGTTGTCGCGCACGCGCGACCGCTGTACTGGGCCGGCATCGTCTTCGCCGGCCTCCTCGTGCTCTATGAGACGAGGCTCGTCGCGCGCCAGCGCGACACGCGGGCGCTCAACGCGTCATTGTTCAATGCCAACATGGTGTTCTCGGTCGCATTCTTCGTCTCGACTGCCGCGTCGGTCGTGATCACCTGAGGAAGTTCTGATGCATCGTCTTCTTTCTGCCTTGAAGGTTCTCGCCGCACTTGCGGTCGTGACAGGCGCCCTCGTCATTCCCCGCGCGGTCGGCGCCGATGATGAGTTTCCACCCTACACGAAGATCGTCGGCATCGCGGTCGTCGCTCCGCTTTCCGGTCCCCAGCGCCAGCTCGGCATCGATCTTTCCAACGGCGTCCAGGCTGCGGTCGACGATGCGAACTCGACCCGCTCCCTGACGGATTTCGGCTGGGTCATGCGCAGCTTCGACGACCAAGCCGACCCCGGCATCGCCGAGCAGGAGGCGCAATTCGCGCTCGTGGATCCGACGAATTCGATCGTCATCGGCCACATCGGCGGCCAAGAGACGTATCTTGCGCTGCACGTGTATCACGAAGCGGGTATCCCGCTCATCATTCCAACCTCGTCGCTCGGCGCGCTGACGCAGCAGGGCTATAACAACGTGTTCCGTCTGTGCCCGCCGGATACGCTCGAAGGTGCCCTCGGCGCGCGCTACGTCGAGCGCAGCGTCAAGCCCAAGAACGTCGCCGCCGTGTGGGAGCAGGATGACTTCGGCAATGCGACCGCCACCACGTTTGTCGGATCGCTGCAAAGCAACAAGACCAAGGTGACCGACTATCCGATCGACGTCGATCTCAAATCGCTCAAGGACACCGTCGCCAAGGTGGTCGCCGCGCAGCCCGATTATCTGTACATCACGGGACGAGCCGATCTCATGGCAAAAGTGCTGATCGCGCTTCGCAAAGCAGGCGTCACCGCTCCCGCGCTCGGCACGAGTCCGTTCTACGACAGCGCGCTCATCGCGCAGAAAGATTTTGCGCCTGCGGCGGAAGGCATGCTCGTGGGAACCTGCGTGCCCCCGGTGCAGTTCATCCCGACGGCGCAGGTCTTTCAGCAGCGCTACCAAGCGCGATACGGGCGCTTGTCGGCGTACGCGCTCTTCGGGTACGTCGCCGCGCAAGTCGCGATCAATGCGGCGGTCGAGGGGCGCAGCCCGGACAAGACGCTGCTCATCCGGCAACTTGACGAAGACGTCTTCCGCACGGTCATCGGAGATATCTCGTTCCGGCCGAACGGAGACCCGATCGATCCAAATATCTATTTCTACAAAGTGACGTCGGGAAGTTTCAGCTACGTGGGCTCGGCATTACCCAATCCCGCGGTGTTGCGCTAGACGTAGAAAAAACCCCGCGACGTAAGAGTCGCGGGGTTCCATCTTTGGATCTCCTGGGGCTAACGCTTCTTCGCGAGCACTCGCTTGTGGCCGGGCGCGCTGCCCGCGCTGAAACCGACGAGCACGAGCGAGCCCGGCGCCAGCAGTCCCTTGATGTCGTCTTCCGTGTAGTACTGCCGGCAGCGGGCCATCTGGCGCATCTTCCCATCGGTCGTCACGATATACGTGCGCGTCACTTCGGCCTTCGCGTCCTTATCATACAGGCGCTCGTCAAGCTGCAGGTGCGCCGCGTCGGCGAAGAGAGAATTTTCACCGGTGACGAAGCGCCAGGTACGCGCGTCGCCGGCGGGCGGCGAGCTGTCCTCCAGAAATTCTGCGACGAACATCCCTCCCGGCACGAGTGCACGCTCGACGCGCGCAAAAAGATCCTTGGCCGCCGGCGGGCTGAAATCGGACAAGCCGCCGCAGGTGAGCAAAACGGCATCGTAGGCGTCTTCGAAGGAGATCGTCAGCGCATCCAGCTGCCGGTAGTCGACGGTCAACCCTAGGTTGCGCGATGTCTCTTTGGCTAAGGTGACGGGACCCGGTCCAACGTCCACACCCGTCATCTTGCAGCCGCGCAGAGCCAGCGCGATGGAGTGGCGGCCATTTCCCGAACACAGGTCGAGGATGCGTGCCTTCGGCTTGATGTTGAGAAGGGTGATGAGCTCGTCGACTTCTTCGCCGGTCTCTTTCATGCCGTAGAGATCTTGGTAGTTCGCGCGGCGCACGTAGCGCGCGGAAAATTCTTCGTCTGCCCACGGCAACGAGCCGGCTTCGCTCCACGCTTTGGGGCGCTCTTTGAGCCCCGCAGCGGCGCGCATCAGCTCCTCGAGCGGGCCTGTTTGCGGACTTTGCGCCGCCCCGCTCGCGGGCGCTCCGTTTTGCGATGGGATCTCTGCGGTTTGGGTATTGACCTCACCGGCCATGTCCGAATTCTCCCTCATGTTGAACAACGAACGATCCGCCACGC
>JAJPHJ010000021.1 GCA_021325335.1 Pseudomonadota bacterium | reverse complement strand
TGCCGGATGGCCTCGAGGAACGGCAGGGATTCTATGTCGCCGACGGTGCCGCCCACCTCGATGATGCACACGTCGGCCGAGCTTTCCAGCGCGACCTGCTTGATCCGGTCTTTGATCTCATTCGTGATGTGCGGGATGACTTGGACCGTGGCCCCGAGGTACGCGCCGCGACGCTCTTGCTCGATCACCGAACCGTAGATCTGACCTGTGGTGACGTTGTGAAGCTTGGTGAGGTTCTCGTCGATGAAACGCTCGTAGTGGCCGAGGTCGAGATCGGTCTCGGCGCCGTCTTCGGTGACGAACACTTCCCCGTGCTGATACGGGTTCATGGTGCCGGCGTCGGTATTGATGTAGGGATCGAGCTTTTGGATGCTGACCGAGACGCCCCGGCTTTTGAGTAGGCGTCCGAGGGACGCGGCGGCGATGCCTTTTCCGAGCGACGACACCACGCCGCCGGTGAAAAAGATGAAATTGCTCACATGAAATGCGCCGTCAAGACGAGATTCATGTACTTCGAGTTTCGCCGCGCGGAGAACCAGACCTTCGCCGATTGTCCGGTCACTCGCGCGGTCTTGGGACATTCCGCAACCAGTCCTGCGGTTGGAAGAACCGCATCGCCTCGGCCTCGCGGCTGCCGGGCTCCGGCTGGTACGCGTACGACCAGCCCGCGAGCGGCGGCAGTGACATCAGGATGGATTCCACGCGACCACCCGTGGCCAAGCCGAACGCGGTGCCGCGATCGTACACGAGGTTGAATTCCACGTAGCGGCCACGACGGAACAATTGGAATCGGCGTTCCCGTTCGCCGTACGGCTCAGCGCGTCTGCGCTCGACGATGGGCAGGTACGGCTCGAGGACGTTGCGGCAGCAGTCCGCCACAAACGCAAACGCCTTTTCAAGCTCTCCGCCAAGGTCGTCGAAAAAGATCCCGCCTACTCCCCGGGTCTCGTGCCGGTGGGGGATGTAGAAATACTCGTCGCACCAGCGCTTGAACCGCGGGTAGTACGCAGCGTCGTGACGGTCGCAGATCGCCTTCCAAACGCGATGGAAATGTTCGACGTCTTCCCGCTCGGGATAGTAGGGCGTGAGATCGCTCCCGCCGCCGAACCACGCCTCGTCCCCGCGCGTGAGGTAACGGAAATTGGCGTGCATAGTCGGCACGAGCGGGCTGCGCGGATGCAGCACCATGGAGATGCCTGCCGCGAAAAACGCGCGACCGCTCTTATCGCGCGCCCCGGCTCCCGCCCCGCTGTTCGGCCGGCTTACCATCTTCGCCCAGGCCAGGTCGTCGAGTTCTCCCCACACAGCCGATGTGTTCACGCCCGCACGCTCGAAGACGTCGCCGTCGCTGAGCACGGCGGTAAGACCCCCGCCTCCGCCAGCGCGCTGCCAGGGATCGCGCACGAACGATCGCCCATCGAGGCGCTCGAGCGCCTCGCAGACATGCTGTTGCTGTTCTTCGATGAGGCGCTGCATGCGCTGCCCGAGCTCGCCTCCGGGAGCGCTCACGTGCTGGTCGCGTGGCGGACGATCACCATGCGATCGAGCCCTGCCCCGTCCTTACGGATCTCGACCTGCGCTTGCGGGAACGCAGCTGCAGCGAGCTGGCTCAAGGCTTGGGCGTTGTCTGGGGAGCATTCGAAATAAGCAGAGCCGGTCGCTTCGAGAAAGGACGGTGCTTGGGCCAACAGTCGCCGGTATGCGTCAAGCCCGTCCGCTCCTCCCTCGAGCGCGAGCCAGGGTTCGTATGCAGCCACGCCGGGTGCGAGCGCGTCGCTTGTCTCGGCGACGTAGGGCAGGTTGGCGACGATCGCATCGAAGCGCGCGTCGGGTGGGAATTCCGCCAAAAGGTCGCTGCGCACGAACGAGATCTGGTCGGCGAAACCGAGGGTGCTCGCATTATGGACCGCGAGTTCCAGGGCATCTGCGCTGATGTCGCTCGCCGTGATGACGGCATCGGGTAGGAGGTGCGCGAGCGCGCATGCGATCGCTCCGCTCCCGGTGCCGACGTCTGCGATCCGTGGCTTGCGCGCCTGCGCGAGACCGCTCGCACACGCCTCGACGAGCTCTTCTGTTTCGGGGCGGGGCACGAGCGCCCGCGGATCCACTGCGATTTCGAGCCCGCAGAACGCTTTGCGCCCGACGATGTACGCGACGGGCTCGCCTCGCGCGCGCCGCTCGGTGAGCTCGAACAATCTCGAGCGGCGTCTGGGGTCGATGAGGGAATCGCCGTACGCGATGATGGCCGACGCGTCCAAACCGGTGATATGCTGCGCGAGCAGCCGTGCGTCAAGCCAGGGCGTCGGTGAGATGCCGCGCAAGCGATTGCGCGAGGCGTCGATAGCCTCTGCAATCGTCCGTGGGTCAGGCGACCGCATCGCCGCTGAGCCGCTTGCGTTCTTCATCGGCGAGCAAAGCGTCGACGACCCCATCGAGGTCGCCGTCGAGCACGGCCTTGAGGTTGCCGGTCGAGTAGCCGATGCGATGATCCGTGAGACGGTCTTGCGGAAAATTGTAGGTGCGGATCTTCTCGCTGCGATCGCCGGTTCCGACCTGCGCGCGCCGCGCGGACGCCGCCGCCTGCTCTTGCTCCCGCAACTTCGCTTCGTAGAGATGGGCGCGGAGCAGCTGCATGGCCCGCTCGCGGTTTTGTAATTGCGAGCGCTCTTCCTGACACGCGACCATGATGCCGGTCGGCCGATGCGTGATGCGCACCGCTGATTCCGTCTTGTTGACGTGTTGACCGCCGGCGCCTTGCGCGCGGTACGTGTCGATGTCGAGGTCGGTCGGATTGATTTCGATCTCGACCGCGTCGACCTCGGGCATCACCGCGACCGTCGCCGTCGACGTGTGGATCCGCCCGCTCGCTTCCGTCACCGGCACGCGCTGGACGCGGTGGACGCCGCTTTCATGTTTGAAAAGCCGGTACGCGCCTTTGCCCTTCACGGCGACGACGACTTCCTTGAAACCGCCCGCCTGCGATTCCGAGGCGCTGATGATCTCGGTCTTGAGGCGGTGCCCTTCAGCGAATTTCACGTACATGCGCATCAGATCGCCGGCGAAGAGACTGGCCTCGTCGCCGCCGGTGCCGGCGCGGATCTCAAGGAAGATGTCCTTGTCGTCGTTGGGATCTTTAGGAACAAGTAGCGTCCGAAGATGTTGCTCTTGGGCTTGCGCTGCCGCGCGCAAACGCTGAACTTCGTGGCGCGCGAGCTCGGCGAGCTCGGCGTCGCTCTCGCGCAGCAGCGATTCGGCCGAAGCAAGCTCGCGTTCGAGCTCAACCAGACGCCGGTGCGCTTCCACGATGGGTTCCAAAGACGCTCGCTCTTTGGCGAGATCTTTTGCCGTGACGGGATCGTAGGCGGATCCCATGGCCGCAAGCTTGACTTCGATGTCGGCGAAGCGCGTTTGCATCGCGCTGAGCCGGGCCTCGATCGTTGCGTTGTGGTCTGCCATGACGTCTTCAGGCGCGCGCGCGTCCGAGATGGACGCGACCGCGATCTGCGTTAGGGAGCGGGCTGCTCGGCGGCAGGCGTTTCCGCGGTTGCCGTGGCCGCAGCCTTCGGCTTTCTCGCGCGCGGTTTGCTGGCGCGTTTCCGCTTCGCGGCGGCCGGGGCTGGCTCAGCCCGTTCCTCTGTGGGCGCTGCCTTGGCAGAGGCCGCAGCCGCTTGTTCCGCAGCCGCCTGCTCGGCTTGTGCCTTTGCCTCTTCGGCTGCCTTTGCTTCTGCTTCGGCCTTCGCGCGCTCGGCTTTGGCGAGGTCTTTCTTCGACTTCTTGCTCGTGACCGTGCCGTATTTGGTCACGAACTTCTCAACGCGACCTTCCGTGTCGACGAACTTCTGATTGCCCGTGAAGAACGGGTGGCACGCCGAACAGATCTCGACGTGCAGCTTCTCTCTGGTCGATCCGGTGACAAACGTGTTGCCGCACGAACAGACCACGGTGGCCTCAAACCACTTGGGGTGGATCTTCTCTTTCAATGGAATGCCTTCTTTAGAATGACGCTGCCCGGCTGCCGGTCCGGCGACAGGGTGTCCCGCAAAGCAGCCACGTGCGCCAACCGCCAGTATAACACACGTGACAAGGAGGGTCTAGACGCCGTCAGGGCGCGCGGTAAACAAATGCCGCATCAAGAGGAGAACCGCCATGTCCTTCATCCCGCTGGCTTTGGGAACCGTCTTTCAAATGATCACCCAGAAAGGCATCGACGCGGCGCAAGAGGCGATGCTGACCATGGACGAGACGGATCAGCTCATCCTTCAAGCCCAAGAGCTGCGCCATCAGGAAGTGATGGACGAACGCAGTGAAAAATTCAACGAAGCGGTGCAAGAGCGTTCGGAAAAAATGCGCGAGCGCGAGCTCCTCATGGACCTTGATATGTCAGATCGCAAGGTCGATGACAAGATCACGAAGGAGTGGATCGGCCTCATCCGCGGCCAATAACCCCGCGTTTTGCCTCAAAAATGTAGGGGGGCGACTGGCAAGTCGCCCCTCTTTTTATTAGAGGCAATAGCTGGGTGTTGGCTTATCGGTGCCCGTGGCTTTGAACACATAGTTATCGGGCGGCGGTATCAGCGGAAGATCAGCGATCTCGAAGTCACCCTCGGTCATTACGTAGGACTTGGGGGACTCCGCCGCACGCCACCCGGGTTCAGAGACCGTTAAGGTATACGTTCCAGGCACAACCCGGAACTCAGCAGTTCCATCGTCTTCGGATTTACAAACGTAGTGCTGAGAGTTACCGTCCAAACGTATATCCACCTGAGCTATTGGGAAACCGGTTTTCGCGTTCTTTACCTTTACGTCGAGAATGCTACCGCAGCCCTGAGACAGCAGCGCGATCATAGCCAAGGCAAATGGGACGACGGCGTACCCGCGGCGCCTCCAAGAGACTTTTGCCATGATCCTGGGCGCCCCGTTAGGAGCGCCCAAATCCGGCGTGCGAAGTCCGCCCTTGCAGCTCTACCGCAGCGACCCCCACCGGTGCTCATACGTCACCGTGAGCATGTGCGGCGGCGCCGGATAGGCCGTCGTGCAATAGAGCTGAGGCGCAGAGGGGAATTTACAACCAAGCGTGTAGCCCGGCGCGCCGATCAACGGCACCCCCTGGTTGAACTGTCCCCACAGGCCGGCGTTCGTGTTGAAGATGTTGGTCCATGCGACGTGCAGCGTGTCAGTGCCGATCGGCACCTGCGCGCCGGCGTTGTATTGCCAGAACGGACTGACGTTGTACGCGTTGTTGTGCCCGTAGTAGTCGGCGCCGAAGAACACGCTGCTGATGCGGGAGGCATTGTGATAGTTCACCCGCCAGCTGACCTTTTGCAGGGGAACGCCGAGGAATTGCTGGTTGTTGACGACATCGCCGAGAGTGGCTTCTGTTAGCGCATCGACCCCAGTCGGATACGCCGATTGGATGTTATACAACCCGTGGACGCTGAAATTCTCATTGACCGGAACGGTCCCGTCGAACTCCACACCCTGATAGACTGCGTGGGCTAAGTTGATCGGTTGCGAAAAGAACAGCACGGGGCATGGATTCCCACTGCA
>JAJPHJ010000087.1 GCA_021325335.1 Pseudomonadota bacterium | reverse complement strand
TCGCCGAGAATGGACTCGTGATCGGCTTTATGGCGATTGGCGGACACTGTCCCCATGGGACTGTTGCTCGCGGTGGTCATGATCGGCTCCAGTTCAGACGTTGAATCGAAAGTTGACGACGTCGCCTTCCTGCATGACGTAGTCTCGGCCCTCGCTGCGCAAGAGACCTGCCTCCTTGACCGCGTTCAACCCGCCCAGCCGCTGCAGGTCGTCGAACGAGGCGATCTCCGCACGGATGAATCCGCGCTCGATGTCGCTGTGGATCTTCCCCGCTGCCTGCGGCGCGGTCGTGCCCCGTACGATCGTCCAGGCCCGCGTTTCTTTTTCGCCCGCGGTGAGAAACGTCATCAGGTGCAAAAGCCGGTAGCCAGCCAGGATAAGCCGGTCCAACCCGCGAGCTTCAAATCCCAGTTCGTGTGCGAAGGTTTCCGCCTCGGCGGGCGGCAGCGCCGAAAGTTCTTCCTCGAGTTTGGCTGACAGCGCAATGACCTCTGAACCTTCGTCGCGCGCGCGCTCTTGCAGCTGGAGGACGCCAGGCGATGAGGATGCGTTAGACTTCTCATCCACGTTGGCAACGTAGAGCAGCGGCTTTGCGGTGAGGAGCGACAGTTCCTTTGCAAGCATCCCCTCGCGCGATGCGTGCGCGAAACCGCGCGCGGGCTTGCCTGTGTTGAGCAGCGCGGCGATGCGTTCGAGCGCCGTCACTTCTTCGCCGAGCTTCGGATCCGCTTTGGCTCGCGCGCGCGTGCGTTCCAAACGCCGTTCGGTCGTGGCGAGATCTGCGAGCGCGAGCTCGGTCGTCAGGATCTCGACGTCGCGCATCGGGTCTGGTGCTCCCTCGACGTGGATGATGTTGCGGTCTTCAAAACAGCGCACGACCATGGCGACAGCGTCGACTTCGCGGATGTGCGAGAGAAATGCGTTGCCCAGGCCCTCGCCCGTCGAGGCCCCGCGCACGAGTCCGGCGATGTCGATGAAGGTGGTCGTCGCCGGCACGATCTGCTTGCTTTTGAAGATGCGTGCGAGGACGTCGAGCCGCGGGTCGGGCACGGGAACGATTCCGACGTTCGGATCGATGGTGGCAAACGGATAATTCGACGCGACGACGCTGCTGCGCGTCATCGCGTTGAACAACGTGGATTTGCCGACATTCGGCAGACCGACGATCCCGCAGGCGAGCGACATCAGGTGGGGTTCTGGGGCGGTGCGGCGGCGGGCGCGTCCTCGCGCGGAAAGAAGCCTTGCGATTGCAAGTCGGCGGCGATCAGCTCGCGCAGCATCGGAGGCGCGAGGTGCGCTTCCTTACGCTTGGCTTGGAAGTGGACGCGAAACGTCGCCCCGCCCGGCCCGATGTCGGCAAGCACGACGCTAAGCCCGTCGACGTCCGCGCCGCTCTTTTGGACGGCGCGGGTGGCGATCTCCGACAGGCGCTCGCGGAGGCTCCCGACGTCCGCGCGCAGCGGCACGATGAAGTCGATGCTGAGGCGCAGCGGCAGGCGCGTGGAGTTCGCCGCGTAGACGATGCTGCCATGGGGAATTGAGACGAGGTAGCCCCGTTCATCGATGAGCCGGGTTTCGCGCAGGCTCACCGCGTCGACCACGCCGCGAACAACCCCGTTCGTGGTCGTCAACTCCACGCCGTCGCCCACGTCGAACGTGTCTTCAAAGAGGTAAAAGGCGCCGGTGAGCACGTCGCGCACGATTGCTTGTGCTCCCACGCCGATGACGATCCCCACGACCCCCGCAGACCACAGCGCGGGCGCCACATCGATGTGCCAGATGTGCAGTACGACGAGCAGCAGCGTGGCGAAGATGATCAGGCCTGAGATCGACCTCGTGACACCCGCATACGTCGATACGCGCGGAAGCAGGCGGCTCACGAAACGGCGCGCGTAGAACCTCGTGATGACTGCTTCCACCAGTCGCCACAGCAAAAAGGCGACGACGATCGCGATGATGGTTTCAAGCCACTCGCGGCTCCACATGAGGTTGAACTGGCTCACAATTTTCGGCGTTTCACCCCGAGGTGGAGTGGTCCTGTCATATGCGAAGCGCGCGATAGGAACAGGTTTTTAGGGGGCGAAGGCCTTGCGGAAATCCCTTTGTGAGGCGGTAGTTGCATGCGGCAGATGAAAGTGGACAAACTCGGCATTGATTTGCTGACGCATGACCCTGTCGTCATTCTCAAGGACCTCGAAGGCAAGCGCTACTTGCCCATCCTCATCGGTCCGTTCGAAGCCACCGCCATCATGCTGGCGCTGGAGGCGCAGTCGGTGCCCCGCCCGCTTTCCCACGATCTCATGAAGGCGATTTTGGACAACCTCAACGCCAAGCTCACAAAGATCATCATCCACGACATCAAAGACAGCACGTTCTACGCGAAGCTCGTCGTGGAGGCCGGCGGTGAGGACCAGGAGATCGATGCCCGCCCGAGCGACTGTATCGCGCTTGCGTTGCGCGCGAACGCACCCATCTTCGTGACCGACAAGATCGCGCTCGAGGAATCGGTCTACGACAAGAAGACCGAAGAAGAAGAAATGCAACGCTTCCGCAAGTACATCGAGAACTTGAAGCCCAGCGACTTCAAGGAATCGTGACCGAACGCGCCGAGATCGGGGTCTTCGGCGGCTCCGGCTTCTACTCACTGCTGGAGAACCAGCGCGATGTGAAGATCGAGACGCCCTACGGCGCGCCGAGCGAAGAGCTGGCGCTGGGAACGGTCGCCGGCCGGCGCGTCGCATTTCTGCCGCGGCACGGACGCACGCATTCGCTTCCACCGCACATGATCAACTATCGCGCGAACCTGTGGGCCATGAAGTCGCTCGGCGTCACCCGCATCATCGGGCCGTGCGCGTCCGGCTCGCTCAGCGCGGCCGTCAAGCCGGGGCATTTCGTCGTCTGCGATCAGCTCGTCGACCGGACCAACAGCCGCAAGGATACGTTCTACGACGGGCCCGTGACGACGCACGTGTCGTTCGCCCATCCGTACTGCCCACAGCTCCGGCCGCTCGCGGTCAAGATCGTGAAGGATGCCGGCGTCGTTTGCCACGAGCGCGGCACGGTGGTCACGATCCAGGGACCGCGGTTTTCAACGGTCGCCGAAAGCCGCTGGTATTCACAGGCGGGTTGGGAAGTCATCAACATGACGCAGTATCCCGAAGCGTATCTCGCGCGCGAGCTTGAGATGTGCTACGTCAACATCTCGCTCATCACCGACTACGACGTCGGGCTCGAAGGCCAGCCCGGCATCGAACCGGTCACCCACGAGGGCGTCATCGCCGTCTTCAACGCGAACAACCAGAAGGTCAAAAACGTCATCTTGGCGCTCATCGAACGCATGCCGGAAAAGCGCGAGTGCAAGTGCGGCTCAGCGCTCTCGGGAGCGCGTTTGTAATTATTAGAACCCATGTGGGGTCGCGAATTTATTCGCGACGTTAAATAGAACGCAGTTGGACCTGAAGCCAGCCGAGCACGCTTGCGGGCGGGATATTCGTCTCATCCGCGATCCGCGAGGCTTCGTTGATCGCCGTCAAACCGTTCACCAGGCGGCGCGCGGCATCAGATCCAAGCCGCTCGACCGCTTCCCGCGACGAGCGCGCTGCCTCCGCGTCGAGGAGCCGATCGTGCGATCCCAGCGCAAGCGTCAGCGCGTCGCGCACGGCGAGGCGTGCGCCGCGCAAGACCTCCACAATCTCCGTGCGAGCATTTTCCCGCGACAAGGGCGGCGTTTGAGGGATGCGCTTCGGAGCGCCGATGCACGCGAGCGCCCAATCACGGGAAGACTCGTACAAGGAGAGCCCTTCGCCTTCGAGCGCGGCGAGCGCATCGCCCAAACTGCCTTGGGCTCGGCGCGCGAGGAGTTTGGCTCGGTCGGCCGGCACGCCGTGATGCTCGACGAGCGCCTTCGCGATGTCGGATTCGGCGAGGGCGTCGAAACGCAGGCTCGTGGTGCGGGAGCGGATCGTCGGCAAGACGCGATCGGGCCTCTCGGCGGTGAGCAAGAAGAGCTTTCCCGGCTTTGGTTCTTCGAGCTCTTTGAGCAACGCATTGTACACGAGGTCGTTCGTGACGAAGTCGAAATTCGGCACGATGCAGACCATCCGGCCGCCTTCGTAGCTGTGCATTTCCATGAGCGAGATGATGCGGCGCGCGGTCTCGATACCCATGACGTCGGTTTTGCGCTCGATGCTCTTGCCGGCCAGACGGTCGGCTTCGCGGATGAATTCGTCGCTGATGACGATCGTGTCGCCCGAAGATCCCGCGACCGCGCGCAGGCACGGTCCGCACTCACCGCAGTAGCCCAACGGGAACGAGGACGGTCGTTCGCAGTGCAGCGTCATGGCAAGTATCTTCGCAAACGTCAGCTTGCCGACGCCACGCTGCCCCCAGAAGAAGTATGCCTGCGCGAGATCGTCCGGGCCGACGCGGCGGAAGTATTCGACGATGGAAGGCTGACCGACGAACGGAGCGAGCGGCGCGGGCCGCTCGGGCGGAGCTTGCTGCGGTTCTTTTGTCTTAGCCATGCCAGCGCGAGAGGACTTCCGTGCGGATGACCGTGGCGAGTTCCTCTTCCGGCAGGGCTCCATCCAAAACGACGAAACGCCTCGGATCTGCCGCGCTCAGTTTGCGATAGCCGGCCGCCACGCGCTCGTGGAACGCGGTCTTCTCGCTTTCGAGGCGATCGGCGCTGCGCCCGCGCAGCCGTTCCTGCGAAACCCGCACGGGTACGTCGAGCACGAAGGTGAGATCGGGGCTCAAGCGTTGCGCTGCGAACATCGTCAACTGCATCAAGGATTCTATGGGAAGCCCGCGGCCGTATCCTTGATACGCGATGGTCGCATCCCAAAACCGGTCGCACACCACCAGGCGCCCCTCGCGCAATGCGGGTTCGATCACCTTCTCCACGAGCTCGGCTCGCGAAGCGCTCAGCAATAACGCTTCCGCTTGCGGCGACATCTGGCCCAGCGGGTCGATGAGCAATTCGCGGATCCGTTCCCCAAGCGGCGTGCCGCCCGGTTCGCGCGTGAAGACGAAAGGGATCGTCGTGTTTTCGAGCGCTTGGTGGAGCAAGTGGACTTGCGTGGTCTTGCCGGCGCCTTCGATGCCTTCGAAGGTGACGAACAACCCGCCCGTTATCGAGCGGCCTCCTTATAGACGCGCACGCGGCGATTCGGCTCGACGCCGGTCGAACGAGAGAGAAGATTGTACTTTTCCACGAGCTGGTGTTGCAAGCGACGGATGTAAGAAGACTGCGGAGACAGCTCTATCGGTTTATGATGGAGCATCACTTGATACGTCGCTTCCTCGGCCTCGCGCAGCGCGACCTCTTCCTCGTCACCGGACGGCATATCGTAGAGATCCTTCAAACAATTCTGTATCTGAGCGGTCGTATTCGTCTTGATGGCATAGATCGGCACGTTCTGCGAGGCGATATCCCGGAGCTTGCCGTTGTCGCGCCGCTCCAGCGCCTTGAGCGTCAGCACCACGTCCGCGTCATCCCACTTGCGCGCGATCGCAGCAGGCACGCGCAGGTTCGCGATCGCGCGCTCGATCTTCGCCCGGCTGACGCCGTAGGGAAAGATGCGCACGATGTCGCCCGATGCTTCGTCTTCGTCGGCATCTGCGAACGCAGCCTCGCGCGGCTCAAACGCCGGCCGGCGCGATGGAGCATAGCGGGATTGCACAGTCTGCTTTTCGGCCTCTTGCAGCACTTCCACGCCGCCCGTGGCATTGCGGACGCGAACCTCCGGACGCGGCTGCTGCCCGCGCAGCATAGAATCCACCACGTCGTCGATGGGCGCGTGGATTGCGAGCCGGTTGCGGTCTTGGATCTCGATGACGACGTCGAAGGTAGGCGAAGCTTTGCGTTCGAGCACGGTCTTGCGGGTGCCGCGGCGCCGCGCTTCTTCGTCCGAAAGCGTCACCGCACCAATGCCTCCGATGAGGTCGCACAGAGTCGGGTTCATCAAGAGATTCTCGAGGTCAATGCCGTGGGCCGTACCGATGAGCTGCACGCCTCGCTCGGCGATCGTCCGCGCCGCGAGCGCCTCGGCCTCGGTGCCGATCTCATCGATGACGATGACCTCGGGCATGTGGTTCTCCACCGCCTCGATCATGACGCCGTGCTGATTTGCAGGAACGTCCACTTGCAAGCGGCGAGCGTGACCGATGCCGGCATGCGGCACGTCGCCGTCGCCTGCGATCTCGTTGCTCGTGTCGACGACCACCACGCGCTTGCGCAGGTCTCCCGAGAGCACCCGTGCCACTTCGCGCAGCATGGTCGTCTTGCCGACGCCAGGCTTCCCAAGCAAGAGCAGGGACTTGCCGGAGCGCACCACGTCTAAGATGATGTCGATCGTGCCGTAGACCGCGCGGCCCACGCGACAGGTGAGACCGATGATCTTGCCGCCGCGATTGCGCAGGCAGGAGATGCGATGGAGCGTCTT
>JAJPHJ010000122.1 GCA_021325335.1 Pseudomonadota bacterium | reverse complement strand
GCGCTCGCAGTGCTTTCGGTCGTGCTGAGCGGTCCTCCTAAGGCGGACGCGGTGATCACCGTTCCCGCCGCCGCCAGCTGGAAGCACAGCGCGTGCAGCGGGCGGATCCGGAACAGCTTGCCTCCGATGGTTCTCGCGACGCGAATGCCGCCCAGAGCCATGCCCGTTGCAAACGCCGCGACCGACACCACGATCACCCAGAACGGGACCGCAAAGGAAGAGCCGGAGGAACCGAGCATGGTCGCGGCCACGATCAGCCCCATCATTTTCTCGGCGTCGTTCGAACCGTAGCCGACCGCCTGCGCGAACACGGTGAGATACTGCAAGCGCATGAGCCGGATTCCCGTCCGGAAGCTCACCCGCGAAAAGGCCAACCGCGCGACGGCGAACAGGAGCGCGCCGGCCGCGAATCCCACGACGATGGATCCAACCAAGCTGAACGCGACCTTTTCGACGCCGGACCAGATGAGCTGCTGGATCTGACCCAGGGCCAGCAACGAGCCGATCGTCGCGCTGACGAGCGCGACAGAAGCAGAAGTCGGCACGCGCGCCGCATAGGCGAGCAGAATGGCCGTGCACCCACCGAGCATGCTCGCTATCAGCGGCACGATGCCGGCCTTATGATAGTCGACGATGCCATGACCGATGGTTTGCGCGACTGAGGTCCCCGCGATGAGTGGACCCGCCAGGGCCCCCGCGGTGATAACAAAAAATGCAACTGCAGGCTGGACGATCCTGCCCGACACAGCGGCAGCCAGCAGATTGCCTCCATCATTGAATCCTGCGATGATGTTGAAGGCGACCGCGAGCGCGACGCTGATGACGACGGCCGTTTCCTGCGTGCTTCGTTGCCCCCGTGCCTAGAGGATGCTCTTGCCTAACGCGGAGCAGATGAGTTCGTCCGCGAGCTTCGCCGTCATGTTGTGCTCGTCGAGTAGCGGGTTGACCTCGGAGAGCTCAAGCGAATGAGCGATGCCGCTGCGCCAGAGTTGTTCCATGAACAGGTGCGCCTCGCGATAGGTCAGGCCGCCTCGCACCGGCGTACCGGTGCCGGGGGCGAGGGTCGGGTCTAAACAGTCGATGTCGAAGCTCACGTGGACCGAACGCGGACCTTGGCTCGCGCGCTGAAAGGCGAGCTCGATGACCTTCGCCATCCCCAGCTGATCGATGTCGCTCATCGTGAAGCACAGGATGTCGTGTTCGAGAATCGTGCGTTTCTCTTGTTCGTCCAACTCGCGGATGCCGATGAAGACGCAATGACGTAGGTCCGCTGCCGGCGTTGGGAATTCGGGAGGCGGAAAGAGATCGGCCACCTGGCCGAATGCGGCTGCCATCGACATCCCGTGCAGGTTGCCGGTCGGGCTGCTCTCGGTCGTGTTCAGGTCCCCGTGGGCATCGACCCAGATGACTCCCTGCGGGCCGTTGACCCGGGCGACGCCTGCCAGAGCGCCGATCGCCATCGAGTGATCGCCGCCCAAAAGGATGGGATAGGACTGCTCGCGCATGGCGGCTTCCACGGCGGTCGCGATTTGCCGGTTGGCGTCGCGGACCGCGCGCACGTTTTTGGGCTGCCCTGGACCGCCCGCCGGATCGCTTTCAGGTTGGCTGACTTCGATATCGCCGAAGTCCGAGACCGCGTACCCTAGCGATTCCAGTTGGGCGGCCAGCCCCGCGGTGCGCAAAGCGTGCGGCCCGAATCTGGCGCCGCGGCGGCTCGCGCCAAGATCGAACGGCACACCGATCATCGTCAGGCGGCGGAATCGTTCGGGGAGCGTCTGTGCAGGTGCCGTCAGAGCTTGCGCCACAGCACACGCTTAGGTTCGCTTGGACTAAAATCCCTGGCGCCGGGCGCCGATACAACGCGCAAGAGCTCATCACCATGCGTCATGCCATCTTACTCCTCGCCGCCGTGATTTTGTTTCTCGCGGCGAATGTAGCCGTCGCTCCGGCCGAGCCAAAACCGGCCCAGGTTGCGCTCGCAGAGGTCGACAGACTCGACGGGCTGGCACCGCAGTTGGAGCGGCTCGTCGACGATGCTCCAGGCGAAGTTGCCATTTCGGTGATCGATCTCGACAACGGCTCGGCGCTCTCGATCAACGGCAACACTAACCTTCCCGCCGCCAGCACGATCAAGGTGCCGATCATGGTCGAGGTGATGCGTCAGATCGCGCTCGGCCGTTTCGGCTTTTATCGCACGGTCTCGCTGCGCGACGCCGATCGCGATTGCGGCTACGGCCAGCTCTGCGAGGCGGCATGGGGCTCGAAATACACGGTGTGGGAGCTCTTGTGGCGCATGATCACGGTCAGCGACAACACCGCCGCCAACATGCTGATCCGCCTCGTCGGAAGACAGAACGTCAACCAAACCATGCAAGGCTTGGGGCTCACGCAGACGTGGCTTGGCGATAGCATCCACAGCGATGGCGACGTGCGCGAGCTGCGCACGAGCTCGAACGACATGATGCGGTTGCTCGGAATGATCGCGCAGCGCAGGCTGATCAACGTTCGCGCGTCCGAAGCCATGCTGGAGATCTTGGCCGGTCAACGCCACAACACGATGATCCCGGCGTGGCTGCCGAAAACAGTCGTCGTCGCGCATAAGACGGGCACGCTGCACGACACGCTGAACGACGTGGGCATCGTCGAGTTGGACCGCTCCCCCTATGTCATATGCGTTTTCACAACGCACCTTGCTGACCTCGACCAAGGCGAGCGCTTCATCCGGCGCGTTTCGCTGCTCACGTATCGGGTGTTCGCGCGGCACGTGAGGCTCACAAACTAGGGCTTCCCCGCGGAGAATTCGAACAGCTGTGCGTGATGGTGCGCACGGCTTGTCGCATCATGTTATATGCGCTGCCTCACACACGTCCCATAGACGATACATTGGGTACGGTAGCGCGAAGCGTTGTACTGGCTGGGAGTGCTGGGG
>JAJPHJ010000108.1 GCA_021325335.1 Pseudomonadota bacterium | reverse complement strand
TACAAGAACGCTCACGGACCGCACGCGGCGATCGCGGCCCTGTCGGTGCGCGACTTCGAAAACGGCGCCGGTAACCATCACTACCTGCCCGTGCAGGCTCGCCAGTTGCAGCAAGTCGGACTCGTGCGCGGTGCGCTACCGATCCACCCGAGCAGACAGAATCTGCGCTTCACGGATGCGGGCGGTGCGAACCTCAACCCAATGCACGTCTCGCCCCGCTTCCACGAGATCCCGGCGCGGTCCACCGTGGGTGATCGCCCCGTCGCTCGCGTCAACGGGTCGGCTTTAGCGCGACCGATCGCGTCCGCGCGCAGCGAGAATCGCGCAACTGCCATCGGCACTGCAAGAAATCCGGCATGGGATCATTTCGCCCAAGCCCGCGGGGATTCGCTCGCGCAAAGCGGCCCGTCGACTCAAAACGGAAGAAGCGCGCTCCATCCGCCGTTCGACGCCAGCCGCTCGACCGGGCAACGCCCTGCGCCAAGCCGCCCCGTGATCGATCGGCCGGCGAACGAGCCCGGGCAGAACAGCGTTTGGAGCCGATTCAGCGGCAGCCGGATCGGGCAAATGGATGGCTCGATCCACCAGGCTCCCCGAGCGTCAGGCGCTGACGGGTCGCGAGCTTTTCCAAGCCGCACGACGCAAACAGCGCCGAGTTCGCCCTGGAATCGTTTCAACGGGAGCCGCGTGGGGCAACCCGGCGGAGCGCCCGTCGAGTCCAGGCCGGCACAACGGTACAACTCACCCGCGTTCCGCTCGGAGGTACCGCGAGCTTCCGCAAGTCACGTGACGCAGACGGCACCGGCCTCGACGTGGAATCGCTTCAGTGGGAACTACAACCGACACCCCAACTACAGCCCGTCCGGCCCGTATAACGGAGGCGGCTACGCGCGCCAAAGCGCTCGTCCGCAGATGCCAAGCGCGCCTGGGTACTCGCGTCCGGCGAGCTATCCTGCGGGAGTCTACCAGCAAGGCGGGTTCCAGCGCGGCACGCAATCGCGCTCGAACCAGCAGACCGCACGATCGCGGCAACACCAAAACCAGCAACAACGCTAGCGTTGTAGGGGGCGATTGGAAATCGCCCCAACACCCCGAGGGGCGACTGGAAAGTCGCCCCTCTTCTTATATGCGGCCCGCATTTTTCAGGGTTTTGTAAATGGCGACGATCAGTTTTCCGACATCGTCTTGGTTGTTGTCCGGTTGACTGTTGAGACCAACGTCGAAGATGACGTTCTCCTTTGGGAAATAGGCATGGGTCATGCGGTAACCCAGCGTCTCGCCTTCGTAGAACCAAATCAGTCCCGTTTCTTTCTGCCACAGCTGGGCAAGGCCAAGACCGAATCCTCGCGGGTCGCTCGCGCTTGCGGAAGCGATCGGTTTACCCGTTTTCAGCGAGACAAGCGTCATCATCTCGCGACGCTGGGCGGCAGGCAAGAACGTAGTGCTCTGATACAGGGCCCGGGCCCAATGCGTCATCGCTTCGGGGCTGCCGACAGCGGCACCAGCGCCTTGCGCCCACGACAGGCTCATCAGACGCTGGTCCTTTCCAAGCAGCGGCGCGAGCGGTTTGTTCTCGGGCGTGTGATTCCAAAAGTAACCAGAAACGATCCGCGTCGCCACGGCCGGCGGGTATAGGTGCGAGGCGTAGTACATGTTCTCGACCGGGATCGCCGTAAGGATGCGACGCTGGACTTCGGACGCGTAACGCTTGCCCGTCACCTTCTCGATGATCATTTCCGCGAGGATGTAGTTCGTATTGGAGTAGGAATAGCCGGTCGTCGGCTTGGGAGCGCCGGGTGTCGTCGGATAGACATAGGCGACCAGTTGCGTCAGCGGGATGTTCTGATACGGATGGGCGGCAAGATATGCCATCATCGGCACCGTGTTGTCGTACGACGGAATGCCGCTCGTCATATCGAGCAAGCGGCGGATCGTGATGTCCTTCCAGGCCGGATACTGCGGCAGAAACTTGCCGAGCGGATCGTCGATCGAGAGCTTCCCCGCAGCCTCTAGCTGCAAGACGATCGAGGCGGTAAAGGCTTTTGTGTTGCTGCCGATCTGGAACAAGTTGTCGGGCGTGACCGGCTTGCCGCCTCCATATCGCATGGTGCCGACCGCGACGTCGATATTGGAACCGCCGTTCGGCAGGTTAATGGAAAGCGAGGCGGTGGAGATATGTTCGATCGTGCCTCGGCTCGCGAGGTAGTCCCTCAAGTCGGCGGTCAACGCGGAACGGAGCGCGGCGTCCGATTGGCCCGCCAATGCCGGCGTGCCGGCCAAAAACAACAACGCAAGCGTAAGAAAGGCTTTCACAACCGCAGTCCTTTCGACGGGCTTACTTCGCGAGCGTCGCCTTGGCCACGATCTCGGGCACCCCAGCAAGCGCTCTGGACACCGGGCAACCTTTCTTGGCATCTTCGACGATTTTTTGAAAGGCCGCATCATCGATGCCAGGCACCGAGGCGTCCATTACGAGATCGATCCGACTGATCGAAAACCCGCCGCTCCCAGATTCCAGGTGGACGGTGGCTGTGGTGGAGAGGCGTGACGGCGCAAACCCGGCTCGGGTCAAGCCGCCGGCGGTGGCCATGGTGAAGCATCCTGCATGCGCTGCCGCGATGAGTTCCTCTGGATTCGTGCCCGTGCCGTCAGCGAATCGCGAATCGTAGGAATACGCGCCGTCAAAGGCGCCGCCGCCGAACTTCATGTGCCCTGACCCAGACTTCAGATCGCCGCTCCATTGCGCTTGCGCGGTCCGCTGTGGCATCGCAGCTCCTCTTTCGTATCGCTGGCTTCTAGCGCTAGTATTCCATCGCTTGGGTCTTGACTTCGCTGAAGAAGTCGAGATCGAGCGAGTCTTGAGGATACTCGAAGTCGGAAAACGTGTACGTGACGCCGTCGTAGTTCACGGGCGGCGTGTTCGCCAAGAAGCCGCCGGTCTTGATGGTGGAGCTCGTGTACTCCGTCGACATGAACCAGTGTCCATCGACGACCGTGTACTCGGCAATCCAGGGAACCGTGGTGGCCGGGCCTTCCTCGAAAATCCCGGCGCTCTGCACTTTCCAAATGATGAAGGCCTGCGTGTCCACCCACGCCTCGCGCAAGCGATAGAAATCCGGCCGCGCGATCGGCGTGAGCTTGAGATGGTAGACGTAGCGGTCGTGATACGGCTCGATGTCGAGGAGCGAAGCTTCGTAGTCGCGGGCGATCGTGATCACGCGCCCGAGCGATTTGATGTCCGAGTCCTGGGTGTCCGTGTTGTCTTGCGGCATCCCGGGAAAGCTGACTGGCTGGCGGGGCTGCAAACCGAAGGCATACGCCGGCGAGATCTCGGGGACTCCGAACGGCTGCGAGTAATTCCCCTTGCGTTGGCTCGGGAATAACGCGCTCAGAATCGGGATGTTGATGCGCCAGCCCCAGGGGTTCTCGGGCTGATTCGTCGTCGAGATCGGCACCGAGTGCGTGACGACGACACCGTCGCTCGTGCGCAGGCTGGAACGGAACTCTTCGATGAACGGCTTGCCGCCGACCGTCGAGCGCGATGTCACGATGAACGAGACGACCGGCGGGTAGTCGAACGAGCGAAGCACGTGCAACGCCTGGTCGAAAATCGCCGGTCCCGTGAGGCCTCCGCCCCTGGGCGGGGAGGCCGGCTCGTGCGAGAGAGCGATGGCGTCGAGCGACGTGGCCGATTCTGTCGTGAATCTAGCGATGTGCTCGGTGAGCACCTTGGGGCAGGCGGACGGTGCGGCCTGCGTACGCACGCTGAAGACCACGTCGTAGGTCGTCGAGGGTTTAAGGCGCGGCAGCGGCATCGTCTGGATCACGCTGCTCGAACTCGCGAAGTTATGGTATTTGTGCAAGGTGCTCGGAGGCGTGTACGCTTTGAAGTTCGGGGCGAGCACGACCGGGGAACCCGTGTCGGGCACGAGTTCCACCTGCTTGATGATGCCGAAATTTCCGTCGGACTGGATACCGAGCGGCGTGGCGAGAGAGACGTCCGTGCCGCTCTCCTGCGGCGCCACGAGTTGAAAAATCGGCTGGTGGACGATGAAGGAGTAGTCGCAGCTGACCGTCGCGGCGCGGGCGGTCTGATATGAACCGACGGTCGCACCGTTCGAGATCCCGCTCGCGAGAGCAATGACGAGGACCAGAACTCGAGGGGTTTTTCGGTGAAGCACGGGCGGACGTATTGTCTGTCGGCCCTGCGGTTTCATCCGTGCCGAACCTCAGCTTCGGGGCTTATGGGCGCCAATAGTTGCGTCTTCGCACGATCGCCGTCACGACGAGGACCACGACGGCAAGGCCGATGAGGATGAGCAAGGCGGTTGTCGCGCGCGACGTTCCCGAAGCAGACGGGGCTGCAGGCGCCGGTTGCTCGGGGTTTGCCTGCGGCGAGCTTCCTTCACCCGCCGCGCTCCCAGCACCAAGAGCGGTCACCGACGGCATCGGGGTGGAAGTCGCCTGCAGCGCGGCGGCGGTTCGGTCGACTGCAGCGGCGATCGCATCGGCGAGCTGTCCGCTTTGCATGTCAGCCTGGAACGCCGCATTGATGTTCGCCACCGTCGAATCCGGAATAGATGCGTACGCCGGCGCCGGCTCCATCGCAAACGTGAGGCTGCCGCCGCTTCGCGCCACCCAAATGACCGCCGCGATGGCGCCTTTGACGTCCATCGACTGCGCCTGGGAGAAGGCGACGTCCCCAGCGGGCTTGTCGGACTGCGACTCCATGGTCACGACGGCGACCCCTTTGCCGCTGGCGGATTCCAGCTGCTGTTCGCGCGCGGCTATCGTGGCGATATGTTGGCCATCGAGCAGCGCGAGTGCGTCGCGGACATAGTTGCGCGGATCGGTCGGGAGCTTCGAGCCGCTTTCCAAGTCGGCGGCGATCGCATTCACCACTCCCGGAACCGCATCGCTCGGGCAGCAAAACTGCAAGCTGCTCTTCAGCTGGTCGCGGAGCGCAGACTGCTGGTCTGCGGTCAGCCATTTGATGGCCGGCTGCGAGAACAAGATGTCGGCTTGCCGTGTGTCGGTTGCCACCCAGACGAGCGCGCTAAAGGTCTGACCGAAGATCTTCTGAGCCGCAGCAACCGCATCCGCTCCCGTCTCGGCGGGCGTGCCGTGCTCAACGAGGACGGCCACGGTCGTCCCTGTCGTATTTGCGAGCAGCCCGTCGCGGTTGTCGATCTGCGCGATCGCATTTTGCGTCATGAGGCCGGTGCGATCCTCGACCGGCGTTTGGGCGAGCGCCGGCGCCGCGACGATCGCGCTCACACAGAGGATGAGCTGGAATACTCGCATGCGCGCCCCATCTATGAGAGGAGCAATTGGCGTAGAGCGCCTTCACCCAGGGGCGGGGCCCTCCTGCAAGAGCGTTCTCGGCGCGGGTCGAACCGGTCCATCCTTCGTCGCGCGAGTCTTGATGCAAGGAGCTTTCCGATGAATCGTGCGTTCACTGTGTGCGCCCTCGCACTGCTCGTCTTCGCAGTTGTGGCGCAGGCCAGCGCCGCGAGCGACGCCGGCCAGCCCGCCACCATCGCTGCGGCGGGCACGCAGCCGTTCTTCAACGGCTACTGGCGTTGCAACAACGGCGACTTGCGCGTGTCTGCGCAATTCGGGCCCTGGTACACGTGGCGAAGTCAAAGCGGCGGTGGCACGGCCCAGTCCTCCGTTTACAACGACACGAATGGCCGTGGTTGGGTGAGCGTCGGGGTTGATAGCTCGGGCGGTTACTGGACCCAGACCGCAAGCGGATGGCAGGGCAACACCATGACCTACAACGGCACCTACACAAACCACAGCCGCGCGCAATCCCAGCGCCAAGTCCTTACGAAGGCCGGGAACAATCGCTTCAACATCGCGACGTACCGCAACGGAGTGCTTGCCGGTCAGAACACCTGTACCCGTAGCTGATCGCGGCCGGGCGGCGTGCGCTTTCGGTTAGCGCGACTGTGGTCGGGCTACGCGTCCGGCGTGCGCGAGCGCTACGCGCTCCTGATGACCCCTGCGCATTCGGGATTCTTCTTACCCTGGCTCGGATACGCGGCGTTCGTGGCCGCGAGCCTGCGTTGGTTCATCGATCTCACGGTGCTCGGCGTGCTGCTCTGGCGACGCTGTGCGACACCCTCCATCCCGCGCTTGCAGCACGAGAGCGCGTGGATCCCGATCGTCATGGTGGCGGGTGTCGCGCTCATGACGCTGACGTTGCTGCCAAAGCAGCGCGGCTATGCGCGCGCCATACCACGCTGGATCGGTGAAGCACTGCTGACGATCGCGCCGATCGCGGTCGCTCTCGGTCTTATCGGGCTTTCGTTTTTTTGGACCGACCTTCGGGCCGCGTGCGCGTGAGCGTGGGGCGCGCGCCGGCTCCGACCATCTCTTTGATGCGCGGGTGGGTGCCTTTGACCGTCTGTATCCACCGGGCGAACGGTGGCACGCGCTCGCCCACGCGGTAGAGGAAGTAATAGGCGCTGATGTCGCCCACGTAACGGAAGCGCTGCTTGAGTGCGGTGACCGTCGCCTCGTAGGACCCGAGCGACCCAAGGTATGCGCGGATGCTGCCATGCTCGCGTTCGAGCGCCACGATCGTTTGGGCATTGTGGATCGTCGCCTCGATCTTGCGCTCGCTATGGAGAATACCGGGATGGGCCATGATCCGCGCGAGGTCGCGCGTGTCGTATCGCGCCACGCGCCGCGGGTCGAATCTTTCAAAGGCGGCGAGTAACGCCTCCCACTGGGCGTCGATCGCAGCCCAGCTCAACCCTGCTTGGAAGACCGCGCGGGTCATAACGGCAAGATAGTCAGCCGGTTTTGGCTGCGCGATCCGCTTGTGGTCGGAACCGATCGCCACGAGAAGAGGTCAGCGTGCCCTTTCGAACATCTTGGCGTCGTCGTGCTCGATGATGTCTGCGATGAGACCGCTCGCAACTTCGGCATGGTGGGGATAATTGCTCCGGAAGTACTAGAGCCGTTCGGGCTCTATGTCCTTGATCGAACGCGCGGCGAGACGACGGTTGACCTCGTCGAACTTCGTCGTGTCGGCGTGCGCGCGCACCCAGGTCACGACGTCGTCCTCTGAATCGGCTCGGGCTATCACAGCCGCAAGCTCGTCGGCATCGATCCCAATCCCGTCGAGCAAGCGCGTTGAGAACCCGGGAACCCGGTAGCTTCCCATGTTACCCCCGGGAAGCCCGGCACGCATCTTGTCGATCGTGCGCGCCAGCATCATGACGCCCCCGATCTTCACGTGGGGACTGCGCGGCGGCTGTTTGCTCAAATCGAGCGGTTCCATGTGCGGTTTCCTCCTCGCCGGCTACTTGTCGCCGTTGCGGGCCAGCACCTCGGTGCGCAACAGGCTATGCCGGTAGCCGTAAAACGCGTAGATGATGATCCCGATGGAGAACCACACGATGAACCGGATGAGCGTGGCTT
The DNA here is from genome assembly GCA_021325335.1 of Pseudomonadota bacterium. Classification (GTDB taxonomy): domain Bacteria; phylum Vulcanimicrobiota; class Vulcanimicrobiia; order Eremiobacterales; family Eremiobacteraceae; genus JAJPHJ01. The sequence continues at coordinate 7,830 of JAJPHJ010000108.1, read as the reverse complement.
CGGGAAGCCCCTTGAAGATGAGATATAAACAGCCCGCCAGTCCGAGGACCGCCATTAGCGGTCCAGCCGGTGCGCGGAACGGCCGGTTCGCTTCAGGCTGCGTGAAGCGCAAGACGAGCACGCCCAAGCACACGATCGCGAACGCCGAGAGCGTGCCGATGTTGACGAGTTCGAGCAGTTTCTCGAGGGGAATGATCGCTGCCATGATCGCGACGACGATGCCCGTGATCATCGTCATGCGTGCGGGAGTCCGAAACCGCGGGTGCACGCGGGAAACGGCTTCGGGGAGCAACCGGTCTCTTGCCATGACGTAGAAGATGCGGGTCTGCCCGAGCAGGGAGGTGAGCATGACCGAGATGTTTCCCGCGATGGCGCCGATCGTGACAAAGGCGACGAAAATCGGTGCGCTGCCGGCCATTCGCGCCGCTTGGCTCATCGCCGAGTTGGAGGCGATGTGCTGCCAGGGAACGATCCCGACCGTGATGTACGCGATGATCATGTAGAGGATGCCGCCGATGACGAGCGAGCCGATGATGCCGATGGGAACGTCGCGCCGCGGATTCGTCGACTCTTCGGACGCGACGGTCACGGTGTCGAATCCGATATAGGCGAAGAACACGAGCGACGCGCTCGTCACGATGCTCGGCCAGCCGCGGGGCGCCAGCGGATGCAGATGCGCTGGCGAGACGAATGCGAAACAGCCGAAGATGAAGACAAGAAACGCGATGACCTGGAGGATCACGAAGAACGCGTTCGTGCCGGCGGATTCTTTGATCCCGATCGCGAGCAACACGCTGATGAAGAGCACCCCGAACGCCGCCGTGACATCCACGGAAGAAGCTGCAAGGTCGACGGAGCGCAGCATCGTGAAGTGCCAGGATCCGAGGTGCATGGGCGCGGTCGTCGCGGCGAGGTTTGCGACTTGTGCCCATGCCGGGAGCTTGATGCCCACACTGCCGAGGAGGTCCTGGACGTAGCCCGACCACGAAGATGCGACGGGCGCGGCACTGATCCCGTACTCCAAGATGAGGTCCCACCCGATCACCCACGCGATGAGCTCGCCGAGCGTGGCATAGGCGTAGGTATACGCGCTTCCGGCCACCGGCACCATCGACGCGAACTCCGCATAGCAGAGCGCGACGAAGATGCACACGATACCCGAAATGAGGAAGCCGATGATGACGCCGGGACCAGCCACTTGCGCGCCGACACCTATCGTGGTGAAAATGCCGCCGAGCATCGTGCCCAAACCGATGGCAATGAGGGCGGGCCAACCGAGAACGCGCCGGAGCTTCGGTCCCTCCTCGTCGGGCCGCACGCGATCGATGGGCTGCGAAGTGAAAAGCTGCTTGAGCATATCATGAGGGTCGCGAGCGAACTCGCGACCGGCACGGACCAATTCGTTGCTCGCGCGCAGTCTCATGCAGGGAATCGTATCCGACATTCAAAGCCCAACGCATGTCCGAATCCGCTGCTGTTCCGCTCGACGCATACGCGACGCCCGACTACGATCGGGCGACGCGGACCGGCTTTTCTGAAGTCATCTTCTGTCCGGGCAAAAGCGACGAGCAAATCGCACGGATCGCTGAGGCGCTCGCGCAGCGGGCGCCTGTCGTCATGGCAACCCGAGCGACCGCGTCGGCGTACGAGGCCGTGCGGGCGCTGCTGCCATCGGCGGTCTTCCATGAGGAAGCGCGCATCATCGCGATCGAGCGCGAGGTGTTGCCGCGCGTCGGTTCCGTCGCCGTGATCTCGGCCGGTACGGCGGACGCGCCCGTCGCCGCCGAGGCGCACGTCGCCTTGGACCTCATGGGTAATCGCGTCACGCGGATCAGCGACGTGGGCGTCGCCGGCTTGCACCGTATCGTATCCCACGCGGACTTGTTGCGCTCGGCCAACGCCATCGTCGCTGTCGCCGGCATGGATGGCGCGCTGCCGTCAGTCATTTCAGGCTTGACGGACAAGCCGGTCATCGCGACGCCGACGAGCGTCGGCTACGGCGCCTCCTTTGAGGGCCTCGCCGCGCTCTTGACCATGCTCAACGCCTGCGCATCAGGCGTCAGCGTGGTCAACATCGACAATGGTTTCGGGGCCGCGTGCGTCGCCTCACGCATCAACCACCTCGCATGTCCGAGCTAAGCGTGCGCGTTGACTCGTGCCTGTTCGACGAAGCCGAAGCACGGCTACGCGAGCTGCTGCGCCACCTCGGGCGGGTCGTCGTCGCCTATTCCGGCGGGGTCGATAGTGCGGTGCTCCTCGCGGTCGCCCGCCAGGAGCTTGGCGACGATGTGTTGGCGGTGACGGGAAGCTCCGCCTCGGTCGCCCGCGGCGAGGTCGAAGCGGCTGCGGCACTCGCGGCGCAGCTCGGCGCGCGTCACGAGATCATCGAAACGCATGAATTCGAAAATCCAAAATACGTCGATAATCTGGCGAACCGCTGCTTTTTCTGCAAAGAGGAACTTTTTTCTCGGCTCGCCTCCATCGCGCTCGAGCGTGGGTACGGCCATGTCGTGGATGGGTCGAATGCCGACGACGGGCGCACGCCGCTGGACCATCGTCCGGGGCGGGAGGCCGGCGCGAAGTTCGGCGTTCGCAGCCCCCTTGCTGAGGCGGGCTTGACGAAAGATGCGATCCGCGCGATCGCGCGTCGCCTGAACCTCCCGGTGCATGACAAACCCGCGACGCCGTGCTTGTCATCGCGCGTGCCGCACGGCATGCGGATTCGCGTCGAAGACCTGCGGCGCATCGATCTGGCCGAGCGATATCTTCGCGCGCTCGGTTATCCGGTCGTCCGCGTCCGGCATTTCGGGCAGACCGCGCGCATAGAGGTTCCGCTCGAACACATCGCGCCGCTGTGCGCATCGAGTAGGCGCATTGGAAAGGCCTTGCGCAGCGTCGGCTACGAGCGCATCGAAATCGACCCGCGCGGCTACCGCACCGGTTCGCTCAACGAGCGCGCGCCGCAGGGTATGTAGGGCGCAACAATGTAGGGGGCGATTGGAAAATCGCCCCTTTTTATCGATCTAAGAAATCGAAACCCGATCGAGGACGTATGATCGAAGAGACAGCGCTTTCTGTTCCGCCGTCAGGTCTGCGGCGCGATTGCCTTTCCTTCGTCGAAGTCGTCGCGCAGTCGGTGGCCAATATCGCGCCATCCGCAACGCCCGCATTGATCATCCCCGCGGTCTTCGCTATCACCGGCAATGGATTGTGGCTGACGTATACCTTCGCCACGGTCGCGCTGCTCCTCGTCACCTACCACATCAATCAGTTCGCCAAGCGATCCGCATCGCCAGGTGCGCTCTACACGTTTGTGGGCCAAGGCATGGGCCCGGTTTGGGGCGTCATCTCCGGATGGTCGCTTGTGATCGCCTATCTGATCACAGGTGCCGCCACGTTGTGCGGCGCGTCAAACTACGTCGGCGTGCTGACGCACGCGATCGCGGGGATCACGCCCGGCGTGAGCTTGACGGTGGTGGTGATGCTCTTGGTCGCTCTTGGCGCCTGGTACCTGGCCTATCGCGACATCGAGCTCTCGACGAAATTCATGCTCGGCTTGGAGTTCTTCTCGGTCGGTATCGTGCTCGTGCTCGCCATCGCATTTTATGCGAAGACGGGACGCCTGCTCGACACCACACAGTTCGCGCTGGGGGGCGTGCAGCCGAAGGCGCTGCTCCAGGGCTTGGTGCTCGCGTTCTTCAGTTTCGTCGGCTTTGAGAGCGCGACCGCGCTCGGACACGAAGCTCGCGAGCCGCTGCGCACGATTCCGCGCTCGGTGCTGGTCACGGTCATCGCGGTCGGTGCTTTCTTCACGTTCATGTCCTATACGCTCGCCGACGCTTTTCGCGGCCAGGCCACCTCACTCGGCCAGTCCAACGCGCCGCTCAATGTTCTCTCGCAGCTGGCGGGCGTACCGCTTTTGGGCACGCTTTTCGCAGCGGGCGCGACGGTCGGGTTCTTCGCGTGCGCACTCGCCTGCGTCAACGCGGGCGCGCGGGTGATCTTCGCGATGTCGAAACATGGACTCGTGCATGAGTCGGCGGCGGGCACGCATGCGGTGCATTCGACGCCGCACGTCGCGGTGAGCATCGCCGCCATCGTCGTGCTCGTGGCTCCGCTTGCGCTGATCCTGAGCCACGTGGCGCTGCTCGACGCATTCGGCTACCTGGGCTCGGTCGCGACCTTCGGATTCTTGTTCGCCTACATTTTGGTGTCGATCGGGGCGCCGCTGTTCTTGCGAAGCCGCGGCGAATTGTCGGCGACGAGCGTGATCATGGCCGTTTTGGCTATTCTCATGCTCGCGATCGCGACAATCGGGAGCGTCTATCCCGTGCCGGCGGCGCCCTACAACATCTTGCCGTATGTGTTCGTCGCGCTGCTCGCTATCGGGCTCGTGCGCTTCGCCTATCTATGTGCGACCAAGCCTGGCACGGTCAAAGCGATCGAATCCGATCTCCTAGCCTCATAAGATAGGGGCGATTTCCCAATCGCATGGGGGCGACTTTCCAGCCGCCCCCTACATCGTCGGATCGTGGGGCGACTTTCCAGTCGCCCCCTACATCGTCAGATCGTGGGCGTCATGGCCGGCGGCCGATGAAGGCGTTGTAGAGCGCGGCGACGATCGCCCCGCCGATGCCGGCCCACACCATCACGACGATCACCCCGAGCAGATGCCATGGACCCGTGGCGTGATGCATCATGAGGGGCGCATGCGCGCCAGCCGGGCCCTGCCAGCCGCCGTAGGTCCCATAGCGGACAGCGGCTCGCGCCATCATCATGGCGTGGAGCGGCCACGCGATGATGGCCAAGATCAGCGAGGTGAGCGCTGAAGCCAGAGCCAGCGACCAGACGTGCAGGCGAAGAAATGGTCCCGCGACGGGCGGGGGCGGTGCGTTTTCCATGGACAGACTCCTTAGAGGACGAGCTCCATCTCGTTTGAGGGGACGAAGCCGACAGAGCTGTACACCGGCCTGCCCATGTCGGACGTGCGCAGACGCACCACCTGACAACCTCGCCGGCGCGCCCAGGCGACGGCGTGCAAGGTCAACGCCTTTGCGATGCCTTTGCGTCGCCACGCGGGTTTGACGTATACGTTGCAGATGTACAGCTGCGAGCTTCCCACGATCTCGGTGCGGTGATTTTGCGGCATGTACCCGGCCGTCAGGCCGATGATGACGCCCTCATCTTCGACCACCCACACCGCCCCCCGCCCCTGTTGCTGGTAACCGGAAAAAAAGGCGACGTACCGATCGCGCCAGCCAGGAGTCGACGCGTCGAGATCCTCGCCGTCGATCTCGCGGACCATCTCGTGCCGCAGATCGGTGATGCTGGGAAACTCAGGCGGCAAAAGCTCGCGGATGGGATAAGACATGGGCGGAGCTTGGAATTCGCCTCGCGTAGAGCAGGGCCATGCGACCAGCCAAGACGATTGTCGCGATCGGTGGCGGCGGGTTCTCCATGAGCAAGCCAGACCCGCTGCTGGACCGCTATATCTTAGAACAGACCGGGAAACGCAAGCCTCGCATCTGCTTCGTCGGGACTGCCTCCGGCGACGACGAGAGCTTCATCGCCGAGTACAAGGCACAGGCCAAGCGGCTCGGCGCCAAACCGTCGCACCTTTCCGTCTTCAAGCCGCCGGTCGGCTCGATCAAGGACTTCGTGCTCGCTCACGACGTGATCTACGTCGCGGGCGGCAACACGCGCAATCTGCTCATCTTGTGGAAAGCGTGGGGGCTCGACCGCGTCATGCGCGCCGCGTACGAACGTGGGATCGTGCTCGCCGGTCACAGCGCAGGCGGCCTGTGCTGGTTCGCAGGCGGCGTGACGGACTCGTGGCCGGGGCGGTACTCGCCGCTGCGCTGTCTGGGATTCTTGCGCGGTAGTTTCTGCCCGCACTACGACGCTGAGCCCAAGCGCCGGCCGGTCTACCGGTCGCTCGTCAAGTCAGGCCGACTTCCGAGCGGATGGGCGGCTGACGACAATGTCGCGCTGCGGTTCACGAACGGGGTGCTGACGCAAATCGTGTCGTCGCGGCGCGCTGGCCGCGCGCATCAACTCGTGCGGAGAAGCGGGAAGTTGGAGGAGCACACGCTCTCCGCGAAACTCCTAAGCAGAGGCGCGCATTCCTAATTCTTTGGCGATGACGCTCGCGACATGCTCGCCCGTCTCGACCGCGCCGTTCATGAATCCGCCAAACGCGATCGAGCAGTGCTCGCCGCAGAAATGCACGTTGCCCTGGCGCACGGGCTCGATGCCGACGAAGCTCGTGTACTGGCCGACGCGCGCGTAGGAGTAGGAGCCCTGGTGCCACGGATCGCCGGTCCAGTAGTCCATGTACGATTTGCGATTGTATCCCTTGGTCGCCCCCGGGTAGAGCGGCTCGAGGCCGTGGAGAAAATCGTCGACGTATGGCTCGAAAGCCGGTGAGAACGACGGGGCTTTGAACTTGGCGCCGAAAGCGCCGCCGTAGTAACTCGTGAGGATGCCGGCTGCCCCCGCTTGGTGCCGTGACGGTTCGTACGTCTGCTGGAATCCATCGTCGGCGTAGGTGTAGCCGTTGTAACCGAGCTTGTACCAGAAGCGATCGCGGAACTGCACGTGCATCTTCGTGTTCGTCCCCATCCCGAGCTTCCTGATGGACAGCAGTTTGCGCGGTTCGAACCCGGCGCGCGCGATATCGCACTGACGCAAAGTCGAAAACGGCAACGCGAGCACGACGTGGTCGGCTTGCAGCTGCACCGTCTGCAACGCCGATTTGAAGGTGAGATTGTACGACCCATCCGGTTGACGGGCGAGCGACACGAGCGCATGCACCGGCCGCAGCATGGCAGCGGGCAGGCGCTTGATCATGCGCGCGACGACCTGATCGTTGCCGCCGACCACGTGATAGCGCTCGTCCGTTCCGACCAGATAGAAATCCTGGCTGTTGTGCGCCGTGAGCGCTTGCATGTAGCCGAGCATGTAGATGTACTCGAGCGCGCTTTGGTCGCTCGACTCGCCGCCGTTCTCGGTCGTGCAGTCGAGGTCCATGAGCCAGCCGATCCGCGAGTCCAAGCCGCCGGGGACGCTGGCCGCGATGAAATCGCGCGCGGACATGTGGTCGTAACGCAAGCCGGCAGGCGTGTGGTGGTTGTAGAGCGTGGGAAACGGAGCGGCTTTGGCAGCCTGCGAGATCGATGGATAGATCTTCGCGTAGTCCGCGAGCATCTCTGCCCACGTGTACTTGTGGCCTCGGACGTAGTAGATCTCTTCCGTCCCCGCAGGCTGCGCCTTGCGCAGGTCTTCCAGCGGCAAGCCGAGCTCGGCGCAGAGGTTGCGCAGCGCGGTGTGTTCGCTCGAGATGAATTCGCCCCCGTGCTCCACCAGCTGACCGTCGTCGAAGAAGCCGCGCAGCGTCCACGTCCGGCCGCCGAATGCGGAGTTGGCCTCGCACAGCGTGAACGGGATGCCCGCTTTGTTCAGCCGATAGGCGCACACCGCGCCCGCGAGGCCGCCGCCGACGATCACGATCCGCGGTGCACCCGCGGTCTTCACCAGCGTCTGCGCCGGTTTGGAGGAGCAGGCCGCGAGCAGCGTGGCGCTCGCGCTCGCCGCGCCGGCGAGGAACTCCGCGCGCCCAAGCCGCCGCAGACGATGCTCTTCCGCCACCACGTCGACGGGAAGTCCCGTGCGTTCGGCCTCGGCACACGCAGCATGCGCGCGTCGCAGGAGCGTCGTGAGAAAGGTGCGAGCCATCGAGGCGCTACAGCTTGAACGTCGTCTCGAGCGTCCAGACAGTCGGAGACTTTTGCCCTTCCTGTCCGATCTCGGTGTTGTTGTACCAGCTGCCGT
>JAJPHJ010000027.1 GCA_021325335.1 Pseudomonadota bacterium | reverse complement strand
GTCTCGTATCCGTCCTTCGCTGCGGAAACCGTGTACGTGTCTGGGATCAGCGACAGGAAGACAAAACGGCCGGTCCTATCCGTCGAGGTGCCTGAGGTTTGGGAGGGACTCGCTGCGGTCACCTTGGCGGCCGCGATCGGAGCGCCACCTTGCGCTTCGATGACCGAACCCCCGAGCGTTCCGGTCGTGCCGGCGAGTGCCGCAGACTTCGCAGAGATAAATGCCACCGCGCTCAGCACCGCGATGACGAAAACTGCCCTGCGCCTAGTAGGCGTGAACATGACCGGCCCTCCTTCGGGAACTCCCGCGCCCTGCTTTGGTGCGACGCGGCAATCGCCCTCTTGAAAGACGGGCGAGGAGAATCGCGCGCTCGCGAGAGGTTTTGCCCGAGCGGCGGCGTCAATAGGAAAAGCGTGGCGACGACTGCGGCGCGACGGCCCGGCGTGAACATCTTCGACACGTCGCGGCCTATTTGGCAATGGTTTGCGATTTTCTTGATCCCGGTGATGATCGCCAACGTCTTGCAATCTGCCTCGCAGACGTTTTCGGCGATTTTTCTCGGACGGTTGATCGGCGTCAATGCGCTTGCAGCCGTATCGGCGGTCTTCCCCATCATCTTCTTGCTCTTCGCCTTCCTCATCGGGCTAGCGAGCGGCAGCTCGGTGCTCATCGGGCAAGCCTTCGGCGCCAAAGACGAGCACCGCGTCAAGAAGATCGCGGGCACTATGCTTGGAGCGACCGTGGCCCTTGGCATCATCGTCGCCATCGTCGGCGACCTCATCTCGCCATCGCTGCTCACCGCGCTGCGCACGCCCGCCAACATCGTGCCGCAAGCAGATGCCTACGCGCGGGTCATCTTCTTGGTTATGCCGATCTTCTTTCCGTATCTTGCATACACCACGTTCATGCGGGGGACGGGAGATTCGCAGACGCCGCTCTACTCGCTCATCGTCAGCACGGCGCTGACGATCCTCTTCACGCCGGCGTTCATCCGGGGCTGGTTGGGGCTGCCGCAGCTGGGCGTGGTCAGCGCGGCTGTGGCCGGCGTGATCGCCAACGGCACCGCGTTTATCGCTCTGCTCTTCTATCTCGCGCGCATCCGGCATCCGCTTCGCTTCGACGCCGAAATGGCGCGCGACATGCTCGTCGACTGGCGCATCCTGTGGCAAGTGGTGCGGATCGGCGTGCCGACCGGAGTCCAAGTCGTCATGGTGTCGCTCGCCGAGATCGCGGTCATCTCATTTGTCAATCGCTTCGGATCGAGCGCGACCGCGGCCTACGGAGCCGTCAACCAAGTGGTGAACTACGTCCAGTTCCCGGCCATCTCGATCGGTATCACAGCCTCGATCTTCGCGGCGCAATGCATCGGCGCACGGCGCGAAGACTTGCTGCGCACGGTCGTGCGCTCTGCCGTCGCGATGAACTACGTCATCGGCGGCGTGTTGATCGCGCTGTGCTACCTGCTGGCGTGGTTCATCTTAGGGTGGTTCATCACCGATCCGTACACGTTGCACATCGCGCACACCCTCATCATGATCACTCTATGGTCGTACTTGCTCTTCGGCAACAGCGCGGTCATCAGCGGCGTCGTGCGTGGCAGCGGCGACGTGCTCGTCCCCATGTTGAACGGCATCTTCGCCATCTGGGGCGTCGAGGTGCCCGCTGCCTACATCCTCATGCACTATTTCGGATTGAACGGCGTTTGGATGGGATATCCCATCTCGTTCGTCGTTGTCTTGTCGCTACAGTACAGCTACTACCACTTCTTCTGGAAGCGGCGGATCCACGAGCGCATCGTGTAGCGGGCTGAGCCGGGCGCCAAGGAGCGGCGACCGGCTCATTCATGTGACTGATGCCGAGGGAGCGCAAGCTGTAAGGGCGGTCACATCGACGAATTGATATGGCATGACGTCGAGCGCCGTCGATGCGCCATCATGACACCGTCAAACGCGCTCCTCTCGCTTGAGTGCTCGCGCTGCGGTCGCACCTTCGACCCCGATGCCGTCGCGCAGCTGTGCGCGTGCGGAGGTCCGTTGCTCGCTCGTTACGACCTCGGCGCCGCGGCGCGCACGATGACGCGCGACTCCTTACGCGCTCGACCCAAAGGCTTATGGCGCTACCGCGAGTTGCTTCCGTTGCGAGATCCGGATGCAGTGGTGTCCCTCGGAGAGCCGGCGACGCCGATCCTACGATTGAAACGCCTGGGAGAATCGCTCGGCTTGCGCCGGCTCTACCTCAAGGATGAAGGCTTGCTGCCCACTGGCAGTTTCAAAGCGCGCGGCGCCGCCGTGGGCGTATCGCGCGCGCGGGAGCTTGGCGTCAAGCGTTTCGCGATGCCCACGAACGGCAATGCGGGGGTTGCCTGGTCGCTTTATGGCGCGCGTGCCGGAATGTCGGCGACCGTCGTCATGCCGGCAGCTGCACCCGCGCATTATCGCGAGCAGTGCGCGGCAGCCGGAGCGCAGGTTGTGCTCGTGAACGGTTTCATCGGAGACGCCGGTCGCATGGTGAGCCGGCTGTGCGCACGATACGCTATTTTCGATGCCTCGACACTCAAAGAGCCGTACCGGATCGAAGGCAAGAAAACGCTGGGCTTTGAGATCGCCGAGCAGTTCGATTGGGACCCACCCGACACGATCGTCTACCCCACAGGCGGCGGGGTGGGTCTCATCGGGATGCACAAGGCGTTTGGCGAGCTTC
>JAJPHJ010000078.1 GCA_021325335.1 Pseudomonadota bacterium | reverse complement strand
TGGCCGACGGCGAGACAGATCGTCGTGACCACGTAGAACCCGAAGACGATGGCGATGCTGATGCCGAATCCGGCTCCCGACGACGAGCGCTGCGGGCGTATGCCAAGCGGGATCGCCAAGAGCGCGAAGACCAAGCACGCGAACGGGCGCGCGAGCTTGCTATGGTAGGTGACCAGCAAGCGCGCGTAGCGCACGGGGTCCTTCGCCTCGACGCCCTCGGAGAGCAGACTTCGTATCTCGGCGCGGCTCATGTCTTCAGGCTGCTTTCCTTGTTCGACGAGCTGGGCTGGGTCTGCGCCGATGTCGATCGAGAGCTGGGGATTGTCGATCCGCTCGCAGCAGGGATCCAAGACGTATTCGATCGCGTCGAAGAATTTCCACGAACCGCCGCGGTACGCCCCCCGCGGCGCGAAGAGCAGCGAGATGGGCGTGGCGCCACGGAACACCTCGATCGTGGTGTTCTGCAGCTCCTTTTTCTTCGGGTCGAAACCTTGGGCGAGGGTGAGCTGGCGGTCGCCGTTGGGCAGACCGGAATTCACGATCTGGTCTGTCAAGATTTCCGTGCCTCCGGATTGGATCTCCCGCTTGAGGATCTCTTGCGCCTTCCCGGTCGCCGTGGGGACGATCACTTCTTGGAACCACAGGCTCACGAGCGATGCCGCAAGACCGACCGCCACCATGGGTGCGGCTATACGGTAGACGCTGATGCCGCCCGCGCGCATGGCGGTGATCTCCGAGTCCCCCGAGAGGCGGCTCATCGCAAGCAGCACCGCGAGGAGCATGGACATGGGAAACGTCAGCACGAGCGTCGCCGGCAGCGTGTAGGCGAAGTACTTGCCGGCGGCGATGAGACTTGCGTGTTCTTCCGACACGAGGCGAGCGATGTTGAGCAGTTCTCCCGCGACGAAGAGCAGCGTGAAGGCGGCCAGGCCGAAGAGCAACGGGCCGCCCAACGCCTGCACCATGTAGCGGTCGAGGATCTTCACAAGCGGAAGCTTTCACCCAAATAGAATTGGCGCGCGATCGGCGAGTCCGCCACTTCCGAGGCCGTGCCCGAAACTTGGATCTTGCCGCCGTTGAGGATGTAGGCGCGATCGACGATGGCGAGCGTCTCACGCACGGCGTGATCGGTGATCAAGACGCCCAGGCCTTTGGCGCGCAACAGCCGGATGATCTCTTGGATGTCGGCCACCGCGATCGGGTCGATGCCGGTGAACGGCTCGTCGAGCAAGAGGAACGTGGGATCGGTCGCGATCGCGCGCGCGATCTCCACTCGACGGCGCTCGCCGCCTGACAGCACCTCGGCGCGGTTGCCGGCAAGCGCTTCGAGGCCGAATTCGGCGAGCAGCAGCGGCAGCCGTCGTTCTTGCTCGTCCGGCAAGACCCCGCGCTGCTCCCAGATGAGCCGCAAGTTGTCCGCGACCGAGAGCCGCCGGAAGACGGACGACTCCTGCGAGAGATAGCCGATGCCTTCACGCGCCCGCAGGTGAATGGGTTGGTGCGTGATGTCGGTCTGCGTGCCGTCCCCGGAGGTGAGCAGCACGCTGCCGCCGTTGGGCCGCACGAGTCCTACGACCATGTAGAAGGTCGTCGTCTTGCCGGCGCCGTTCGGCCCCAACAGGCCCACCACTTCGCCCGCATTGACCTCGAGGCTGACATGGTCGACGACCGTGCGTGGACCGTAGGTCTTCGTCAGCGAGCGGACGTCGATCGCGCGCGCGAGCGGCTTGTCGATCAGGGTTTGCGTGCCTCCTGTGGCCCGTTGCCGAAAAGCTGGATCTGTTGGAGATCGAGGTCGGCGATCGCGCGAGTGCCGGTCAGCTTGTAGCCGCTCGGATCGGTCGCGACGACGTTCCCCACCGCCGTGAGAAGCCGGGTCTTCTCGTCGTACGTCATCCTGTCCGACGCCAGCGTGTCGCCCGCGGCCGTGCGCGCGATCACGCCGCCCGAGAGCGCGACGTTATGCGTGTTCTCGTCCACGGTCGCCACCGGGGCGGTTACCGTCAGCCGCGGCTTGCCTCCTTTAAAGAAATGCAGCAGATTGTCGTGGAACGTGCCTTGCGCGAGCGTCGTCGAATACACGACCGTCGCCGCTTCGAGCGTGTATTCGCGCTCTCCGTGCGAGATGTTCGTGATCGTCACCGGGTGCTGCTTTGTCCCCTGCGCACTGATGTGGTAGAAGGGTCCGTTCCCGGGTGACGGGGGAGGACTCGTGACCGCTTGCGGCTGTGGTTTTGCGCACGCCGCGCACGCGAGCACGATCGCGATCGCCAACCATCTCATGCAGCGCCCTCCCTTTGCGGCGCGAGCGCAAACAGCATGCCGAGCATGGGCCACGCCACGACGAGCGCAAAGGTGGTGACCACGTCCACGCTGTTCTGCAGCGCCGTCGCGACAAACCCCGTGACCAGCGCCGCAAAGAGCGACCTGCGTTCCCTATCGCCGGGCGCGATCCGCGATCCTATGCGGATGCTTTCGCGCGTCGCGGCGACGACGAGCCAGATCGCGGCCACAAGACCGAGGATGCCGTTTTCGATGAGCAGTTGCAACGGCAGGCTATGGGCGTGCACCTCGCTCGCCGAGTATTCGGGGAGCCGAAACGACGGATAGACGAGATGAAATCCGAACGGGCCGACGCCGGTCAAGGCAAAGCGTTGCGCGATCCGCAACGCGCCGGCCCAGACCGCGATGCGCGATGCGTTTTCGCTCGGGTCGTGCGCCACATCGCGGAAGACAGTCACGAAGAGGACCAGGCCCATGCCCGCAGCGACGAGATAGGCCAGGGTCGCGCGACGACCGAGCGTGCGCACGAAGAAGACGAGCCCGACGAGCAGACTGATGATGGCCGCGCGCGAGACGGACAGCAAGAGGCCGAGAGCGCCGCAGCCCGCGGCGGCAAGCCCGATCGCCCGTAGGCCGCGCGGCGCCGCGAGCTGCGCCAGGCCGATGGGGATCACGAAGAGCAGGTAACCCGCGAGTTCGTTCGGTTGCAAGAAGCTTCCCGATGCTCGGCCGTGCTCGTAGGCGAACATCGCAGGCGGCAGCCTCGACACCGAGAGCACGCACGCGGCGATCGCAGCGATCGCGGCAGAGACGAGATAGCAGCCGATGAACCCGCGTCTGGTGCGGTCGTCTCCCAGCACTTCGGTCGCGCACAGCAGCACGATAAAGCCGGCGAATAGCGTCACGATCGAGAAGACGCCCTGCAAGGGAAAGACGGCCCACCCGATCGCCGCGAGCTGCGCGAGGACAACGGCGCAGAGCGGTGCCCACAGCTGCTTGGGAAAACCCCGCACGCCGTGGAGCGCGAGGCCGAGCATCCCCGCAAGCACGAGCAGCGCGGTCGCGCCTGCGATGATCCGCGCGAGCGCGACAGGTGGATGAGGCGCGGCCGCCGGCAGAGTACCTGCGAAGACGATCAACAACGGCAGGTACGGGCCGAGCAGCGCGAATCCGAACACGGGTGCCGCGAGGAACGGACGCGCATCGAGCCGGCGCGCTGCGGTGAGGGCGTTCATGCGGGCTCCGCAGCGAGCGCGATGACCGTATCTGCGACCGCCGCCGCTCCGCCCGGGCCTCCCATGCGTTCGCGCCCGGCGCGCGCCATGGTTTCGAGGCGTACGGGGTCAGCCAGCAGAGCGAGGAGCTCGCCGGCAAACTCCTCGGGCGCCGAAGGGAACACCGCGAGCGCATCTCCGAGCAATCGCTTTTGGCGCATCCGGTACCATTGCATCTTGCCCGGCTGCTCGGTAGGCTCGAGGACGGCGACGACCGGGCGCGCATACCCGGCCGCTTGTTCGTTCGCCGTGCCCGCCTGACCTAAGACGACCTGCGCAGCATCCAAGAGATCGCCGAATGCGTCCTTGACCAAAAGCGTTTGAAGTATTCCGTTGTCGGCTCGCGCGATGATGCCCGGGTTTGTCGTCACCTCACGAAGGTTGACTCCTGATTCGCGCAATGCTGCGGCGATCGCTGCGGCATCGCTCGACGGCGCAACCGACACGTAGGCCTGAACGCGCTTGCCGGCCGATGCCGTGCGCCGCGCGACGGCTTGCAAGCGTTCGATCATCGCCGCCGCTTGGCGCGGTGCATCCGACCTGCTCCCCGGCAGGATCGCAAGCCGCAGTGCGGCTGGATCCGACGCCAGATCCAAGCCCCCAGGCGCGATGCCGTCCATCATCACGTTGCCGGCGTAGCGGGCCTGGATGCCCTTCTGCGCGAGCGTCGCGGCGGTGTGCGCATCGCGCGCGAAGGTCACGGTCGCCTTGCGCACGATCGAGCGCTCGAGCGCCGAATGCGGCGAGACGAAGTCCGACTTCGCGGTCGCGACGAACACGGTCGGGCGCCGCGCAGCCAAACTCATGGCCAAGCAAAACACGTCGCCGACCGCGACGATGACGCTGCGCCCGCGCTGCTCGCGCAAGTAGCCGTACTGGCGCAACGTCAAACGCACGAGACCCGCGCCGATGTCGCGCGCCAGATTGCGCAGATGCCAGTTGGCCACAAGACCTCCGGAAGGCAGATCGGCGCTCGGGCCCACGCGCGCCGGCCACGCATCCGGCGGGGCGCGTCCGACGAGGGCCAAGTGTTCGATCCTGGCCTGCGGCGCTTTCGCGGCGATGGCACGCGCGATGTATCCCGAAATGGCGGCTTCGCCGTATCCGTTGCTGACGAGCAAGACATCCAGCGCCGCGGCCATGGCTTACGTCCGCGCGCGCGCCCGTTCGCGCGCCTCGTCGGATTCGGTCCTGCGCAGCTGCAGCAAACGGTAGGAGACAAAACGGGTCACGCCGCCTTCCACCTCGAGTTCGAGCCGCCCGACGTGAGCGGCGAACGCTCCCGGATGCGCGATCGGGATGCCGTTCACGATCTGCGGCTGCCACAGTGCGTCGTGGCTATGGCCGCCGAGGATGGCGCACAGGCCGGGCCAATCGCGCGCGAGCGAGCGATCGGCATCAAGTCCGAGGTGCGAGAGCACGATCGTCGGAAGCGTTTGCTCGCCCGGCCGGGCGGCCAGCAGTTCTGCAAGCGCCGCATGGGGCGCAAGAAAGCGCCATCCAAAAACTCTCTCCCAGCCCGGACCCGTGCGGTATTGCGGCACGAGCAGCGCGAGGATTCGCACCTGCAGGCCGTTCGCCGTGGCGCGCAACTCGCGCGCGAACACCGGCGCGCGCCCGCGCAGATCGATGAGATTGGAGCACACGAGGGGGATGCGAAGCCGGCGTGCGCGCGATGCAAAGGCGCCGTGAAGGTAGTGGAACTCGCGATTGCCGACCGCCATCGCGGCATAGGGCGCCTTGGCGAGCTCGTCTGCCACTGGCTCTTCGTTGCGAAAGAACCACGACGACCCGGCAAGCGCATCGCCCGAGTCTACGAGCAGGCTGCCGGGCTCCACGAGTTCGGCCAAGCGATCGCCGAACGCGGGCGCGGCATGGATGTCCGAGGTGTGATAGATGACGAGCGCGGTCACGACGCGATGCGCTGTTCCAAGCGGTCGATGACGAAGTCCGCGATGCGCGCGAGCGCATCGGGCGGCCCGAGTTTCGCGCGCATCTCTTCGTAGGCGGCGACCTGCTCGGCGCGCAGCTCTTCCCGCTCCAATAGCGGGAGGGTCAGTCTGGCGAGCCGTTCGGGCTCGAAGTCCGCCTGCAACAATTCCGGCACGACCCTTCGTTCCAAGACCAAGTTCGGCAAGGCGACGCTTTCCAGCAAGTGCTTGGGCAGCCGGCGCTGCGCGAACCGGTACTGAGCGGGCGAGACGCGATAGAAGACGATTTGCGGCACGCCGGCGAGCGCCGTCTCTAGCGCTGCCGTGCCGGATGCGGTCCACGCGAGCGTGGCTCGTTCGACTGCGGCGGCTACCCCCTCGCGAGAAATCCTCATCGCTGCCGGACCGCCCTGGCGCTCCCACAGTTTTTGGATTTGCGTCGCGCGCGCTTCGGTCGCGGCCACGCATTGAAAGGAGATGTCGGCGCGCGCGCTGAGGCGAGCCGCGCAGCGCACCAGCACCTCCATGTGCCGGTCCACCTCTTCGCGCCGGCTTCCAGGGAGCACCGCGATCGATGCCGGGGATGCTTGGGGCTGCGTCGTGCGCTGCGAGATCACGGAGACGAGCGGGTGACCGAACCATGCCGCCGCGAGACCGTGCGCCGCGTAGAAATCGCGCTGGTGTGCGAAGGGCGTGAGCGGTTGCGCGAAACGAGCCACGGCTTTGGCCTGCTCGAGGTCATCGAGCCACGTTCCCGGCGGGAAGTAATAGACGATGGGGCCGCGATAGCCGCCTTCGCGCAGCCATTTGATAAGACGAAGATTCGCCGCGCCCGCATCGACCGGGACGAAGAGACGAGATGGCCGCTTGCACATGGCAGCGACGAGCCGGCGCATGATGACGTAGAGCTTCGGGATGTTGGGAAGGATAGAAAGAGGACCGATGGTCCCAAGTTCGGTCGAATCGAAGAGCAGCGGCGCGCCCGCGGCGCGCAGACGAGGGCCGCCGATCGCCGCGGCAGACAGCTCCGGCCTTGACCGGCGCATGGCATCCAGGAGCAGCGATGCCTGCAGATCCCCCGACGCTTCACCTGCGGCGAAGAACACATCGGTGGGCTCGTACCTCAACGCTTGAGGATGCCGCGATCGGTTTGTTCTTGCAG
>JAJPHJ010000111.1 GCA_021325335.1 Pseudomonadota bacterium | reverse complement strand
TCCGCCTCGACCATCGACCACGCGTGCGGAACGGTCGTCTTGGAACGGACCATGTGCTCGGCGATCGTCTTGCGCATCTGGCTCACGCGCACGGTCGTATCGCCCTCGCTCATCTGGGGCGCAGGGCCTGCATGCGACGGCGCGCCTGCCACAGGCGCCTTCGTCGCGGGCGCAACTGCTCCAAGCGGCGGAGCCGCAGCGGCCGCCGGGCTTGTTTTCTCCGCGAATTGCAACACGTCGTTCGCCGTCACGCGGCCGCCTCGGCCGCTGCCCGCGAGCTGCTTGAGATCGACGCCGTGCTCCCGGGCCAGTTTGCGCACGGCGGGTGAGAAGCGCCCGTCGCCCGCGCCTTCGTCATCGGCGGCTTTCGCGCTCGGCTTCGATTGAGACGGCGCAGCTCCGTCTCCGGCGGTCGCGCTCAAGCTTGGGGAACCCTGCGATGCCGGCGCGCTTTGGCTCGCCGTTCCATCTCCGATCTCGCACACCGCGGCGCCCACGGGGACCGTCGTACCCTCGACGGCTACGATCTTCGTGAGGATGCCTGCGAACGGGGAGGGGATTTCGGAGGCGACTTTGTCGGTTTCGACCTCCAGCAGCGGCTCGTACTTCGCGACCGCTTCGCCTTCTTTTTTCAGCCATCGTCCGACGGTGCCTTCGGTAACCGTCTCGCCCAACTGCGGCATCGTCACTGTGGCCACGATTTGCGCTCCTCCGCTCGGCTGTTATACGGCGACGAGATCGCACATCGCGCCGGCGATGCGCTCGACATTGGGCATGAACGCTTCTTCGTATTCCTTCGCGTAGCCCATCGCCGGCACATCCGGGCCGCACAGGCGCCGCACCGGGGCATCGAGATCGAAGAGCGCCTCCTCCGCGATGATCGCGGCGATCTCCGCGCCCACGCCGCCGAACTTCTGATCCTCGTGGACGATGAGCGCGCGTTTGGTCTTCGCGACGCTCTGCAGGATCGTGCTGCGGTCCATCGGGCGGATCGTGCGCAGATCGATCACCTCCGCCTCAACGCCGTCTTTTGCGAGCGATTGCGCGGCCTCGATCGCGAAATGGCGCATGAGCCCGTAGGTGATCACGCTCAAGTCCTTGCCTTGTCGCGCCACGTCCGCTTTCCCGATCGGCACCGTGAAGTCGCCCTCGGGCACGTCACCTTTGATGAGACGGTAGGTCCGCTTGTGCTCCAAGAAGAGCACCGGGTCTTCATCGCGGATGGCGCTCACGAGCAAGCCTTGGGCGTCCGCCGGCGTGGATGGCACGCAGATCTTCAGACCGGGAACGTGGTAGAACAGCGCCTCGATGCTGACGGAATGGGAAAGCGCTCCGCGCACCCCGCCGCCGTAGGGCGTTCGTATCACAAGGGGGCACGAGTTCCCCCCGGCGCTGCGGTAGCGGATCTTGGCCGCCTCGCCCACGATCTGATTGTACGCGGGATAGATGAAGTCGGCGAATTGGATCTCCGCGACCGGACGCATGCCGGCCATCGCGGCGCCGACCGCCACCCCCACGATCGAGGCTTCGGCGAGCGGGGTGTCGATGACGCGCGATCGGCCGAACTCGTCGAGAAAACCTTTGGTGATGAGAAAGACGTTGCCCCGCGGTCCGACGTCTTCTCCCATGATGAAAACGCGCGGATCGCGCGCCATCTCGCTGTGGAGCGCGTCGCGGACGCCTTCGAGAACCGTCTTCGTCGCCATGACAGCGTTATGAAAGCGGGCCGGAGGCGTACACGTGCGTGTACAGATCGGCCTCGGTCGGTGGTGGTTGCGCCTCGGCCCAATCGGTGGCCTCGTCGACCTCGGCTTGCGCTTGTTGCTTCATCTGTTTGATGGTCGCGTCGTCGAGCAGGCCGCGATCCTTGAGCCAGGCTTCAAAGCGCGGTATCGGATCGCGCGCCTTCAGCGCGTCGACCTCGTCCTGCGTGCGATACGTCAGCTGGTTGTCGTCGCTCGTGTGCGACATGGCGCGATACACTTTGGCCTCGACGAGCGTCGGCCCGTCGCCGCTGCGCGCACGCTCCACCGCTTCGCGGACGACCGAATACGTGGCCACGACATCCGTGCCGTCGCAGATGACGCCCGGGAATCCGTAGGCGGCCGCGCGATCCGCGACGTTAGCGACCGCCATCTGGAGTTTTTGCGGCACCGAGATCGCGAACTCGTTGTTCTCGCACATGAAGACCACGGGCAACTGGTGGATCCCTGCGAAGTTCATGGCTTCGTGCCACTCGCCTTCGCTCGTCGAACCCTCGCCGAAGGTGATGAGCGTGACGATGGGTTCCTTGCGCATGGCGAACGCCAGCGCCATCCCAACTCCGTGCGTGACGTGCGCCGCGATGATGCTCGAGATGCTCGCGATCTTCCGATCGGGAACGCTGTAGTGATTGGGGAATTGGCGGCCGCTGGAAAAGATGTCATCCTTGCGCGCGAAGAGGCACATGAGCTGCTCCCGCGGCGTGACCCCATACGCGAGCGCGAGCGCGGTATCGCGGTAATACGGCACGACCCAATCAGTGCCGCGCTTCAATGCGTAGGCCGCGGCCACTTGCGCGGCTTCGTGACCTTGACACGTGGCCGCAAACGGGATCTTGCCCTGCCGGTTGAGAGCAAAGGCGCGGTCGTCGCACAAGCGCGTGAGGACCATCCGCCCGTACATCTCGCGCAGCGTCTCCGCGCTGAGACCTTCCGGGAGAGAGACCCGGATCTTGGGCTCGCTCTTCATGGACAGGTCGTTTGACGCATTCGCTAGTGACTCTTCCTCCAGGGCAGGCACGCCGCATGCGGGCGGGGTTTTGCGACGACGAGCACGTATCTGGAATGATGAATCCGCGGAATCGACAGCGCATCGCAGCCGTAGCCCTGGTGCTGCTCGTCGTCTCAAGCATGCTCGGCTGCACGAAGCCGATCGACCCCAATAGCAGCGTCCCGGCGGCGCTCCAACCCATCGTGTTCCTCATCGCCGCGGCCGGGATCGGCGTGGGCATCGCCGCGCTCGATCACCACCATTCCAACTCGACGAGCGGCATGACGCCGAACATCACGAAGCCCAGCTTTGTGGGGACCGTAGGAAATTCTCCGATCGACTTGGGCACGGATCCAAGCGTTCCCGGCTCCGTCGGCGTGCTCGGAACAAACGGCGGGCCGAGCATGTACGGTTTCACCGAATTGGGTTCGTCCGCGACCAACGCCGGATCGTACACCTTGACGGCAGGCTACCACCCGATCGGAGTCGCCATCGACGGCACAAGCAACGATTGGTTTGATGACGGCGCGGGCAACGTGCAATCCTGCGCGCCGCCGACCTCGACGCCGCGCACGTGCTCTCCGCTCGTGTCGTTCAGCGATGGGCTCGGCACGGGCGGCGTGCGCGCCATCGCCGCCGACTCGACCCATGTGTTCATCGTCGACGACAATGGGAACAAGACGGTGAATTGGGCCGCGTTTGCTCTTGACGGCACGGGCCGGCTGAGCGGATCCTATAACTATACCGGCATGGGCATCTTCGCGGCGGATGCGGCGGCAGCCGCAACGGGCACCGTCGTCGCGACCTATCTCGTTTTCCACCAAGACGGCACGTCGTGGACGATTCCCTTACCGGGGCCGGCGACGCTGAACACATTCACCTTCAAGCCCGTTCCGCTCGCCTCTGCGAACGTCGGCTACGACGGCACGGACCTCTATTTCGGCGTGCTCGGCTCGCCCACCACGGGGAGCTACCAACTGGGCCGGTACGCAGCACCTGGGAACACCACCGGCCAAAATCCGGGGGCGATCGCTGCGAAGATCACGATCGCTTTCAACGGCCAGACGAGCCCCAATGGAGCGGCATTCGCGTTACCGGTGCACTCGTTGCACACGGACGGCTTGACGCTCTACATGCTCGACGCGCACGGTCGACTCGTTTTGTTCAACGCGTTCTAGGGAGCAGGCGCTTGGCGACGACTCGCATCCTCAGACCGCAAACCGCTGAAGCGCTGCTCGAACGCGCATGCGTCTTGGCCGGCGCGGACCCGGCCAGCGTGGAGCTTTCTCGTCTCCTCTTGGCGCCGTTGTTGCGCGAG
This sequence comes from Pseudomonadota bacterium, assembly GCA_021325335.1. Lineage (GTDB taxonomy): Bacteria > Vulcanimicrobiota > Vulcanimicrobiia > Eremiobacterales > Eremiobacteraceae > JAJPHJ01. The sequence continues at coordinate 20,098 of JAJPHJ010000111.1, read as the reverse complement.
GACGGGGAACGCCAGAGCGACCTCGTCGCGACGCTGCGGGCCTACTATGAATGCGGCATGCGGGTCGATCGCACGGCGGACAAGCTCTTCCTGCATCGCAACAGCGTGCGCTATCGGCTCGATCGCGTACGCGCGCTCTTGCGGATGGATGTCGACGAGCCGGCGGCGATCGCCGCGCTCTCGATCGCCCTCAGAAGCCTACCGGAGGTGCAAGAAAAGACGCATGCGAGTTAGCGCGCGCAACAAATTACCGGGCGTCGTCTCTGAGATCCAAAGCGACGGCCTCATGGCGAAAGTGAGCATCCGTTTGGGTGACAACCACATCGTGGCCTTGATCACGGCCGAATCGGTCGCCGAGCTCGAGCTCAAGGTCGGCGACAACGTCACCGCGCTCGTCAAGTCCACCTCGGTGATGTTGGCAAAAGCGTAGGGTCAGCGCTTCACTTTCGCGCGAGTCTCCAGGCGATCGAGGCGGTCGAGCAGGGATTTGTTGCTCTCCTTCAATTTCTCGATCTCGCCACGGAGTTGTCGCAACTCGGCGGGCTTCTCTTGATATTCGGCGATCGCGCGCACGGCATTGGCCGCGGCACCCTTCAGCCTGCCTTCGATGTCTTGTGAGGCGAGCCGCTCGAGCGCGGGGATGGCCGTCTGGTCGTGCAACTCCTCCAGAGCGTCGATCGCCGCAAGCCGAGCCCAGAAGTTGCAGTCATCCAAGAGCTCGATAAGCCTCGCGCGCACTTTGCGGTTGCCTTGCCCGAGCTTGCCCAGGGCCGGTATCGCCGCCTCGCGCGCAAAGGTGGGTTTGCCGTACACGGTCCAGCCCAACAGGACGGGAATCGCCCGGTCGTCGCCGAGCTCCGCCAGACCGCGCATCGCACCCGCACGGATGACGTCGTGAAACGACTCTTTGCTCAACGCTTTCATCAAGAGCGCGTACGCTTTTTTTGATTTCGTCTTTCCGATGGAAAACGCGGCCTCGGCCTCCACGAAGTAGGACCCGTCGCGCGCGAGCATGGGTGCGAGCGCGGCGCAGGCCTCCTCGCCGCGGAACTCACCGAGCGCCGCCGCGACTGCGCGGCGAGCCTTGGGGTTGTCGACGCTCCTCGCCGTGACGAGCGCCGTGAAGGCGCGCTCGGTGCGGATGGTTCCGAGCGCGGCGGCCGCTTGCGCTTTTGCTCCCCAAAACGACCGGCCGGACAGCACCCGCGCGAGCGCCTCGACCACCTCGAGATTAGGATCCTTGGACAGTTCCCTGATCGCGTCGATGCGAGCCGAAAGATTCATCTCGGCCAGGCTTTGGCGGATGAGCATCTCTTCCGGCACGCGCAGCTCGACGGTCTTGAGCACGTCGCCGTCAGGATCGAAGGAGAACATCTCCGGCCGCTTTGCGAGTGCGAACGTGAACGACTGCTCGCGCTGCTCGAGTTCCATCACAAATCGTTGTTCGGAACGCCCATTGACGAATGCCACGGTCACGGGCAGCGTGAAGACGGGGGTGCCATCCTTTGTGTCTTGCGTTTGCTCGACGCGGACCTGCGCCGCCTTCTTTTTTTCGTCCCAGCGATAGAGGACGCGGAAATTCGGGTGGCCCGGCTTGAAAACCCATTGATCGAAGAACGGGAGCATGTTGCGCCCGGTGACGGTTTCGATCGCGCGGATGAAATCGATCGTTTCGACGTTTTGCAGTTGGTGCTCCGCCACGTAGTGGTGAATTGCTTTCCACCATAGCTCGTCGCCTAACTGGCGCCGGATGAGATGCAAAACGCTCGCGCCCTTTTCGTAGAGATGGCGGTCGAACAGATCGATCGGCTCGGTGTAGACGTTTGTGACGATCGGGCGCCGATATTCTTTGCGATCTTCGTCGAAGTATCGCTGCGCGAGCAGGAAGCGGTAGTAGGCGAACTCGTCCGCTCCTTGATCGAATTCCCGGAACATCGCCTCGAAATACGTGGCGAAGCCTTCGTTGAGCCATGCGTGCGACCAGTCTTTGCAGGTGAGGAGATCGCCGAACCACTGATGCGCGAGTTCGTGTGCGACGAGGCCGTCGCTTGAAAAATCGAGATGCGCACGCGCGTCGTGCAAGGTCGTGTCGGTCTGCGTGGTCGCGCTGGTGTTCTCCATCCCGCCGAAGATGAAGTCCGTCACGGCGATCTGCGCATACCGCGCATAGGGATACGGCACGCCGATCCGGTCGCCGAAAAATTTCACCATCTTGGGCGTCTTGCCGAATGATCGTTCGCCATCGGCTTCCCGCCCGGGCACCACGTAATACGCGACGGGCAGCTTGCCGAGCATGTCGGTGTGCTCGCTGAATTCGCCTGCCACGCAACTCACGAGATAGGTGACGTGCGGCGTATCCATCTTCCAATGATAGGTCTTCGTCTTGGCCGTGCGGTCGTGGGTGGTCGAAACGAGCACACCGTTGCTCAGAACGAAAAACTTTGCGGGCACGGTCGCCTTGATCTCGGTCGTCGCTTTGGCGTTCGGATAGTCGATGCAAGGGAACCAGTAGTGCGCGTCCTGGTCTTGGCCTTGCGTCCAGACCTGCACCGGTTTGCGCGGATAGCCTTTGTCGGGTGAGATGAAGTAGATCCCCTGCGTCGGCTGCCGTGCTTCGTAGTCGATGACGACCGTGCTTGATTTGCCGGCCGCGAGCCCGCGGTCAAGCTCGATCGTCAGCTTGCCGCCCGCCAGGTCGAAGGGCAGTTTCTTTCCGGCTGCGTTGCGGACGTTCTTGATATGCAGATGATCGGCGTCCATCTCGAGCGAGTCGAGCGCCTTGCCGACGGCGGAGAACGTCGTTCTGCAGACGCCGAAGAGCACGTGTTTTTCGAAGTCGAAGGAGAGCGTCAGGGCGATGTGTTCGATCGATGCCGGGCGATCGGGGGCGTAGCGCGCGCTCGTCCCCGGAAGAGCGAAGGGACGGCGGCTCGATCCAGCCCCTTCGCGGGTACAGCGACGGCAATAGGCTTCGTTCATCGATCTCCCCAGGCGTAAATAAATTTGCGCCCCGCTATCTTGGCGCAAAGAGATGTGCGCCTCCTAGATTGGCTGGATGGGCGTGCGAATCCATCTCCAAGAGCGGCGCTATGCGAGTTTTCTCGATGTCACTTCGCTGCCGCGGCCATCTCCTTGCGCTCCGCGGTGACCGTTTGGACCACCTTCGGCGGTGCGAACTCGAAATGGTCGTGGTCGGCGACGAAATAGCCGAGACCTTGCGTCGCGGTTCGCAGCTCCGTCAAGTATCGAGGCATTTCCGATTGCGGCACAAGCGCCTTGACGACATCGGCACCCCGGCGCGTCTCGCTCGGCCCATAGTTGAGGATCTGACCGCGGTGACCGCTGACCTGCTGCAACACGGTGCTCGTATAAGAAGTCGGCACCGTGATCTCGACCCGCTGGATCGGCTCGAGCAGCACGGGGTGGCACTTCGGCAAACCTTCGCGCATCGCGAGCGATGCGGCAAGCTTGAACGACATCTCGTTCGAATCGACGCTGTGATATGAGCCGTCGTAGAGCGTCACCTTGATGTCGACGACCGGGAAGCCGCCGATCGGCCCGTGCTCCAGCGCCTCGCGCACGCCTTTTTCCACGCCCGGGAAGAACTGCTTCGGCACCGAACCGCCGACCACGCGCTCGGTAAACGTGAAACCACCGCCGCGGGCCGTGGGTTCGATCTCGACGTGGACGTCGCCGAACATCCCGTGCCCGCCGGTCTGGTGCTTGTACCTTCCCTGCTGCTGGGTCTTGCCGGTGATCGTCTCGCGATAGGGCACTTGCGGCAACTGCGTGTCGAGCTTGACGTTGTACTTGCGCTGCAAGCGCTCGACGGTCACCGCCAGATGCATCTCCCCGTACCCACGCAGCACCAGTTCGTCCGTGAATTCGGCGCGCTCGACCACGAGCGTCGGATCTTCCTCGCGCATGCGGACGAGGAGCTGCGACAGCTTTGCCTCATCGGAGCGATCGTGCGGGCGCACGGCAAGCGAGAACGCCGGTTTCGGCAGCGGGTGCCTCGGCATCACGGTTTTGTTTGCGTTCGAACACAGCGTGTCTCCCGTGACCGTGGTGTCGAGCCGCGCGATTGCCGCGAGGCTCCCCGGACCGAGATTGCTCGCCGGGCTCTGCGCCTTGCCTTGCAGCGTGTAGAGACCACCGGGCCGCTCCTTGACGTCGCGATTGACGTTGACGAGCGCGGTGTCCGCGCCCAGCGTTCCTGAAAAAACGCGGACGATGGAAAGCTTTCCGCTTTGCGGGTGGACGATCGTCTTGCAGACCTGGGCGACGACAGGGCCGCCCGGCTGGGGTTCGACCGCTTTGCCGGCCTCGTCGTTGCGGCGGATCTGACAACCATCGGGGAATTGACGCACGATGAGATCCAGCAGCTCCGCCGCGCCCCAGCCCTTTACACCGCTCGTCACGAGCACGGGGATGATCTTGTCCGAGCTCACATCGGTTTCGAGGTCGCGCTCGACCTCGTCGAGCGGGGGCTCTTTGCCGTCGAGGATCTCTTCCATCAGGTGGTCGTCGAAGTCGGCCAGCGCCTCGAGCAACTCTTCGTGGTTCTTGTCGGCGAAGTGTTCCGGCAGGGCGGTGGGACTGGCCGCGCCGTCGCCGTACTTGTATGCCTTCATCGCCACCACATCGACAAAGCCAGATAGGTTCTCTCCTTGTCCGATCGGTGCTTGTTCGGCAACCACGTGGTTGCCGAAGCGCTGGCGCAAGGCAGCATAAGTGCCCACGAAATCGGCGCCCGGGCGATCCAAGCGATTGATGACGAAGCAGTGCGGCAGCCCTTGCGCTTCGACATAGTCGACGATCATCTCGACCTGCGGCAAGCGGTTCGGATCTGCTTCGACGACGACGATCACCGCATCGGCTCCCGCGAGCGCGAACTTGGTCTCCTCAAGAAAATCGACTGCGCCGGGGCAGTCGATGATGTTGACGCGGACGCCGCCGCGGTCGAGGTGCGCGAAGCTCGGAGCGACCGACATCTGGTGCGCATGGGATTCGGGGTCGTGATCGGTGGTCGCGGTGCCTTCCACGACCGACCCCTTGCGGGGGATGGCTTGCGCGACGCTGAGCAGCGCCTCCACCAGCGTCGTATTCCCGCTATGGTGCGGTCCTACAAAAGCGATATTCCTGATGCCTTGGGCTTGCGCTGCAGCCATCATGACCTCCGCATCTGCACAAAGGGGAAGGCGGGCTTCGACGCGCGCTCACGTCTGCCTCTCGCTTGCATCGAGAGGTGAGCGTCGCGGGGGGAGCGGTCCAGAGCTGCACGAAAAACACTCGTCCGATGCAAGCCTCGGCCACGTTGTCGGTCAACGAGACGTTCGTGTCCATCCAAGGCGAAGGCGGCCTCATCGGCGCGCCCGCGCTCTTCATCCGACTCGACGGGTGCCCGCTGCGCTGCTCGTGGTGCGACACGCCGTACGCACTCGCGGGTGATTCGGGCGAGCAGATGGACGTCCAGTCGCTCGCGCGTCTTGCTCGACACCATCGACACGTGATCATCACGGGCGGTGAGCCGCTCGCGCAGGACATCAAGCCGCTCGTCGACGCGCTGCAGGCTTCGCACGTGACGGTCGAGACGAGCGGTACGATCTTCGCCGACCTCCCAGGCGTGTCGCTTTTCTCCATCAGCCCGAAAGTGGGCTCATCCGGATACCGGCCGAAACCGGCAGTGTTGCGGAAATACTGCAAGAGCGCGGCAGGCCGGATGCAGCTCAAATTCGTGGTCGCTGACGAGCGCGACCGGGTTGAGGCGCTGGAACTCCTCGCGATGCTCGGAGACGAACTGCCCGAGGAAACGCCTATCATCTTGCAACCGGAGAGCGCAAGCGCGAGCGCGCACGGTCGCTACGAAGAGCACTTGCGCGAGTTGACCGAAGCGGTGCTCGCGGACGAACGCTGGCGCGCCTACCGCGTCCGGGTGCTTCCGCAGCTGCACTACTTGCTGTGGCGCGGAGCGGCCGGTCGATGATGTCGGTGTCGTTGCGCTGTCACTTCGACGCTGCGCATCAGCTCGCGCTGCCATATGACTCGCCCTGCAACCGCAGACACGGCCACCGCTACGACGTGGAGATCACGTGCTCGGCGGAAACGCTCGAACATGGAATGGTCGTCGACTTCAATACGCTGAAGTCCATCGTGGGTGAGTTCGACCACTGCGATCTCAACGAAAGGCCGGAATTCTCAGTCACCGGTCTCGCGACGACGGCTGAGAATATCGCGCTCGTCCTCGCCCGCAAATTGGAGGGCACGCTGGGGGAGCGGGTCTCGGTCGATGAGGTCGTCGTGCGGGAAACGCCCCGCTCGCTGGCGCGCTGGCGGCGCTCCAACGTCTAGTGCGAGTGGTCGACGTCGATGTCGAGCTTGTCGGCCGCGATCTCCGCGAAAGCGGTAGTGACGGCCTTTTCCGGATTCGCGCCGTCCACGGCGGGTTCGTCACGGTTCACGAGTTGCTGGGCGCGGACCCGTGCGGCGTTGACGAGCAAATACTTGTTGCCGACGCGCTCCAACAACTGATCGATATCGCCGAAAGACTTCGGCGGTTTTGCATCTTTCATCAGACCAGACTCGTTCGACGGACGGCCTTGGGCGCCTGCCCACTCCTGGCGGCGAACCCTATGGCAGCAGACTATTCTTGCAGCAGCATCTCGAGCGTGCCACGCATGGCGACGAGGCCATCCTCGTTCGTCGCCGTGCCTTCGAACAAGACAAGCACACCGTGGAGTGAATCCTTATAACTGGTATCGGTTACCCGCCAGCGCAGCTCAAGTTCGTCGCCCTCGCGGACGGCCGCCGTGAAACGGAACGAACACCCAAGGCCGATCGCCGTGCCGCGCTGCGCCAGCCACGAGGCGGCGGATCCCAGCATGAGCGAGATGGTCTGCTCCGCGGGTGCGATGCGCTTGCCGAACCGCGAGCTGCGGCCGAACGCGGCGTCGTGATGCACCGGATTCTTGTCGCCGCAACGGTTCGCGAAATCGGCGATATCTGCGACGTCATAGCGATGATGGACGGCAAAGCTGTCGCCGCGCGACACGCGCTCGGCTAGCGGGGTATTCATGATGGCCTATTAGGGAAGGATGCGTCGTCGGACCTTTAGCATCTCCATAGACTCAAAAAGGACGGCCGGAGCCATCCTTTTGATTTCTTGGGCTGCGCTGCCTAAGCGGCCGCGTGCAAGCCGATCGAACGCAACGCCTCGGCGCCGCTGCGATAGATGATGACCGACTCGGGCATGGCGGCGCGCGTCAACGCTTCCGCCAGCACGTGATCCTTGGCGACGAAGGCGACGTGCAGCGTCGGCCGCTCGGCGATCAATCGCGCGACCGTGCCGGTGAGCTTGTTCACGCCGACCTCATCCACCGTCGCGATGTCCTCGAGATCGATGAGCAGATCGCTGCGGTCGATGTGGGCCGCGTGGACGAGCGCCGCTTGCACCGTCGGGGCGGCCGTGAAATCCAATTGCCCTTCGATTTTGAAGAGATTCCAATGCGTCGTGGCGGGCAGCGTCTGCAGTATCATCGTGTCACCTAGCTCACATTATCGGCGTTCGCCTTCCGATTTACACCCGCCAGGGGACAAATCTCCGCAAATCCTCATCTAGAACGAATGGCCACATCTTGTGCCGTCCCCGCTTGCACGCCCCAAGGCCTGCGTACGCGCACCCTGGAAGGCGGCCTCGTGGACGTCGTGTGCATCATCGGGGACCGGGTGTACCACAAGCCCGGCAGCGCCTGCCAGGGCGGGCTCGAAGCGCGCGGTGAGCTCTTGATGCTGACCGAAGCGCAGGCGCACGAGGTCGGCATGGAGCCATGCGGCTTTTGCATGGCTCCCCATTCGAGCGAAGATCCTATTCCAAAAACTCGCTGAGCGAGCGACGCAACTCCTCGGGTAACGGCCGCTTTTCGAACGTCGAGCGATCGATGCAGACGAGCACGATCTCGAACTGCGCGATCCGGGTCCCCACCTGGTTGTCGATCGTGAATCCGAGCGTCACCGATGTGGCACCGAGCTTTTTGACGAACGCGGTGACCCGCAGGCGCTCGTCCAGACGGGCCGGCGCGAAGAAGTCTCCCGAGAAATGCACCCGCGGCAGCCAGCAGTCAAACGTATCGAATACTTTTGCGTATGGCATCCCGGCTGCCCGAAACAGCTCGGTCTCGGCGACTTCGACAAAGCGCACGAACGCACCGTAGCAGACGATGCCCGCAGCATCGACGTCGCTCCAGCGGACGTATTCTTCGATGACAAAGGGCGGCTTCGTGCTCACGAGGCCGCTTTTGCGATCGGTTCGAAGCGCGCAGTAAAGTGGCGCAAGGGCGGCGATTGCCAGACGATCCGCAGACCCTTCAACCGTTCGCGACGCTCGTACACTTGCGCCATGACTTCGATGACGTAGTCGATGTGACTTTGGGTGTAGACGCGGCGAGGTATGGCAAGCCTGACGAGTTCCATCGACGCGGGCATCTCGCGACCCGTTCGTGGGTCGGTACTTCCGAACATCACGGAGCCGATCTCGACCGCCCGCAAGCCGCCGGCAACGTAGAGCTCGCACACGAGCGCCTGGCCCGGGTACTCCTGTGGCGGTACGCCGGGCAATAACCCCGCCGCATCCACGTAGATCGCGTGACCACCGGGTGGCTGCACGATCGGATAGCCGATTTTCGTCAAGTGCTTGCCGAGGTAGGCCGTCGAGGTGATGCGATAGCGCAGGTAGTCGTGGTCCAGCACCTCTCGCAGCCCGACCGCGATCGCCTCGAGGTCCCGGCCGGCAAGGCCGCCATACGTGGGAAATCCCTCGGTGAGGATGAGCAGCGTCGCCTCTTGCTTTGCGAGCGCAGGATCGTTCGTCGCAAGAAATCCTCCTATGTTGACCAAGCCGTCCTTCTTCGCCGACATAGTCGCGCCGTCTGCGTAGGAGAAAAGCTCGCGCGCGATCTCGATCACCGGTCGATCGGCGTAGCCTTTCTCGCGCTCGCGGATGAACCAGCAATTCTCGGCGAAGCGGCAGGCGTCGATGAAGAGCGGGAGCCCGTGCTCCTTGCAAACCGCGCTCACGGCCTTGACGTTTTCCATGGAGACGGGCTGTCCGCCGCCGGAATTGTTCGTCACCGTCAGCATGACGAGCGGGACTTTATCGCGGCCGACCTCGGCGATCAGGACGCGCAACGCGTCCACGTCCATGTTCCCTTTGAACGGGTGGGTCGAAGCGGGTTGACGGCCCTGCGGGATCGGGAGATCGACCGCTTTAGCGCCGACATGTTCGACGTTCGCGCGGGTCGTGTCGAAGTGGGTGTTGTTCGGGACCACGTCGCCCGGATGGCATACGGTGGAGAACAAGATGCGCTCCGCCGCTCGACCTTGATGGACCGGGAGCACGTGGCTGAATCCGAAAATGTCGTGGACCGCGTCGAAGAAGCGATAGTAGCTGCGCGCCCCTGCATATGATTCGTCGCCCCGCATCATACCGGCCCACTGCTCGGCGCTCATCGCCCCCGTGCCGCTGTCGGTCAGCAGGTCGATGATGACGTCCTCGGCCTTGAGCAAAAACGGATTGTAACCCGCAGCCCCAAGCAAGGCCTCGCGCTCGGCGCGATCGGTCATGCGGATCGGCTCGACGACCTTGATGCGAAAAGGTTCGATGATGGTATGGAATGACATACAACCCCCACCCGGCTTGTCGGCGGTTCGCGCCGCGGAGGTTGCTCGCCTACGAACCCACGCTCAAGGAGATTGGAAAAACCGGACCTAAGGGGTTATCGTGCTCGCGCAAGCAGTTTTTCTCTGCGTCTGCCCCAAATGCGCTTCGCCGAATTTGGAGCGGCGGCATTATTGGTACCCGACGCTCGGTTATGGAGACTCCGAACTGAGCTGCCGCCTGTGCGGGCTGTCGCTGTGGCCGCGCATGGACGAATCGCCGCGGCGAGCGTACTATCGCTGGTTGATGGACCGCATCCGCTTCTAAGAGGCTTTAATAAGGCCCCAAGATCGGACATCCCTTTGGGTCCCGTGATCGCTTGAACTAGGGTGTGAAAGCGAGTCTGATGAAAAAGGCTAAGCCCAAACTTAGAGACGCCGAATCTGATTTCGGAGCTGCAGCGTCCTCACGCTGTAGCGAGCGTACGGTAGGGGTAAGGGCACGTCTAGCGTTACCGATTGTTCGGACTGCGTTACCGCTGTGAGCCGGAACGAAGAGCCAAGCTTCTGCCAGCTTTCGAGTTTAAGCGCTCCCGTACCGCGTGGCGGCAAGAACAAGATGGGGTTATAAACCGGCGGGTCGCGGTAGAACGCGTACAGGAAACCTTGTGCGGGATCATGTCGCATGGCCCCAGCGAAAACCATAACGCCGCCAATCTCCTGGGTGCCGCTTCTAAACAATCCTCGAAATTCATTAACAATTATCTCGTGATGAATGTCTGGCGGGGGTGCGTAGGCAGTACTGAGGCCTTCAGGTAGTCCTAGGGCTCCTTGTTGCGTGTAATCAACAAATTTAGGAGCTCCAAATTTCATCCATTCCGGTCGCACCCAGTGTGGACCCTGAGCGGACGGCCCAAGCCTTGGGGGTGTGTAGGGAGCGTGAGGGTTGGGTACCGTTGGCGGAAGTTTTACCGACGAACTACCAATAACATACCGAGCGAAAAGAAATCCAGCTAGTCCTAGCAACACAAGGCACGCCACCGCTACTGTATACCTTTGTCTGCTCATTGAGTCCCTCGACTGCGCTCTTAACATCGTCTTAGGGATAGGTCATCGAACTGATATCGCTTGTAAATTGCGACAGCGTTGTATAGGTTGGATTGATTCTTGCGTTCAACTGGCTCCAGGCCATAATTATTATGGTTCCACCTCTTATGCGTGTAATTGTATCCGCCTCTAAGAACCGGTTCCCTTATAGTGGTTCACGCCGGCGCGCCAGAACAGGTACGCGCCCGCGAACCAGAGCATGCCGATGACGGGCGTCAGCCATCCCAGCGCCGGGTTGATCGTATAGCCGGGGCCGGATGTCTTGTGCAGCAGCGTGGTCGCCGGAAAATAATTCATGAACGCAAACGGGAACACGTACGCGAGCAGGATGCGCACGCCCCGATTGTAGATGGAAAGCGGATAGCGCGTGAAGTCGTTTTCGAGGGACATGACGACCCAGCGCAGCGTGTCCAGCCGGATGACCCAAAACGAGAGCGTGGCCACCGCCAGCTGTATGGCGAAGTCGATGAGCGCGCCGCCGAACATCGCGAGCACGAGCAGCACGGCGGAGGCGGCGGTCCACTGCAAGTGGACGAGGCTCTGCGCCACCCCGAACACGACGACGGCGAGTGCGAGTTCGTCCGGCCAAATCTGACCGGGTTGCGATAGCACCTGGAAGAGCGGGTCGAGCGGACGCACCAGAAACCGATCGAAGTCGCCTTCTTGGACGTGCGTAGGCACGTCCCCGATCGTGAAGAAAAATGTGTTGTTGAGCGTGTGCGCCAGCATGTAGAGCGCGTACAAGAAGAACACTTCCCGCCAGCTCCAGCCGTTCATGGACGGAAAGCGCGACATCATGATCCATATGGTGCCCACCGCCACGCCGTGGTAGATGATCGTGAAGAACAGCCAGATGAAGAAATTCGTCTTGTACTCGAGCATCGTCAGCGTGTTGAGCCGCCAGAATTGACGGTAGGTGGCGAGATAGCGGCTAGCCACCTTGGATCACCACTTGCCGCTCGCCCAGACGCCACAGGCCCAGCGCGACGACACCGAAGACGAACGCCCAGACCACCTGCGTGCCGAGCGTGGTTACGATCTGCAGGCCCGTGACTTTACCGATGTAGATGGAGAGCGGCGCGTTGTAGATGGCGGCGAACGGAGATGCGAATGCGAGCTGCTGGATGATGCCGGGCGGAAAGAAATACAACGGCACGAGAGAGCCTGAGAGCAACGATGAGATGAATTGCACCATGAGTTGCACGCCGAAGATCTCCATGGTCCAAAACGTGATCGTCGCCATGATGAGATCCAAGAAGAAATTGACCACGAAGCCGAGCAGCACCGCGACGAGGAAGGCAAATGCCGCCCCCAAGGTTGCCGGCGCGTCAAGGTGGACGATGAACAACGACAAGCCGAGCGCTGGGATGATCTGCATCGAAGCGAAGAGGGTCTGGCCGACCGTGTCAGCGAGGACGTAGAAGGGCACGGAGATGGGACGCATGAGGTCGATCGCGATCGATCCCTCGCGGATCTTCTCCCGGATGACGTAGGCCCCGTTGACGCCATAGATGAGGTCGAGCAACAGAGCGAGCGTCGCATACGTGATCATCGCCGGCAGCGTGATGCCGGCCTGTTCGCCATTGTTGCGATAGAGCGCAGTCCACACCATGGACAGCAAGAACACGCGCAAGAGGACGGATCCGATGTGGGTGAAGACCTGGGTGCGGTAGGTCCCCTCCCTTGAGAACGCCCGCTTCGCAAATTCGACGTACGGGCGAATCCTCAACTAGCCGTGGCCCTTTTTGAATTGGATCGTGATGACGGGACTCACGTAGCGCAGCACGCCAGCCGATGGGGCGGTTCCGCTCGTCGGAGAACCGCCGATCACCCAGACGACATTCCCCAAGGTCACTTGCGCCATGCCATGGCGTGGGCTCGGCAACCATGGTCCATCCAGCCAACCGTCGACGCGGGGTTGCGAGATCTCCATCGTCTGCGTCGGCCGATCGAGGCGTAGGTCGTCTCCGCCCACTGCCACGAGCCGACCGTTCACCGCGCTCAAGCCGAAGTCCGATCTCGGCTGACGGAGGTACGAACATCCAGACCAACGGTCCGAGAACGGATCGAACACCTCGCAGGTGTTCAAGTTGATCTCTTGGTCGGTGCGGCCGCCGAGCACGACGATCTCGTCGCCGAGCACGGTCGATGCCAACCCGTCGCGCTCGTCCGGCAGCGCGTACGGCACGACCGCCCACCGGCCAGTCGCGGGATCGAAGATCTCCATGCTCGTCGCATCATTGCCGTGCGCGACCGCGCCGCCGATGAGGTAGAGCTTTCCCTGCACGGCTTGCATCGTGGCGCCATAGCGTGGGATAGGCATCGAAGGGATCTCGACCCAGATGTCGTTGGCGACGTCGTAGCGCCAGACTTTATTCGTGACAAGATTCTCGATGCGGCCACCCGCGACGTAGACGAAGCCCCCGAGCGCCGCCGCGGCAGCGTGATCGACGGGCTCTGGGATCGGCGCAGCATAGGTCCACGCACCCATCCGCACGCCGGCCTGCTGAATCGTTGTGCCGGGTTCTTCTGCCGCGATCTCAGGCTCCCACACGAGCGTCGTGTTCATCTGGCTGTCGTGTGGGCCATATCCGCCGATGAGATAGATGCGTCCGGCGAGCACCGCCGCGGCGGCGTCCTGACGCGGCGAGGGAAGGTCCGGTCCGTGCGACCACGTGCCGCGATTGAGATCGGCTCGCACGTCTGTGGGCTCCTCGGGAGGCGAGGCGGCGTCGGCCCGGACGTGCTCGCGCGGCGATCCGAGCGAACTTGCCGCGATGACGGCGGCTGCCGCGCCGGGCAGCACGCGATACCAGCCTCTCATGTGAGCGCTTCCGCGACCGGAGCGTCAACACCCAAGCCCTTGAGGTAGATCTCGCGGATGATGGCCTCGAGCTCCGGTTCTGAGATCGTCACATCTTTGAGCTCGTACTGCTTGGCGAGCGCCACGATGAGCTCGTCCGCACTCACGCGCTCGCGGTCGAATTCAAACGAGACCCGCGCACCCGCCTGCGAGAGCTTCCGAACGCCCGGGATCGGGATTTCGCAGTCCGCGCAAAAGCCATCGATCTCCGCGACGAGGATGCGCTGGCGGCCGTAGCGGCGCTTGATCGCTTCGATGCGCCCGTCGTAGAGCTTCTGCCCGTGGTCGATGATGATGATCCGGTCGCACAGCTTCTCCACATCGTTGAGATCGTGCGTGGTGAGGATGAACGTCGTGCCGCGCTCGCGGTTGGTGCGCGCGATGAACTCCCGGATGGCCTCTTTGGCGACGACGTCGAGACCGATGGTCGGCTCGTCCAAGAAGACGACGGGCGGATTGTGGAGCAGTGCGGCCGCGAAGTCGCCGCGCATGCGCTGACCAAGACTCAGCTGGCGCACCGGGGTGCGGATGAATTCGTCGAGTGCGAGCACTTTTGTGAACTCGGCCATGTTGCGCTCGTAGACGTCTGCGGGAATGCCGTAGATCGCGCGCAGCAGCTCGAACGATTCTTTGAGAGGCAGGTCCCAATACAGCTGCGTGCGTTGGCCGAACACCACGCCGATCTGCTTGCCGTTTTGCGTACGGTTCTGCCAGGGGACGATGCCGTTGACCGAACACTCGCCGCTGGTGGGCACGAGGATGCCGGTGAGCATCTTGATGGTGGTCGATTTGCCGGCGCCGTTGGGGCCGATATAGCCCACGAGTTCGCCGGGTTCCAGGTCGAACGAGACGTCGCGAACGGCCAGCTTGTCGTCGTACGCGCGGGAAAAGAGCGACGTGAGCGTTCCCATGACGCCGTCGCCGCGCCTGCGCGTGCGAAAGGTCTTCGTCAGGTGTTCGGCGCGAATGATCATAGGTTGTGCCTTGGGATGTGATGCGCCCTCGGACGCGAATCCTTGCGCGTGAACCAAGCGCCTTCCTGGGAGTCAGCAGCGGAGGGCGTCGTTGCGCACCTCTTCGTCTACGGCGGCCTCATGCGCGGTCACGATCTGCATCACTACCTAGCGGGCTGCACGCTGGTCGGTGAAGGCCTGACCGCTGGGATGCTGTTCCGCGCCGGCCGCTATCCCGCGCTCACCGCCGGCGACGGTGTGGTGCATGGGGAAATGTATGCGATGAGCGATCCGCCGGCGCTGCTGGAAGCGCTCGACGAGCTCGAGGAATACGATCCGCTTCATCCGGAGACGAGCGCGTACGTGCGACGCTTGTGCGACGTCCGCATAGGAGACCATGTGCTGCGCGCGTGGGTGTACGCGTACAACCGCGACACATCGGAGCTCGCGCCTATTGAGGGCGGCGATTGGCGCAGCGCGGCGGGGACGTAGCTTCACCCGTCACGGCTCGCCGGGCGCTTCGGGACCGGCGATGAGTCGCGCGCCGCGGCTCCACGTGAGATACAAGAATCCCCACTCGATGAACACGAGCACCCGGCTTTGGAACTCCACGATGTAGAGCAGGTGGATGAAGAGCCAGATCACCCAAGCGGGCCAACCCCAGACGTGCACGCCGAAGATATTGGCGACGGCTGCCGCGCGTCCGATGACCGCCATGTCACCGCGATTGAAGTAGCGAAAGGGCGGCGTCACACCGGCGCCGCGCAGGCGTGCGCCGATGACGCGTGCGGTGTAGGCGCCCTCTTGCATCGCGACCGGCGCGAGACCGGGCAGCGGGGCGTTGCCCGGACCTGCGGCAGATGCAAGGTCACCGATCACGAAGATGTCCGGATGGTCCGGCACGGTGAGATCGGCGTTGACCTTGATCCGGCCGGCGCGATCGGTCGGCGCTCCCGTGCGTTGCGCCACCCGCTCGCCGAATGCGGTGGGCGCGATGCCGCCGGCCCACAACGCCGTCTTGGTGGGCAATCGGGTCGGCATGCCCTCGTGCTCGAAGGTGACGGAGTCTTCATCGATGGCCTGGACCCGCGCACCGACCAGCACCTCGACCCCGAGGCGTTCGACGAGGGCGCGGGCGTGTCGCGAGAGATCCTCTGGATAGCCGGGCAAGACGCGGGGCGCCGCCTCGATGAGAACGATACGCGCCGACTGCGGGTGGATCGCCCGGAAGTCGTGGCGCATTGTCTGACGGGCGATCTCGGCGAGCGCGCCTGCCATCTCGAGACCGGTGGCGCCGGCGCCGACGATCACAAACGTGAGCCACGCGGCCACCGCTTGGGGATCCGCAGCATGCCGCTCGGCCGCTTCGAAGGCGTAAAAGATCTTGCGCCGGATGAAGGTGCCCTCTTCGAGCGACTTGGGGCATTGCGCGAACGACCGCCACTCGTCGTGTCCGTAGTACGACGTATCCGATCCTGTCGCCACCACGAGCGTGTCGTAGCCGATGCTGCCACCGTCGCGCAGGACGATGGTCTTCGCGACCGGATCGAGGTCGACGGCTTCGCCCAGCAACACGCGCGCGTTGCGCTGGCGGCTCAGAATAGAGCGCAATGGGGCTGCGATCTCGCCGGGCGAGAGCGATCCGGTAGCGACCTGGTACATGAGCGGCTGGAACAGATGGAAGTTGCGGCGGTCGAGCAGCGTGACGTCGACCGGCGCGCGCCGAAGATGGCTCGCGGCGGCGAGACCGCCAAAACCTCCGCCGATGATGATGACCCGCGGTTGCGCCATCATTCGCCGTCGAAGTAGTCGAGTCGCGGATTGGCGCGGACCATGAGCCGGTCTCTCGTCGTGATGAGGACCTTGTCCGAATCCGGGTAGTAGGCGACCGAGCCGAGCCCTTCCATGCCGAGCATGAACACCCGGCAAGGTTTGTCGCTGCGATTGATCAGTTGGTGCGCGCCGATATCGCCCGGAGGAAAGGCCACCACGTCGCCCGCCCTGCAGGTGACCTCGCCCCGCAGGGTGCGTACGGTCGCTTCTCCCTCCCAGACGATGAAGAGCTCTTCCTCGTGATCCTCCGCGTGGAGCGGGCAGAAGCGCTTCCCCGGACCCAGCGTGACGATCTGGTAGCCGAGTTTGCGCGCGCCGATGAGTAACCCGAGCTCCTGGTCGTCGCTCTCGTACTTCCCCGTGCGATCCGAGAAACGTTCGAAGGGAGCTTCGTCGATGTTGATCCGGTTCACGTACACGTCGCGCCGGCTCTGGAGGCACGCGCCGATGACGCCGTCCGCGCCGCCGAAGATGCATGCGCCGTCGCCGACGAGGAGTACATCGAGTCGTAGCGCCCAGATCTGGCGCAACGAGAGCACTGCCGTTGGCGGGTCGAGCAGCTTCTCGTCTGGGGGTAAGCGCAGCGAGCCGGCGGGATCTCCCCACAGCGCGTCCCCGATGATGGCCGCTTTGTGCTGCGGCAACCACAGAGCGATCTCGCCCGGCGACTTGCCTCCGGCAAGCGCGATGACGCGCACGCCGTCGGCAAATTCCTCGCCCTGCGAAAGCGTCCGGTCCACCGGCCCGGAGAGCAAGGGGGCATCACCGACGCCTGCCGCGATCTTCGCGCCGAAAGTCGCGGCGAACGTCCGAGCGGCACGCTCGTGATCGCGATTCGTGATGACGACCCATGCCACGCCGCCCTGCTCGCGCATGAAGGCGAGGTCCTCATCGCTTGCCGCAAGCGGATCGACGATGACGTTGAACTCAGGGCGCTTGAGAAAAAACGAATTGAAATGCATCCTGCGGTCCGGTTGCCAGGCCGACCACATGGCGGCGCCGCCGATGGCCAAGGGCTGCATCAAGTCCTCCGATCGTCTAGGGTGCGAGAGTACGCTTGTGAATCGCTTGCTGGATGCTCGCGAGCAGGGTGTGTGGTTCGAACGGTTTGAGCACGCTTGCGTCGCCGATGCGATCCATTTCCGCCTGCATCGCCTCGTCCACGCTGCGCGCCGTCACGAAGACGAACGGCAGCGTGCGCGTTCGTTCGTCCGCACGCAATGCGCCGCACAACGCTAAGCCATCCATGCCCGGCATGAGCACGTCTGAAACCACCACATCGACCGTCGTTTTGGCGAGCTGACCGAGCGCTTCATCGCCATCTTTCGCCTCGATGACCTCGTGACCGGCAAATTTCAAATACTCGCTCAGCACCGAACGCAACAGCGGCTCGTCGTCGACGAGCAAGACCGTCGCCACCTATGCCTGCCCTCGTGAGGCGTGCGCAACGTCGCGCGATGCCTGCACCGCGCTTGGATACTCCACGGTCACCGTTGTCCCCCGGCCGGTCTCGCTCGCCACGGTGATCGTGCCGTGCATGAGCTCGACAAGCCGGGCGACGATTGCCAGGCCCAAGCCTGCCCCGGCTGCGTGGGTCGCGGCCTGCGGCGAGCGATAGAAGCGCTCGAAGATGTGCGGCAGGTCGTCTTTGGAGATGCCGATGCCCGTATCGGCCACGACGAAGCGCGCCCGGTCCAAGGCGGTCTCGACGGTCACGTCCACGCGACCGGACGCCGGCGTGAACTTGCGCGCGTTGCCGATGAGATTTTGCGTCACGCTGCGCAACGCTTCTCCATCGCCGCGTACCAGTACGGGCTCGCGTGCGAGGTGCAGCGCGATGGGAGGGCCGCTCTCGTCGAAACGCGTCGCCTCCTCAACGCTTGCGACCACGATTGGCCGCAGATCGACATCGCTTAAGGTCGTCGTGACTCCCGGGGCATCGAGCCTTGCGATCCTGAGCAGGTCGTCGACGAGGTGCACCAAGCGTTTGGTTTCGGAATCGAGGACCGTCAGCAGGCGCGCATCGTCCGGCGCCAGCACCTCGCGGGGACCGAGCTTTTCCAACAAGAGGGCCGCGAGCATGCGCAGGGTCGTGACGGGGGTGCGCAACTCGTGACTCGCGGTCGCGACGAAATCGGCGCGCGCGCGCATCTGCCGTTCTATGAGATCGTTCGCTGCGAGCAGCTCGTCGATGAGGCGCCGCCGAGCCGTCACGTCGCGCGACACGGCGATGAGCCCGCTTCCCCCATCTAAGCCGTGGCGCGTGAATGTCACGCCTGCCACATAGGGCGAACCATCGGCGCGCATGCGCTCCGTCTCGCGGTAGACGAATCCAGATTCGCTCACCTCATCGCGGATCTCCGCGACTTGCCGGTCGCTGAGCCCCAACGCTGCGATGGCCGAAACCTGTTTGCCGACGAGATCGCTTGGCTGCCGTTGGAGCTCGTTGCACAGCGCCGCGTTCACATAGCGGATCGTCCCATCGGCATCGACGCGCATGACTCCCTCGCGCACCGACTCGACGACGACGGCCAGCCTGCGCGATTCTTCCAAGCTTTCTTCTAATTGATGCGTGCGCGCGGCAACGCGCGACTCAAGCTCTTCGTTGAGCGCTTGCACGCGCCGGTTGATGTGTCCGACCACTTCCATCGGAAGGACGATGGCGAGCACAAGTCCGAGCCACCCAAGCGCGAACCACCACGCGCGCACTTCGGTCCGCGCGGGAGCGATGAGCGTCAGCTGCAGAACGCGATCGGCGAAAGGGATCGGCAGATTGTGCCGCGCTGAGACGCTTGCCATTGCGCCGGCGGGAACCGTCGCAAGCAGATGCCCGCGCCCGTCATCCAGCAGGAATGGTCCGGGAGAAAGCCTTGCGATGTCGTCGGTCACGAGGCGGCGCACGTCGATGAACTCGACGATCGTGCCCACATCCCGGTCGTGCGTGACGACGCGCGTCGCGAGATAGAACTGACCGTCTGCTGCCGGCGTTCCCTCAGGCGCGCCGACCTTTGGCGGCAGGTCCGAAACCGACGTCGCTCGGCTGAGCTCCGCATCGAAGAGCGCGATCTCGATCGCCTGGATCTCAGGGTGCGACGCGGATCGGGTGAGCCTGTGCATGGGAACGCCTCGCTGGGCGGCATGACCGGCTTCTACGTGTGCCGTGTGCTGGTCGTCGGCGCTGAAAAAATCAACTGCGAGCAGCGCATCGTCCGCGCTCATCGCCCGGCGCGCGTTGCCCTCGAAGTGCGGCGCGATGTATCCTTCCATCGCGGTGATCGCGGCGAGGCTCTCGACTGCGGCCACTCGCTCGCCGAGGCGCTCTGTTTCGCGCTCGACGATTCGCGCGCCGCGCGCCCGCAGATCCGCGATCGCCGTGGTCTCCTGATACGCGCTCATGGTGTGGAACAGCGCATAGGCAGCCAGAGCGAGCACGATCGCGACTAAAAGTTGCGAAAACCGAACGCTCACGTGTGCTGCCTCGAATGCGTGTGCGTCGCGCGTGGCGGACGCACCGGTACGGTGGTCGCTGAGATGATTCGCGATGCGGGGGCCAAAAGTCCCGCGCCAGAAAAATCCTTCAGGTGGCGCGTTCTGGCGGGAGCCGCACCCTGCTTGGCGAACTTTGAAAAGTATGGCTGTTCGCGCACAAGCGAAAGTGAATCAACCTGTTACTCTTCGTTTTGAAGAAGGC
>JAJPHJ010000092.1 GCA_021325335.1 Pseudomonadota bacterium | reverse complement strand
TATCTTGCGATCGCGCAACGCGCGGATCAGATCGTCGTGGGCATGGCGATCAACGTCCTCGCGATCGGCGGCGCAGCGTTTGCGCTGGCGATCGTCTTCGGCCAGCCCGGTGCGTCGCCCGAGGTCAAGAGTTTCGGCTCGCTTGGTCACGCGTCGAGCGAAGGACTCACCGACCTCGCGCTCAACCCGCAGCGCTACGCGTTGTTCTGGGGCGCCATCGCTTTGCTCGTGCTCACGCAGATCTTCTTGTATCGTACGAAAGCGGGCTTGCATTTGCGCGCTGTCGGAGAATCACCGCACGCGGCCATGGCCGCCGGGATCGATGTGATCGCTTGCCGCTACTGGGCGACGATCGTGGGTGGCATGCTCGCAGCGCTCGGGGGTGCGTACCTCTCCATCGGAGAGGTCGACCTCTATTCTGACGGCATGGTCGCGGGGCGGGGTTTCATCGCGCTCGCAGCGGTGATCTTCGGCCGATGGACGCCGCTCGGCGCCGCGGGCGCATGTCTCTTCTTCGGCTTCTTCAGCAGTCTGGAGATCGTGCTGCAGCGCGCTCAGATCCCGGCGCAGCTTTTGGAGATGCTGCCCTACGTGCTCACGATCATCGCCCTCGCGGGTTTCATCGGCCGCTCGCGCGCGCCCGCAGCCGACGGTGTTCCGTTCACGCCGTAGGCGCTAGACGCCGGCGGGATGCCAGACCGTCTTGATCTCGACGAACGGCTCGATCCAATCAAGCCCCTGGGCTTTGGCCCCGGACCAGAAAATCTCGCGCGGTGCAGCATGGCGGCGGACGCGCTTGAGATTGTCGGTCGCGAGCTCGGCCAACTTCTCGATGAACTCGCCGTCGGACGACCATACATCGAGGGCGTTGACGTCCATGTGCGCGGCAAGCGTGGGTGCGATCTCTGCAGCGTAACCGGTGAGCAGGTTGATGACGCCCGCGGGAATGTCTGCCGTCGCAACCGCTTCGGCGAAGGTGATGGTAGCGAGCGGGTCTTCGTGAGACGCCGCCACCACGACGGTGTTGCCCGAGCACACGATTGGCACGCAAGTCGAAACAAGCGCGAGCAACGCGGGAGCCGGCGGCGGCACGACCGCGACGACCCCGGTCGGCTCGGGGCTCGACACGTTGAAGTGGGGAGACGCGACGGGATTCTTCGTGGAGAGAACCTGTTCGATCTTGTCACAC
The DNA here is from genome assembly GCA_021325335.1 of Pseudomonadota bacterium. Classification (GTDB taxonomy): domain Bacteria; phylum Vulcanimicrobiota; class Vulcanimicrobiia; order Eremiobacterales; family Eremiobacteraceae; genus JAJPHJ01. The sequence continues at coordinate 14,797 of JAJPHJ010000092.1, read as the reverse complement.
CAGCCCGCATACCACACGATCCGGTCGATCGACGCGCTCACTTCGCGCTGCGCGGCGGTAGCGCTCGCGCCGGCGATGCCCAGTGCCTGCTCGAATTGATCGCGTCGCGTTTCCATGATCTCGGCGAGCCGGTACACGATCTGTCCGCGGTTGTACGCCGAGCGCTCGCGCCACCCGGCCCATGCGGCCCGCGCGGCTCTCACCGCATCGCGTGCGTCCTTGCGCGTCGCGCGCGCGGCGTGGACGGTCTGCCCAGCGAGCTCGCAGGCGAAAGTACGGCCGGATTCCGATCGCACGAACGATCCGCCGATGAACAGCTTTAGCGTCTTGCGGACGCTCAGGCGCTGCGCCATCGATCCTTCACATAGGGCAAGAGGCCGAAGATGCCGCCCTCGCGGCCGAATCCGCTCTCCTTGTAACCGCCGAACGCCGAGGAGGGATCGAACTTGTTAAACGTGTTGCCCCAGACGACGCCCGCGCGCAACTGCGCGGCGATCTTGAAGTTCTTGCTCCCCTTATCCGTCCATATGCCGGCCGACAGACCGTAGCGGGTATTATTAGCCTTTTCGACCGCTTCGTCGGGGGTGCGAAACGTCATGACTGAAAGCACGGGCCCGAAGATCTCCTCTTGTGCGATTCGATCGGACAGCGCGACTTCGGTGAAGAACGTCGGACGGAACCAGTAGCCGCGCGAGGGCAGGGCGCATTCGGTCTGATAGCGCGGCCGGCCAGCCTGCTCGCCGCTGCGCGCGAGCTCATCGATCTTGGCCAACTGGGCCTTCGAATTGATGGCGCCGACATCGGTGTTCTTGTCGAGCGGCGGTCCCACGCGCAGGCTCTGGATCCGGCGGTACAGCTTGTCGACGACCAGTTCGATCGCCGATTCCTGCACGAGCAGGCGCGATCCGGCACAGCATACATGGCCCTGGTTGAAAAAGATGCCGTTGATGATCCCCTCGACCGCCTGATCCATCGGCGCATCCTCGAAGATGATGTTGGCCGCTTTTCCACCCAACTCGAGGGTGACCGGGCGTCGCAGGCGCGCGCACTGGATGGCGATCTGCTTGCCTACCTCGGTCGATCCGGTGAATGCGACTTTGTCCAGGTCCGGATGACGCACGAGGGCCGCCCCGGTGTCGCCGCCGCCCGTGATGACGTTCACCACACCCGGCGGCAGATCGGCTTGCTCGATGATCTCCGCGAGCCAAAGCGCGGTCAGCGGCGTCGTTTCCGCCGGTTTGAGGACCACGGTGTTGCCGCACGCCAAGGCCGGGGCGATCTTCCATGCAGCCATGAGCAGCGGAAAGTTCCATGGGATGATCTGCCCAGCAACACCGAGCGGCTCGGGATGGCGATTGGGAAAGGCCCATTCAAGCTTGTCGGCCCAGCCGGCATAGTAAAAGAAATGCGCAGCGGCGAGTGGGATGTCGACGTCGCGCGATTCGCGGATCGGTTTGCCGCCGTTGAGCGACTCCAAGACGGCAAGCTCGCGACTGCGTTCGGTGATGGCGCGCGCGATGCGGAACAGATATTTGGCGCGCGTCTGCGGGGAGCAGCGGCGCCAGTACCGCTCGTAGGCGTTTCGCGCCGCCTTGATGGCGCGATCGACATCGGCCGGACCGGCTTCGGCAACATGGGTAAGCACCTCTTCGGTCGCGGGGTTGAGCGTGGGGAAACGGCGCCCGTCTTTCGGAGCCACCCATTTCCCGCCGATGAACAGGCCGTAGCGCGGCGCGATTTTGAAGTAGTCGTAGGTTTCGGGTGCCGGCGCATATTGCCAGGATGCGGCGTCCGATGGTGCCAGCGTCACCCTCGTCACCGCAGGAACATTTTTGCCCTTCGCCCTGGTCTTTGGTCGTTTCACGCCCGAGCGCTAGTCCTTTGTGAAGTAATCTTCAGATTGGTAGGCGCCGGAACGCTCCTTGGAGAGCTGCATGAGCACATCGTTGAGCAGCGAGCTTGCGCCGATCCGAAAGCGTGCCGGACTCAGGTATTCGTCACCGAGTGTCTCCTTGACGAGCACGAGATACTGCAGCGCCTGTTTCGCCGTGCGCACGCCGCCTGCCACTTTCAAGCCCACCGGCCTTCCTCCGTCGTATTCAAAGTCGCGGATCGCCTCCAGCATGACGAGCGCCACCGGCAGGGTGGCAGCCGGCTGAACCTTGCCGGTCGAGGTCTTGATGAAGTCGGCGCCTGACTCCATTGCGATCCAACTGGCGCGCCGGATGCTGTCATACGTGCCGAGCTCGGCCGTCTCCAAGATGACCTTTAGGGTCGCGGGCCTCGTAGCTTCACGCACGCGCGCGATTTCATCGGCGACTTCGCGCTGCCGGCCGGCTAAGAAAGCGCCACGATCGATCACCATGTCGATCTCATCGGCGCCTGCCTGACACGCGGCCGTCGCATCTTCAAGTTTCACCGCCAGGTCAGTCTGCCCGCTCGGGAAATACGTGGCAACCGCCGCCACCTTCACCGGGCTTTCGGCAAGTGCGGCTTTGGCCGTGCGGACGAAGGAAGGATACACGCAGACCGCAGCCACGGAAGGCAAACTTGGGTCGTCCGGATCGGGCCGAAGCGCTTTCCCGCAGAGTTGGCGCACGCGCTCTGTGGTGTCCTTGCCCTCGAGCGTCGTTAGGTCCATGCACGCGATCGCCAGGCGCAATCCCTGGATCTTCGCTTGCTTTTTGATGCTGCGGGTGGAGAGGACGCCGGCTCGCTCTTCCAACCCCACCGCATCGACGGTGGTCGGAGGCACCCATGGAGCTTCGTTAGACGAGCTGCCTGTTCCGCGCGATGCGATTGTCGAGCTCCCTGAACGTGAAGAAAATAAGAATGTCATAGAGCGCCTTGAGTGCTCCTGCCACAAAAAACGGGGCCCCCAAGAAGGCGCTTTGCATGGCCATTCCGGCCAGTGCCGGCGAAAACGCCGCGGCCGCCGGACGCACGGCAGTCGTGACGCCGGCAGCATGGGTGCGTTCGTCGAGAGGGACCGCTTCGAGCACGAGGGCTTGACGAGTGGGCACGTCCATCTGTGACAGTGCGGAACGGGCGACGAGCAGGGCCGCAGCAACCGGAAAGGTCGGCGCCAGCGGAATCGCCGCGAGTAGCAGGTTTGAGGGCAGATGCGTGAACACCATCGCGCGGAGCAAGCCGATTCGCTGTCCGAGCCACGCCGCGAAGAACAGAGACAAACCCGCGAGCACGTTTGCGAATGCGATAGTCGCGCCGAGCACCCGCGGGTCGGGATGGAATCGGATCACGAACCAGTACGTGATGAAGCCCTGGACGACCAAGCCACCGGCGAACGCATCGAGTGCGAAAAGCCCGGCGATGCGCTCCGCGATACCGCTTAGATGGCGTGTTGGGATATCGCGTGCGCGTGTTGCGGGAGGTTTGGGAAACGGTGCGCGGGCGTAGGTCAGAAAAAGTGCTGCACCGGCCGCAGCATAAAATATGAAGGCCACAGGGCCGGAAAAAATCGCTCCGAGGACAGCGCCACAGGCAAGGGCAACCGTTCCCACCGCATTGTACACGGCAAGCCTGCGCACTGCGCCTGTGTGCTCAGCGATCGCGACCTGCTCGATCGCCGCAAAAGGACCGATCTCTTGGTTCGAGACATTGAAGCCGCCCAGCAATGCGCCAAACGCGAGCAACGCAACGTGGCCGGTGACGCCCAGCAGGGCTCCGGCGCACATCGCAAGAGCAGACCCGAGCACGATCAGGCGCAGCGAGAAGCGCGCTGCCAGGCGGCCCGCGCTGAAGGATTGCGCGGCACCGGCGATGAGCCCGAGGGTGATGATGACGCCCGCTTGCAGCGGCGGCACGCCGATGCGGTGCAGCGCGATCGGAAAAGCGACCGACGCGACACCATACGCGAGGTTGCGGATCGCCTTGGGAAGATACGGCATGTCCTCACTCTGAAAACTGGCGCTCGCGAGCGGAGTTCCAGATGAGGACGCCGAGGACCCGGTCTACAGGAAGAGCTCGCCCACTTTGTCCGTTAACGACTCCGTGAACCAGATCGTGTTGCCTGGACCTGCAGTGATATAAGTGACGCCCGATTGTGCCGTGGGCACGTGATATTCCGTGACCGTGCCCGAAGGCGTGATGCTGCCTATCTTGTTCACGTACGCGGGTGGTAGATTGCCGCCACCTTCCGTGAACCACACGTTGCCGTCTGGGCCGGCCGCGATGCCAAAGGCCTTCGCGTTTGCCGACGGGATCGGATAGACCGTGACGGCGCCGGCCGTCGTGATCTTGGCGATGTTGTTATCGTCTTGGGCGCAGAGCCATAGATTGCCATCCGGCCCGCTTGTGATCTGACGCATCGTGTTTTGAATGGTTGGTGAGTAAGTGAAGGTGGAAGTCGCGCCCGTGCCCGTCACCATCTTCACGACGTTGTCGCCGCTGAAGGTGTCAAACCACATGTTCCCGTCAGGTCCTGCGGTGATGGATTCGAGCTGCAGGTTCGACGGGTTCGTGTTCGACGCATAGCTATGGATGAGACTGCCCGAGGTGTTGTACACGTCGACCTTCATGCCGTTGAACTCCGTCACCCAGAGATTGTGGTCGGGACCCACCGCAACGGAGGAGGGATCGGTCGCCGGGTAGAGCGTCACCGTGCCGCCCGTGGTGACCTTGCCGAGATGATTGGCCTCGTCGACGTACCAAAGGTTGCCGTCTGGCCCGCTGACGATGTTCGCTGGAAAAGCATTGATCGTGCCAAGCGGGTACTCGGTGATGACGCCGGTCGGCGTAATCTTCGCTACTTGGTTGGCAAACGAACCGCTTTCGCCGTCCTCCAGGAACCACAGGTTGCCATCCGGGCCCAGCACGATGCTGCCGGGCGCGGCGTTTGCAGTCGGAACGGTAAACTCTACAATGGTACCGTGCGGCGGACGGGTCGGGCCTAAAGACGAAGCGCTTGAAGAACAAGCGGCGAGGGCAAGCGTCGCCGCAATCGCGGCAAACTGCAGATGTCGAAGCATGAAACAACCTCCGTATTCATACTATCGACCTTGGCGCTTTTGCCCGCTCGGTGATTGCGGTCACGGGGTTAGGGCGGACAGCCCTGGCGCTGCCAAGCGGCAAACCGCTCGCACATCTCATCTGTCCACAGCGGTAGGCCAGAAGCCGGGGGCGGCATGGTCTTCTCCTTTACCATCCTATAAATCTCGTCGGCACGGTCGGCAACCTCATCGCGGCTGCTCAAGTCGAGTCCGAACGGCTCCATATGATCGATGTCCGTCTCGGTGAACATCGGACGGATGTCTTTTGCGAAACTCATGGCGGGATCACCGGGCATTAGTCATTCCTCCTGATCAGCTCACACTGGCGTGGTGACGACTGACTGCAGCTCTTTGACCGTTGACGGGGATCGCCGCCGCGAGACAAAACGCCCGCCGAAACGCCGCGCGATCCAAAAGTACAGAGTGGGTACGACGAGTAACGACAGGAACGTCGATGCGATTAATCCGCCGATGACGACGGTCGCCAAGGGGGCTTGCGTGGAGCTTCCCGCTTCGATCCCGATTGCGAGCGGCAACATGCCGCCGATGGTCGCAAGGGTGGTCATGAGAATGGGGCGCAATCGGATCGGACCCGCGCGGAGGAGCGCTTCACGCGCGTCGAGCCCTTCTTCACGCAGTTGCTTCGTGAATTCGACCACCAAAATCGAGTTCTTGACGGCGATGCCAACAAGCATGAGCGACCCGATGAACGCCGGCAAGCCGAAAGCGCGCTGGGTGATCAACAACGAGGCGACGATTCCGGCGAAGGAGAGCGGCACGGCGGTCATGATCACGAGCGGATCGACATACGATTCGAACTGCGCCGCCAACAGCATGTAGATGAGCACTACTGCCAGCGCAATGGCAAGCCACAGCGAGTTGAAGCTTGCCTCGCCGCGCTGAATCTCGGGGCCATACTCCCAGCGATATCCGGCGGGCAGCGGATAGTGGTCCATGATCTTTCGCGCGTCCGCCAAGATTGGGCCGAGAGGCCTGCCGCTGATCGGCGCACCAAGTTCCACGCGGCGTTGGCGATCCTCCCGGCTGATCGCAGACGGTCCTAGGCCGGTCGTCAGCGTCGCGACGTCGCCGAGCCTCTCGAAGGCAGGCATCGTGCTATTTGAATGAGTGGCAAGCGGCGTGAACTCCACGCCCTGCAGAGCCGTAAAGGATCGTCGCTGGCTCGGGGGGAGCTCGACGACGATGGGATATTGCACCCCGTTGATTTGATAGTAGGAAGCGATCGTGCCGTTGGTCGCCGTGCTGAGCAGCTGTGCGAGGTCCCCCGTCCCCACGCCTGACATCATGACCCGGGTGCGGTCGATGGCCACATCGATTTCCGGCTGAGAATTCGTCACATTTTTATCGGGGTCACCGACGCCGGGAATCTTAGCGATCGCGGCCATCACGCCGTCGGCGATCGTCTGCAAACGCTCGATATCGGGACCGAAAATCTCGAGTTCCAGCGCGGTCTGATGCTGCGAGATTTGGTTCTGGACGATATCGATGGTCTGTCCGCGCGCAATCGTGCCGATCATCGCGCTCCGCAAAGCGTCGTCTACTCCAGGCGTCGCGCTCTTGCTGTTCAGGCGGGCACGCCACTCGCGGACGAACGCCGCGGCTGCTGGGCCGCTGGTGTCGGGCTGCAGGGCGATTTGGATGCTCGAGCGGTTTGTCAGCGAGCGGCTGTTGTTGCCGTTGCCCGCCTGGCCGATCACCGAGCCGACCGCTTCGACTCGCGGATCTTGGCGGAACGCGTTCTCAACTGTCTGTGTGATGTGGTTCATGAGACTCAGCGCCGTGCCGTTTGGTCCTTGCAGGTCGAATTGCACGAAGCGGGAGTCGGATGGCGGAAACACCTCGCTGGGCACGAGTCCGAGATACACGACAAAGAGGGTGACCGCGAGGAGAGCAGCAGACGAGCCCAAGATCAGTCGCGGGCGGTCAAGGCAAAAGGCGAGCGCGCGTTTGTACGCAGCTTCGAAGCGAGCGTAGACAGCTTCAAATGATTCGGCAAAGGAACGCTTGGGGCGCAGCTCGCTCTCACTCGGGATTGCGTCCTCATTTCCGAGCCGCCGGCGAAGCAATTCTGCCGAAAGCATAGGCACCGTCATGACCGCGACGAGCAACGAAAGCGCGACTGCGCTCATGATGACCAAAGCGAAGGGACTGAAGATGAGCTTTTGTTGCCCTGGGATCATCAACAGGGGTAGAAACACCGTGACCACCGTGACGGTCGAGGCGATGACCGCGCCGAGGATCTGGGTGGTGGCTCCTTCCGCGGCCTCGGCCGGGGTCAGGCCTTTGCGCAAAAACCTCGAGATGTTCTCGATGACGACGACCGCATCGTCAACGATCAACCCAACAGCGAGAGCCATCCCTCCCAGGGTCATGACGTTGAGCGACTGGTGCGTCGCGTAGAGCACGAACAGCGTGCCGAGAACCGAGACCGGCAGCGAGACGGCGACGATGACCGTGGCGCGCCAGGAGTGCAGGAACAACAGGATGATCAAGGTTGCCAAAATAGCGCCGTAAAACGCCGTATGCTCGAGGGCTGCCAGCGCCATCAAGATGAACTCGCGCTGGTCGAGCATAGTCGTGAAGTGAATGGTTGGGTAGCGCTGGCGGATCTCGCCGATTTTTGCGATAAGACCGGTTGCGACGGAAACGATATTGGCGTCGGGTTGCGCGGTGATCGTCATGAGCACCGATGGCGATCCGTTGACCCGCGTGAACACCCGCTGTTCTTGGATCGAATCGCGAACCGTGGCGACGTCGTACAGCCGGACGGGTACGCCGTTCGAAACGGCGATGATCGCGTTGCTGATCTGGTTCGGCGCGGTATAGAGCGCGTTTGTGCGAATCCCATATTCGTTTGTGCCGATCTGGACGACGCCCGCGGGCAGATCGACATTTTCGTTTTGCATGCGCTGTACGAGGTCGCTTAGCGATAGACCGACGGCGGCCAGACGGTGCTCGTCCGGTTCGATCATGATCGCTCGCTGCGTGATGCCCGACAGACCGACGCTGCCGACTCCGTGCACGGACGCCAGATCATCGGACAGCTCGTTGACGATGAGATCGGAGAGATCGCGTGGCGCCCGCGTCGGATCCGTGATCTGCAAGACCAGGACCGGCGTTGCGTTGGGATCCGCTTTGATGATCTGCGGTTCCTGAAGGAGCGGATCGTTCGGCAGCGAGGCGCGAATGCGCGCGACTTGCTGCTGCACGTCGGTCGCCGCGGCATTGATGTCCGTGCCGTAGTCGAACTGCACGCGGACCGTAGATTGCCCTTGGTACGAATTGGACTCGAGAATATCGATGCCAGAGACGCGGCTGACGGCGTTTTCGATGGGGCGCGTGATCGTGCTTTCGATCGTTTGTGGAAGCGCGTTGCCGTACACCGTGCTCACGGTCAGGATGGGCGGCGCGAACGAAGGTAGTAGCGCCACCGCAAGGCGCGGGATCGCAAAGACGCCGAGCACAACGATCGCCGCCGTCAGCATCGTGACGGCGACCCGTCGGGTGACGGCAAAACGCGCTATTGACACAGTGTGGCGTTATCGTCCATGGGTTTGGGTAGTTCGGGCTTCAATCTCCCGATTCCACCGCTCCGAGTCTAGCGCAAGATGATTACAACCGCATGAACGGCCTTGAAAGCAATCCGGTGGGGTCTGCGAATCGAGGGTAACCCGGCATGGGAGCCGTAGCGCCGTGCATGCAGCATATTTGGCTCGCGTTGGTCACGAATTATCTCGCGCTCATCCCCCTAGCCTTCGTGCTTGTCACACTCGTGCTTCGAAAGAAGTGGACCTATGACATCGCAGAAAGCGCTGCCGGCGGTGTAGTGACGATCGTTCTCGTGAAGCTCGCAGGCCTGCTTTACGATGAAAATCGGCCGTTTGTGGTCCTGCACCGCCATCCGATGATCGACCACGTATCCGACAACTCTTTTCCTTCCGACCACCTTGCGGCGACCGGTCTAGCGGTCGCATACTTGTGGCCTCGCTCCAGACCCCTCGCGATCGGCGCTGCCGTGATCGGCGTGGCCTTGGGCACGGCGCGCGTCGTGACGTTACTGCATTGGCCGATAGACATCGTCGCTGGTTTTGCCCTTGGGATCTGTGGCATGCTTCTCGGTCACCCCATTATAAGGAAGTTCCCGCGCACATGAGTCTTTTTTCAGCGAGTGTGATCATTTGGATGCGCGTGAAGCGAGCGCCTGACGAGGAAACAGCAGACGGCCCTTGCCACTTCTGGGAGCGAGTCGTCTTGATCCGCGCGGACGACCCGGACTCGGCACTACAGAAGGCTACCGAATTCGGCACGGGTGAGGCGGCGACAAATTCGGTCGACCTTACCGACGAGCAAGGCAATCCATCTGAACTGGTCTTCATGGGTGTGCGAAAACTTCGGGAAGTGCAGTCCGATACGCTCGTCAGCGAAGTTCGAACGGATGTTGCAGAGATCAGCGCGTCTGAAATGGAGGTCGCCAACAGCGACGACCTCATAAAGCTCGCTCGCGGCGACGCCGTGATGGTGCAGTATGTCGACTAGGTAGTTATTTCTGGTGGGCGATCGAGGACTCGAACCTCGGACCTCATCCTTATCAGGGATGCGCTCTAACCACCTGAGCTAATCGCCCGTAAGCAAACGGCCTCCGCTAAGCTTTTGCCGGTATCTGTTGTGTCCTCCTCTTAGGTTTGACGACTTGCGGGAAGCACGCGATCGCTTTTCAAAGCTAAAGTGAACCTTTTCATTAGGGGGCGCCATGAAATCATTTACGTTGCTTATTGGCACGAGTCTCACATTGATGGCGTTGGCTGCTGTCCAAAATTTTGGTTCTGCACACTCCGACTTGGATCAATGGTTCCTACAGGCCACATCTTTCAATAAACCGGGCACGGCGAAACACATTTCGAAACCGGACTTTCTGGGTTCTACAGACTGGAGGACTTGTGCGCGCGATCGTTTCTCGGAGGACGGGGCGAGCTTTTACGGCGTGTGGTCGCTTCTCGAATACGATCGCAAGCATCATATAGCATTCGCTCGAGGGATGACCGATCAATGCTCGCTCGCCGTTTTCCAAGCACCACCGCCAAGCCAAAAAGTCGCCGCTGCTGATTTGTCACATTTCGGCACCGTGCGCGGACTACGGATTGGTAGCCCTTACTCGCAGGTCCTCGCTCTTTACGGCCCGCCCGTGAAAAGCGGAAAACGCTTTATTACGTCGTACGCGGCCTCAATACCAGCCATAGCCGTAGGCGGCGAACACGTTGACCTCGACCAGAGAATCACTTTGGTGATCCAGGACGGGCTCGTCTCTTCCATCGCTGTCTACATTGCCGAATCTGGATTGGTGCTCAACCACCAACCTGCACACCAAGAAGCCAATAAAGCAAGAGAACTCGGGCACGTACGTTTTGACAAAACGCTCAAGGTGAGCGCGAACAAACCGTGTAAAAAATGGAAAGAATGGGGGATTAGCTCAGTTGGTAGAGCGCGTGCTTTGCAAGCATGAGGTCAGCGGTTCGAATCCGCTATCCTCCACCAAACAAATCGTTATCCCGCAAGTGATTGCGGGATTTCGTTTTTCTTGACAATAGTTGTCTTTGTGTTTGACAACAATATTTGACCACTGGAATCTTCCACAGGTCGCATGGTTCGGTGTAGGGTGCGGCTTTCCGCGAACGCCCGCCCTAACAACTGAGGCCGGGGACGGCGGGTTCCAGATAGGCTACCTGTTGAGACTCCAAGCCAGCAAGTCCCGCTACCAGATTTTCTGCAACGGTTTTGGGTGTGCGCGCGGCAAGGATTTCTTGAAAAGTCAAAGGGCGCCCGATGCTGACCGACGTGACGTTCCAATGGTCACAAAGGTACCTGAAGAACACTTGTCCATGCGATGAAGCATCCTGAGAACGCCAATCTGCGAGTGCAAACCGGGAGTAAGACAATGGGTCGCTAGATGTCTCAACGACAGCCGCTCCGATTTCAACCGAGTTGGTCTTGAATGGGTTGGTATGGTACACGCCCATGCCAGGGTCGTGCACATAATCCGCCACCGATTGCGACATAGCTGCTCGCTCCCGAAGCGTCGCTGCCGCTCCTGTCGTCGGCGACGACGAAGGTATTGGAGATGAGAGGTTGGCCGAAGAAAATGGGTTGGTAAAGCTCCAAGGGGCGATGCCTGTCCTCCAACGCGTATCATACACATAGGTGGCCTTGAATAGCATTGAAACCGCAACGCCATCCACAGTACCCGGCGCGTAGATGCTTTCTCTCGCGGACGTTAGCGAAGCCTCATCGAGGACGGAATAACCAGAAGATTTGCACACCGCTGATTCTTGGACATGACCCTTGGTGGCGATGTCCAAGCATACAATCACCGTACCGACCAAGTCTTGTTCACGCGCAACATCAGGATAGTAGGCGACCCGCCGCTGAAAGCGAGGAGGTACTATCTGATGGTTGGCTGCCAAGGCATATTGCGGCAAAGAAAGGCCTGCGAGCACGCTTACCGCCGCGCCCAACAAGAACAGACGGCTAGTCCTTGAGCACACGGCTATCATCCTCACACCTCCGATGCGCTCTTGCTACGTTCGTTCGGCGTCCGTGGCGCCGGGTCTTTCGCCTTATACGCTTCGGCTTTTGCCTGCGATCACCATGAACTTGGTCATGATGCTACTTCTGACCGGGTCTTGGGCGGACAGTGACAAGGCCGTCGTGCCTACACCGGACAGTTAAGTGGGTCGTTCTGTATCTCCATAGGTATTTGCGACTCTTCGCCGTCCACCGTCGTGCCTAGCTTCTTCAGGTTTCCGGCGTTCTAGCGGTAACGCAGGAATCGTGAGGTTTTGATTTGCAAGCATGAGGTCAGCGGTTCGAATCCGCTATCCTCCACATGTTGGAAGGTAGTAGGTCATTGCTCACGCAGCGTGAGATCCAGGAAAAACTCAGCAACGAAGATCTCGACGAGCTACTCCGCCTGTGGTGGACGGAGCAGGGCGCCGAGAAGCGCCGCGACCTGGACCTGATCGCCTCGGTGATACCATTTTCTACCGAGGCCCCGCTCCGGGTTCTCGATTTGGGTTGCGGCCCAGGTGACGTGGCCCGAGCGATCTATGCGCGGTTCCCCCGGTCGCGAATCGATTGCGTTGATCGCGACGCGTTCTTGATCTCGATATGCATCGGCGTCAATCGGCGAGAGGGCGTGCCGGCGCAGCACTTTGTTCGAGATCTCTGGGACGCGGATTGGCACCAAGGCTTTGAACCGCGGTATAACGTCGTCGCGACGGCCAACGCCTTTCACTGGCTTGATGCGCTCCGCGTCGCCCAAGTATTTCAAGACGTGTGGGACCTGCTTCGCCCCGGCGGGGTCTTCGTATTTGCCGAGCCTGCTTGCAGCGAGGAGAGGTTCGCACCAGGATTTGCGCAGTGGAAAGCGCGCCAGCCCCCTCGTTACAGCCGGGGGCATTGGGAACGGTTTTGGAACCGAGCGAACGAGATTCTGGGTTACGATCATACGAAGTTGCTGGGATCGCGAGATTCGCGCTTGGACGATAGCCTGCCGGTCTCAGGCTGGATGCAATTCCTCAAAAATGCCCGGTTCGAATCTATCGACGTTCTACTGCGAGACGGCGACGAGGTGATTTTGGCTGCTGCCAAACCTTGAAGCTCAAGCGTTGTTACGAATTCCGCTCGGGATGCTGCACGACGTATCGCCGCTCGGGTGACTTCACGATCCACATCGCCTCATCAGGGTAATGACAGGACTCGCCAACGGGGTTGTCCGCCACGACCATCAGCACGAGATCCATGTCGCTCTCATTTATGATTTGATGCGGTTCGCCCGGTTTGAATAAGAATGCGTCGCCAGAACCAATCTGGCTTCGACCGCCGGCGTGCCGGACGACGCCATCTCCCGAAACTACGTAGTAGAATTCCCACTGGGCGCTATGTGAATGATATCGCCAGGGAATGGTCTTGGGAGGAACGCGCAAGATCTCAGCATCGAACGGGTGCCGCGTGTCCAGATCGGTCGAGTCGGGGATGCGCCCAAGCGCCTCGGAGATGGGCTTGCCGTACCCGAGGCGGCCCTCTTTGCGGTACTGGCGCTCCGGGATGTCGCGGATATTGACTTTTTGGAAGGTCGAGGACGTTCGCTTTGGCATACTTCTTCCTTCGCGTTGGGTCAGGAACAACGCTTTTCGTGGCGAATGCGCTAACCGCTAAGAGGATCTGATGCGCTGGTTTCTTCGGATCATCGCCGGTCTTGTAATCCTGGTCGTCGTCGTTGTGGCTGCGTTGTATATCGTTGGCAGCGCGAAGCTCAGTCGCACCTATTCCGTCGCGGAACCAGCGCTCGCTGTCCCCAACGACTCGGCGAGCATCGCTCGCGGCAGGCACTTAACCGTTGCGCTGACGAAGTGCGCCGATTGCCACGGCGCCGGACTCGCAGGAAAAATCTTCCTCAATGCGCCACCGTTTATCATCGTGGCCCCGAATCTCACCCGCGGCAACGGTGGGGTTGGTGCGACTTTCTCGGATTCAGACTACGCCAGAGCCATTCGCGACGGTGTTGCGCCTGATGGCCACGGGCTTCTTGTGATGCCCGCAGCAGACTTCGCGTATCTCTCCGACGCCGACCTTGCTGATATCATCGCATACGTCAAGAGCGAGCCGGCGGTGGATCATCGCTTACCGGCGACCGTCATCAGACCCTTAGGGCGCATTCTTTTGGGTGCGGGATTGCTCCCAATGTCCGACGCCGCTTCAATTGACCATACGATGACCCATTCCGCAGCGATGGCGCCTGCCGACACGGTCGGTTATGGTCACTACGTCGCACGGATTGGAGGGTGTCTCGGCTGCCACGGCGCTGGTCTTTCCGGCGGTGCAATACCTGGTTTGCCGCCGAGCTTTCCTAAGGCGCAGAACATCACTCCGGCTGGGATTGGCAAATGGTCTGATGCCGATATCGTTCGGGCGTTGCGGGTGGGTAAGCGACCGGATGGCTCGACGATCGACACCTTTATGCCCTGGCCGGACACGGCGCTGATGTCCGATACCGAGATGTCGGCACTGGTCAAGTACTTGCGATCGGTCCCCGCGCGTCCAAGTGGCACGAGATAAACATCAGTCCCAACGTTGACGTTGATGCCGTTTGATTTTCAACCCGTCCTGCGCGGCGATCTGCTTTGTTTGCGGCCGTTGCGACCGGATGATTTTGGCGAGCTCTTCACGGTCGCTTCAGATCCGCTCATTTGGGAGCAACACCCAGAACCCGATCGCTACACCGAAACCGTTTTCAAGCAATTCTTCCACGGCGCGCTGGCATCGGGCGGGGCGATGTTGGTGATGGATGCAACCGATGGTCGGGTCATCGGGTCCTCCCGTTTCTTGGGCTACGATCAGGCAAGGCGGGAGATTGAAATCGGCTTCACATTCTTGGCGCGAGATTACTGGGGAGGCGCCTACAACGGCGAGATGAAGCGGCTTATGCTGCGGCACGCCTTCCAATTCGTCGACACCGTTATCTTCTTGGTTGGGCCGAACAATATCCGGTCGCAGCGTGCACTGGAAAAGATCGGCGCGCGACGGGCGGGGACGAGAGTCGGTGCAAATGGGCGAGAGGCACTTGCCTATGAGATCGTGCGCCGCGAATGGCTATCGTGAGGGACCGATCCACACCGTCTTCACGTTGACGAACTCGCGAATGCCAAATTCGCTAAGCTCGCGACCGTAGCCCGATGCCTTCACCCCTCCGAACGGTAACCTCGGATCCGACT
>JAJPHJ010000109.1 GCA_021325335.1 Pseudomonadota bacterium | reverse complement strand
CCACGCCCGCATGATGGTACCTTGCGAAGCGAGCAGGAGATCAATCGGTTGCGTGGGGGTGGCCTCGGGTGTCTCGCCGGCCGGTGGTGTCTCACCCGATGCTGACTGCGAACTCTCAGGCGTCGGTGCTGATTGCGAAATCTGGGCGGTCGGCGATGCGCCCGCGGGTGGCTGGGCGTTCTTGGCGCACGCGCCGAACCCGCACGCCAAAAGACAAGCGAGAACGGTCGCGGATACGCCGCGCGCGCCTAGTCGCCCGGGCACTTCAAACCGTTTGCCCACCGGTAGATCGTCTTGGGACCGTAAATAGGTTTTGCCGCTTCGAAGGCCTCGACCGTGACCGAATGTCCGAACGGCTTGAGGATCTTCTTGACGATCGCCACCGGCATATGGTGCAGAAAGTTGAGTTTGATGCCGACGCCGGCATTGGCCGTCATAGTCAGTTGCGAGCGCTGACAGGGAGGAAGGCCGACGAGAGACGATGTGATCATCCCATTCGTAAAGCTTCCGGTGGCGGTGACGAGGTCGACGTACCCATACGGCTTGACTGGGGATGCGATGTCTTCGATCAGTTGCATCATCCGCGCCCGCTTGGCCTTGCCACTCACATACGTGCCGCCCGACAGGGCTTTGACGATGGCGTTTTCGCTGTTGAGATTGTCCTCGAACTTCCCCAACGAGCTCGGCAACATGGACGCCAAGGCGAGCTCGAAGCGCGGAGCTTCCAGTGCGGCGACAAAGCCCATGGCGTTCGGGGCCGAGATGCTCGTCTCCGGATCGATGCTCTCGGTTTCGCTCGCGGTCTGACCCTCAGGTTCTGCGGCTCCATCCGAGTACGACCACCCTAGATTGCCGCTATAGTCAACGGTGAACTTGCCGTGGGTCGCCTGCTTGGCGCCGGTCCACGCCGGGTGCACGAGCACCGCCGCGGACACTTCTAAGATCAACGGTATGCCTTCGATGATGAGCGGATACTCGACATTCGCATAGGGGATCTTCACTTTGAACGATTGATCGATGAGCGAGATAGGCGACTTGTCGTTCTGCTCCGCCGTCCATTCGAAGTCCATGTGACACTCAATGCCGTCGATTTGGGTTTGCATCGATGTGATGAGCCCGTTGCGGATGTCGAACTCACCCTCCGTTGCGATGTGCTGTACGTAGCCCTGGCCTTCCAAACGCCACAATCCACCCCACTTGCTCATCTGATACTTCGCGTCAAAATCCAAGCGCCGCTCGGGGAGGCTCGGGGTAAAGCCAAGCTCGTAGTCAACCGGACCAAGGGTGCCCTCAAACGAGTATGGGGATTCATCCGCCTCGGCACGGCTTGCGAACAAGTCCTCGAGCGAGGTGCTTGCCGACGTGGGCTGGGGCGGCATTGCCACGATGCTCAAGTCGAGCGGCACGTTCCATTTGATGTGTCCGTTGCTGATGAGGTCGGTGATATCCGCATCGGTGGTGGAGACGACCAGGTTCGATCCTTGCTTCTCCACCGACGCCACTTTGCGGATGGCGATGCCGTAGAGAAACAGGATCGATCCGGTCCGGAGTTTGGCGGCGGCAGGCGACGCGGCATCGAGAACGTAGGTCACTCCGTCTTCAGCCATGCCCTTGAGCGCGCTCTCGGTCGATCTTTCGTCGAACACAACGGCGTTGGGCTGGTACGTCACGTCATAAGCGACGGTTCCATGTTGCGCGGCGTAGTTCGCCCCGCTTTCATAATCGCTCCACAGAGCACCATTGCTCGCGTTCGTCTGCGCGGCGTTTTCCTGGCCCGCGGTCGAGCTCGAGTTCGTCGTCTCGCCGTGCGAGCAACCGGCCACGAAGAGAGCGCACGCAGCGAAAAGGGACGAGGTCATGCGGCTGATTCGAAGCATGCTAACCTCCAGCTCCATCGCGGTTCTTGTTCAGCCGTCTTTGGCCTCTTGCGCCAATCGAGCACGGGACGCGTCCACAAAACGTCCACAGCACGGTGGTGGCGCTCCGGAGGGCAGCCATCTCCTGGCGAGCAAACCGGCTTTTTCGTATCCTCACGGCGAAAGCGAGGTCTCGTATCTCGATTGCAAGCGCCCTTGCGTACGCGCACGCGCACGCGTTCCACGCGCTCGCCATCATGCGAGACGGGCACGTGATCGAAGAGGCCTACGCCGAGGCCGTCGACGCGGACACGCCGCACGCGCTCTACAGCGGCACAAAGAGCTTCTGGGGCATCGCTGCGCTTGCAGCGCAAGCCGACGGCATCCTAAGGCTCGACGAGCGCGTCGCTGCAACCGTCCCCGATTGGGAGCGCGACGAGTGGAAGAGGCACGTGACGCTGCGCCAGCTGCTGCAGCTGACCGCGGGCATCGGTTTCGGCGGCCTCGGTTCGGCGGTTCCGACCTATAGCAAGGCGCTCTCGGTAACCCTCAAGCACGAACCCGGAAGCACGTTCACCCATGGCGGCATCGCGCTGCAGATCTTCGGCGCGGTGCTCGCGCGCAAGCTTGCCGCGCGCAAGCGTACGCCGCACGAGTACCTCCAGGAGCGCATTTTGGACCCCATCGGTTTGCGCGTCGACCGATGGCGCACGCTGTCCGACGGAACGCAGCCGCTGCCCACGGGGGCTTTCGTGTCGGCGCGCGAGTGGTTGAAGTTCGGCCGCTTCTTGTGCGATCGCCACGACGAGTTCGCGGCGTGCTTTCGCGGCTCGGCGGTCAACACTCGCTACGGTCTCTGCTTCTGGCTCGGCATCGAAGGCGCTCCATCCGATCTCGCCTACGCGAGCGGCGCCGGCGGCCAAGCGCTGTACGTCGTGCCCTCGCTGCGCACCGTGGTGGTGCACTTCGGCGGCTCCTCAAGCTTCAAACATGCGGTATTCGTCCGGCGGCTTTTCGGCCCGTAGGGACTTCATATAAAGCGACGAGTGAGCTCGCGCACTCCACGTCTGACGCTTGGGCGCGGTCCTATGGTACAGATCTTTTCTCTTGAGGAGTCCGCATGGTCATCCACGTCCGAGGCGCCAACGCGCCGGACACCGACATGATGTTGCAGCGCTTCATCGAGCGCCAACATGGCAGAGAGTTGCTCTTGGGCAAAAAGCTCATCGGCTGGAATCTGCATGACACCGTCGTCGTGCGCAGCGCCGGTCTTACCGCAGCGCAGCTGCAAGAATACGTACGCCACTTCGCACCACAACGGCATGTCGTCTTCGACCACATGTTCCCAGCCGCCGCAGTCGACCGCTACTGCTCTTTTGCCGGCGAACTGCGTAACTACGTCTTCGCGTTCCTCAAGCGCTCCCGCAGCGAACCGTGCCCGGTGCAAAACCAGCTCAAAGATCGCGCGAAGGATACGCGCTGCGAGATCGTCACGTTGAACCCCGACCGCGGCGTGCAGCAGATCGAGGTGCTCCTGTTGAGCGCGTGTCCCGTTCTCGGGACGGACGACCCCCTCGTCTTGCCGCAGGCGCGCCGGAGTCGCACCTCACGGGTAAAAACCCGGAAAACCGCGGCCGCCGCATAACCTTTCGCCGTCTGCGCGCATCCTCTCGGCATATCGGGCGGCTGTTGGATTGCCTAGAGGTTGCTTGCGGCTGGCCACAGCATGGCCGCGCCGCGCGCAGCGCCCGCATCACCGTGTGCAGACGGCACGATCTTCGTGTCGAGACGATCCGTGAACGCGTAGCGTGCGACCGCGCTTCGCAACGTTCCGTAGTCGATCGCGTTTCGCGCTAGGCTGCCGCCGATGACCACCGTGTCGGGATCGATGAGGTTCGTGAGCGAGCCAAGCACGCGCGCAAGCCGATCCTCATATTCCGCAAGACAGGCGCTCGCGTCCGCGTGACGAGCCGCCGAGGCGCGCGTGATCTCGTCGGCGCTCACGTACGAGCCTGTGCGCGCCTTGTAGGCTCGCTGTAGTCCTGCGGTGGAGAGAAATTGTTCGATGCAGCCGGTCTTGCCGCAATAACAGCGCACCCGCGCGCTCTCCTCGTCGTTCGACCACGGTAAGGAGTTGTGCCCGAGCTCGCCCGCGATTGCATTGACGCCTTCGATGACGCGCCGCTCGATTGCGATGCCAGCCCCTACGCCGCCCCCCAAGATCAGACCGACGACGACCACTCCCGAGGCGGCGGCCCCGTCTGACGCCTCGGCGAGCGTGAAGCAATTCGCGTCGTTGCCGATTCGCACGTCGCGCCGGAGCGTGCGCGCCAGGTCGTTGCGCAGATCGGCGCCGATGAGATTCGCGTTGTTCGAGTTCTTGACGCGGCCGGTCTTGGCGGAGATGGCGCCCGGCAAGCTGACGCCGACCGTCCCCTTAGTGCCAAGTGCACCCTCGATCGCTCCCACGAGAGAGGTGACGGTTTCGAGCATCTCTTCATAGCGGATCGCTGCGGCAAGGCCGCGTTCGCGGCGCAGCACGGATCCGTCATCCGCCAGCGCAAGCACCGCTATCTCGCCGGCTGCGAGATCGACGCCGATCCGCACCGTCAGACGGCGACCCGCTTCATGGCGCGCAGCAAGTCGAGGGCATCCGGAAGAGCGAACTGCTCGCCGATGTGGCTCGCGATGAAACGACCGCCGCGGATCTCGCCCTGCGCCTCGAGCCGGCGATACGTGACGAGCAGATCGCGCCACGGCGGCGCGAAGCTCTCACGCTTGGCGATGTCACGCGAAACGACACCCCATCGCCGCAACAGCTGGCGTGCGAAAAGATCGGTATCGCGATCCTGTCGCTCCTGGGCTTGCAGCAATGCCCAGCGCCCGGGCGCGTTGCGAGGGCGCGAGCGGTTGCGGCGGCCAAGCGCCAGGCGCCGCTTGGGATCGATGAGCGAACGCAGATTGTCGAATCCGTCGGCCGTGACGAGCCCCCCTGCGACGAGCTCCCACAAACCATCCTCGACTTCGCTCGCAAGCCGACCCGTGGCTGACGCGAGCTCGACGAAGAACGAAGCGCCACGCGCCGCGAGGGCGGCGAGAACGTCGCGCGCGGGTGTTGAAAGCGCTTCCAATTCGTCTTGACGCCTGCGCACGAGCCAGCCGGCGTCGTCGCGTAAGAACAGCGAGATGGGCGCGACCCGGGTCGGGCGCACGCGCCGGCTGCGCGGCTCTTCGCGCTCTTCAAACGCCGGATGGGGCGAAAGCCGACCCCACATCACCTCTCCCGAGGCGCACAGCTTGTCTAGGAACTCGCTCCGATAACCGCGCACGCGGCGAGGCAAGACCTCCTTCTCCCACGCTTCGGCCGGAAACTCCAATCCCTGCAACTGTTTGACGACCTGCAACGTGCCGTCGACGCCATGCAGCTGCGCGCCGGCGACGCAGTGTTGCCACCGTGCGGAGAACTCTTCGAATTGTGCGGTGGACACCGGCTCGATCTCTCGGCGCAGCCGGCCAAGAGTCAGGCGGTGGATGCGGGCGAGCACGCGCCGGTTGCACCACTCCGTGGGAGCGACGAGCGCGACCGGTCCTTGCGGCTGCACGGAGAAACGACCGCGCAAGACTTGCCCTTCGTGCTCGAGCGCGAGCAGAGCTGATTCTACCGCGTCGCTCGACATCGAAAGCTTGTGGGCAAGAGCTGCCGCGGTGAGGGGACCGCTGCACTCCAACCAGCCGCGCACGATCTCCGTAGCCCCGGCCTCAGGAGTTTCGACCTCCGCGCGGTTCGAAGAAACCGCCGCGATCGCTGGCAGCCACTCCATGCCGGCGTAAACCGCACGCGCGATGTCGAGCCGCTCGGCGGCGACCCAAAGCACCGAAGGTTCAGCACCACGTGCTCCGGCGACGAAGGCCGCCGTGGCGCGCCCCGCGGCCACGAGCGCGTCGAAGTGCGCTTGCCAGGCGAGCACGGGCGGCAGCACGCCAAGCGTGAGCAGCGCATCGTGCAGTTCGTCTGCATCGCGCGCGACCGGCCACCCCTCGGCGGCGACCTGTGCGATCGCTTCGGGATCCAACGCTCCAATGCCGAGCGAGACGTCCGTGCGCAGCGTCGAACGCAGCGCGAGCGCGCGGGTGCGCCGCTCCTCGAGCGGCGCATCATCCAGGAAAGCGAACGGATTGGCATTGAGGATCTCGTGCGCGAACATCGAGGGCTCAGCCGTATCCACTGCGATGGTGCGCAAGGAACCAGCCTCGATGCGCTCGAGCACCGACCGCAAGCCATCGAGGTCCATCGCCTCGTGCAAGCAGTCGGCGACCGTCTGGCTGACGAGCGGATGGTTGGGAATGCGGACCTCGCCGCTGAGGTTTTCCGGGCACGCGGCTTGATCGGGGAACACCGCGGCGAGCAAATCGTCCGATCGCATGCGTTGGATCGGCGCCGCGACCTTCTTGCCGTGGGAAAAACGCAGGATCGCGAGCGAGCGTTGCGCGTTCCAACGCCAACGCGCGGCGAACATCGGCGCGGGCAGCATCGCCTGCGTGAGCACCTCCTCGACCGTCACCGTGTTCAAGAACTGGAAGATGATGTCGAGCGGGAAGGCATGCTGCTCGGACAGCGAGATGACAAGACCGTTGTCCGTGGCGGCGGCTTGAAGTTCGAGATTGAAAGAGCGGCAAAACCGCTTGCGCAGCGCGAGCCCCCACGCGCGGTTGATCCGCGAGCCGAACGGCGCATGCACCACGAGTTGCATGCCGCCGGACTCGTCGAAGAACCTTTCTGCCACGACGCAGTCCTGGGAGGGCACGACACCCAAGATCGCAGTGCCCGCACGCATGTAGTCGACGAATTGCTCTGCGGCGAGGCGCTCGACGCCGCACTCACGCTCGAGGAACGAGACGGCCGGCGCTGGCTCAGGCGCCATGAGCTCTGCGATCTTCACCCGGAGCCGCGATACTTCTGCGGAGAGCTCGAGCGTGCGACCGGGCGCCTCACCGCGCCAAAACGGGATCGTCGGTGGCGCGCCGTGGGCGTCGCTCACGCGAACGCGGCCCTGCTCGACGCGGTGGATCTGCCATGAAGTCGTGCCGAGCAAGAAGATGTCGCCCGCCATGCTCTCGACCGCGAAGTCCTCGTCGAGCGTACCGACCACCGCGCCCTCAGGTTCTGCCACGACGGCATAGGTGGTTTGATCGGGGATCGCGCCACCGCTCGTGATAGCAGCGAGCCGAGCGCCTCTACGCCCGCGCAGGCGACGGTTGACGCGATCGTGATGCAAGAACGCCGCGCCACGACCGCGAGACGTGGCGATGCCTTCGGCGAGCATCTCCACGACCGCGTCGAAGTCTGCCCGCGCGAGCTCGGCAAAGGGCGCAGCCGACCGGGCGAGCGCGAAGAGCGCGTCTTCGCTCCAGTCTTCGACCGCGCAGGCCGCGACGAGTTGCTGCGCGAGAATATCGAGCGGGGCGTGTTGCGCTTCTTGGCGATCGATCGCGCCCGTGCGCATCGCGCGCACGAGCGCGGCGCACTCGACCAGCTCGTCGCGCGTCGTCGCGATGAGCACGCCTTTAGGCCGCGCTCCAACCCAGTGTCCGGATCGTCCGATGCGTTGCAGCGCGGCCGCGATGGAGCGCGGCGAGCCGATCTGCACGGCCACATCGACGGATCCGATGTCGATACCGAGCTCGAGCGACGCGGTGGCGACGACTGCTTGCAACTCACCCGCTTTGAGTCTGCGCTCGGTCTCCAGGCGGATGGCGCGGGCCAGACTGCCGTGATGCGGCATGACTGATCCCACTCCCAGACGTTTGATCAAATGGTGCGCTACCCGTTCCGACAGACGCCGCGTGCTGACGAAGACAAGCGTCGTCCGGTGCGCTTTGACGAGAGCGGCGATGTGGTCGTAGATCTCTTCCCACATCTCATTGCTGGCGACGGGGCCGAGCTCGTCGGGCGGCACCCATACGGACAGATCCATCTCGCGCCGGTGCCCGATGTTCACGATGGCTGGAGCTGCGTGCGATGCACCGGCCAGATAGAAGGCGACGTCCTCGACCGGCTTGACCGTGGCGGACAGCCCGATCCGCTGAGGTCGCGACCCGCCGGCCTGGGCGACGAGGTGGTCGAGCCTTGCCAGCGAGAGCGCGAGGTGGGCACCGCGCTTGTTGGGAGCGAGCGCATGGATCTCGTCGACGATGACGGTCGAGACATGCTTGAACAGCTCGCGCGAGCGGGCTGCGGTGAGCAGGATGAAGAGCGACTCGGGTGTCGTCACGAGGATGTGCGGTTGTTTGACGAGCATGCGCGCGCGGTCGGCTTGCGAACTGTCCCCGGTGCGCAGCGCAACGCGGATCGGCGCAAGCTGATCTCCGCGGCGGACCGCAAGCTCGGCGATCTCCGCGAGCGGCACCTCGAGATTTCGATGGACGTCGTTGACGAGGGCTTTGAGCGGCGAGACGTAGACGACGTACGTCTGGTCCGCGAGTCCTTCGCGCGCCAGCCCGATGAGGCGATCCAGCGCCATCAAGAATGCGGCGAGCGTCTTGCCGGAGCCGGTCGGGGCCGTGATGAGCACGTGGCCGCCGGAGCGGATGAGCGGCCAACCCGCGATCTGTGGAGCGGTGGGCTCGCCGAACTTATGCTTGAACCACTCCTCGACGAGGGGATCGAAGCCAAACGGCCGCTGGCCTTGGGTTGTTTCAAGCAGGTGCACTTTGGTGCAGTTCTTTGGGCTCCGGTCGAACTCCACCGTCGCAGGCCTGTGAGTGCCCACTGCCATTAAAGAATTAGTTGACAGCGCCTCCGGCTTGGCGTATATTGCTATTAAATTCTTAGTAGCCCATGCGAGGTGGCACTTTGGCGCGAAAACGTTCGCCCGTCCTCACCGAGACCGAGTTGCGGCTCATGGAAGTCTTGTGGGCCAAGCGAAAGGCGACGGTCGCGGAAGTCGTCGAAGCGCTTCCGCCCCCACCCGTCGCCTACAGCACCGTCCTGACGATGCTTCGGATCCTCGAGCAGAAGGGCTATGCCGGACACGAAGAGCGTGGTCGAGCATTCGTCTATCACCCTTCGATCGAACGCGAGCAAGCAGCGAAGTCCGCGGTCGGGCATTTGCTCAAGCGTTTTTTTCGCGACAATCCGGGGGAGCTCGCCTTAAGGCTCGTCGAGGAAGGCAGACCGTCGTCGGACGAGCTGCGCCGCCTCAAACAACTCATCCGCGAGTACGAGGAAAAGCCATGATCCAGTTCGGCGTGGCCGTTCTTTTCAATAGCCTCTGGGTGGCGCTGCTCGTGGCGCTCGCTGTTCAAACGGTCTTTTGGCTCGCTCCGCGCAGCAACGCGACCACGCGCTATGCTGCCTGGACGCTCGCGCTCGCCGCGTCGGCGCTGCTCAGCGTCGCCATCACGATGCCCCATACCTCAACCATCGCCCCGGCCGCACAGCCGACGCTCGGAACGAGCATGGCGAAGACCCAACCTGCTTCCCGGCCGGCCACGCTCTTGAGCCACGCCCGTTACGGAACTGAAATTGCAACGCGCCGCTCCGTGGCGCCGCCCCCGCGGCTGCGGGTCGCCGTGCCTGCAACGCTCGCAACGCTTCCATTCTTTGTATGGGCCCTCGTCGTCGCCGCCATCCTCGTCCGACTGACGATGGCGCTGTGGCAGTTGGAGAAGCTCAAGCGCGACGCGCTGCCGGTGCCCATCGAACTGCGTGATGGGCTCGACGCCTGGGCGCAGGCGCACAAAGGCGATCGCGACGTGCGGCTGTGCACCTCGGATCGAATCACAGTTCCAGTGGCGGTGGGACTTTTCGATTCGCTCATTTTGCTTCCGTCCCGGCTTCTAGGGGCGCTCTCGCCTCGCGAGATCGACCAGATCGTGCTCCACGAACTCGCGCATCTGCGCCGGGCCGACGACTGGACGAATTGCTTCCAGCGCGTCGTCGAAGCGCTCTTTTTCTTCAACCCGGCGATGCTGTGGATGGCACGCAAACTCGACATCGAACGCGAGGTCGCGTGCGATGATTGGGTCGTCGCGCAAACGCGCGATGTACGGCCGTACGCGCTTTGCTTGACGCGCATGGCGGAGGTGACGGCGTGGCCGCACCGCGCCCTTGCGGCACCTGGCGTATTCCTCACCCGCAAGGGCCTGTCGATTCGGGTGGAGCGCCTGCTCGCAGCGGGAAGGAACATCGGCACGTCCGTCGCCGTGGGAACAGCCGGCCTGGTCGCGGCCGCGATGTTCGTCCTCCTGTTCGTGGCGCAGACCGTCGCGCCATCGATCGCGTTCACGCTGCCGACGATCGCCACACCCGTGCCGCCCGCGCCCCCGCGCGTGTCGGCAAGCGCGTTGAGGCTAAAGCCCGCGCGCGTTCCCGCGCCGGCGGTTGCACCCGACACGCCCTCTTTTCATAGCACAGTTCCGGTCCACGCCCACCTCTCCGAACACCGCTTGACCGTGAGAGAACACGCCCACGCGCCGCCGACCGCGCCCGTGCTTCCGCACCTCCCGAGCACCCCGGCAGCAGTCACAAACGCGACCATCGCAACGAGTTTCAACTGCACGGGATGCGATTTCGCTGCCGCGCGTTGGGCCGGGCGCGATCTGCATGGGTCGAATCTGACCGGGGCCAACTTTTCAAACGCTGACCTCAAGCATGTCGATTTCTCCGGGGCCAATCTCAGCGGTGCGAACTTTCAAGGCGCCGACCTCAGCGCGGCCAGTTTTCGCAACGCGAACCTCAGCGGCGCCAATCTCAGCCGCGCGAACATCGCCGGCGTGGACCTGAGCGATGCGAACTTGGATGGCTGTCGCATCGACGTCGCTCGACTGTCGCCGTCGCAAGCGCACGCCGTTCTGGAACACTGCCGGGGCTGCGACCTGCAGGGCGCCGATCTTCGCGGTCAAGATCTGCGCGGCCTCACGCTCAGCGGGGCGAACCTCGAACGCGCCAATTTGAGCGGCGCGGATCTTAGCGGCGCGCATTTCAACGGCGTCGATCTCGACCACGCGACGCTCGTGGGCGCGAGACTCACCGGGACCTCATTCACCGGGTGCGATTTCTCAGGCGTCGACCTGCGCAGCGTCGATCTTTCACGGACGCATATCACAGGCAGCGACCTGAGCAACGCGATCATGCGATAAGAACAGACAGGAAATTACATGGATCGATCGGTGCATCGGCTGATCGGCCTCTGCGCGATGCTCATCATGGGAACGGGCGTCGGCCACGTATCCGTCGCGAGCACTACCTCAAGAATGCCGGCCACCTGCGAAGGCTGCGATTTCAATCGGACGGATCTTCACAACCTCGACTTGAGCGGCGTGCGCTGGGTCGGGGTCGACCTGGTCGGCGCCGATCTGCGCCAAGCGAATCTACAGAACGCATCGCTGGACGGTGCCGACCTGGAAGGGGCCGATCTGCGCGGCGCGGACCTTCGCAATGCGAAACTCAACGGAGCGGATATGCGTGCCGCAAGGTTGGCAGGCGTCATCCTCTTCAACACCCGGCTCGACGGTGTGGATCTGTCAAGTCAAGATTTCACGCAGTTCGCGGACGGGAATGTGCGCACGCTCCTCACGAGCTGCCGGGGTTGCGACCTTCGAGCCGCCGTCCTTTTTGGCAAGGATTTGGGCGCCCTTTCGCTCGAGGGCGACGATCTCTCGCACGCGGACCTGCACGCAGTTACCCTCAAAGGCGCTGCGCTGTTCTCCGATGATTTGCGCGACGCAGATCTTCGTGAGGCCGATATGTCAGGCGCGGTGCTTTGCTCTCACGAGATCGAAGAGAATGGGAATGCGCCACCGCTCGCCGGACGGATCGTCTGCGCGGATCTCTCGGGCGCGAGGCTCGTGGGTGCGACGCTGCGGGGGGCACGGCTGTGCGATCCGCGCGACGGAGTGTCCGGCCCATCACGGTACAGCGCGTGCCGGCCCGTCGACGCGGCCATTCTCGTCAAGTACGCCCACGCCGATCTTGCTGGAGCAATCGGCCCCTAGCGAAGCGGTCCTCTCCGAGCCTCGGTCGAAGCGCCCCACGGGCCAGCTCTCCTGTTGCGCTCGGAGGTTCGTATGTTCAAGACGCCAGCCATCGTGGCAGTCACTGCGGTCGCCGCGATCGTCGCGTTCTCGGCTGCGAGTCCGGCGACGACGTCGCCTCGGCCCGTGAGTGGCTGCGTCAACCAAACGCTCAGTGACGGTATCTGGGGGTTGAAGGTGACGAACGTGGTGTTCGGAACCGACCCGAGCGTCGCCGTCGCCGCGTACGGAGTGACATTCACATTGAGCAACCTGTCGAAGCAGACGCAGGTCCCAGATTCCCTCGGCATCGGTCTGCCGCAAGTCGTGCTCAAGGACGGAACGATACTCGAGATCGCCACCGACTCGCAAATCGCCTACCAGGACGCGATTACGTACACGAACTTCAAGCCCGGCATGCACGTCTCGGGGACGTATTGGTTTCGCGCGAGCGATCAGACGAACAGAGCGGCATCCTTCGTCTTGCCGGTCAGTGCGACCAACACCGTCTACCACACATCGCTTGGCTACAAGCTGACCAACCCCGCATTTAGCGTGGATCTCACCTGTAACGAGTCGTCGTCGCCAAGTCCGTCCAGCTAGCGCCGGTCGGCGGTCAAGCGAGCGTTTTCGACATCGCCCTTCATTAGATACGCGAGCGCCATGTCGGCGAGGTTGCAGACGGCATGTAGCTTCTGGCACCCTCTCGAATTGGGGAGCTACCAGCGAGTTCCGTCGCGATTGGCCCGGGCTGACAGGAGATGATGATGCGATCTTTTGCTTCCAAAACCGGTGCAGCGGTTGTATTGGTCTTAATCGTCGCAATTGTGTCGGCGACCGGGTCAACAGGTTCGACCGCGAGCAACACGCGCGAGGGCTGCGTCAATTCGTGGCTCTTCAACGGCATTTGGCGGGTGCAGGTGACGGGCTTTGCGCCGCTGCTCGATGGGGGCCAGTTCGTCGGTTGGCAAGTCACCGAAGTGTGGCGCAACGGCTCGTCCGTCGAACTCGCCCCGAGCGACTCACTGCTCACCGATCAGAAGCTCGAACTGCCGAACGGATCGGTTATCGCGGCGACCGACAGCACCACGGGCTCGCTGTCGATGGGCCAGGTCGGCTTCCACAGCTTCCCGGTCTCCGGCCAATTCACGTACACGCAACAGTTCCGCGGGAACGGGATGGACGCTGCAAGCAAACCCAGGGCCATCGACATCACGTTCGACGCCGCAAAGCTTGCCACGTACCGGTTCAAGCCCCACTTCACGACAGCGCAATACAACTTCCGATTCAAACTTGATTGCCAGGCCACGGCCGCCGAGGCGCAGGCCGAGGGTGGTTCCGCGCAGGTCGCGGGCCAATCCGGCTGTCTCAACCAGTGGATGTCGTCCAACGGCGTTTGGAAAATGCGCGCGACTGCCATCGGTGAGGACCATGGCTCCGACCCGTCGAGCCCGCAGATCGGCTGGATGATCACGCAGCAGTGGGTGAACCTCACCAGCCGGCCGCTGGCGCCGGGCGACGTCAACGTGTCAGACGAGCAACTGGTGCTGGCGAGCGGCAACACCGTCGCCTCGTCCAACAGTGCCGGCACATCGATGAACTTCTCCGAGCTAGCGATTCACACGTTCAAGCCGGGTGAAGAGTTCACGCACCAGCAGCGATTCCGATACGGTCCTTTCAATCCGGCTGACAAGCCGGTGCGACTGCTCGTAACCTTCAACGCCGATGCGCAGAACCAACGGGAAAACATGCCGCATTACAAGCTCCCGGCAAACTACCGCATCAGCTTCGCCTGCACGAAATAGAAACGCTTGGAGGGGCGGCTGGGCACGCCGCCCCCGGAGGGCCCAGATGAGATCACCGTATCTTCGGATCATCGCCGCGGCGACCGCCGCGCTCTTGATGCTTGCGGCCGGCGAAAAGGGTTTAGGGCTGCCTTCCCTGCCAGGCGTTCCGTCCGTGCCCTCCGCGAACCAAGCCGCGAAGGGCATCGTTTCGAACGAGCTCCTCAAGCAGTTCGGGGTGTGGTTCAATGCCAATCGCCCGGTGTACATCAGCGGCAACGACGTCTTGCCGACCGTGAGAGACTTGCCCGGCGGCGCCTTTCGGCCGGCGAGTTTCGCTGCGACACGGAAGCTTTTCACGGCCGTTCCCAATGGCATCATCCGCATGCCGGCCGGAGACTATAACGTCACGGTCGTCACGTATTGCATGGGGCATTTCAATCAAGGCCCGTGGCGCAACAAATTTCTCCTCGCGCCCATCAAAGGCGCCTGGTCGGACATCGCCGTGGCTCTCAACTACAGAGCCTTCAGTTCGCGCTTCAGCCCGCCGCAGGTGCAGGTGCTGTCGTGGTCGCTGCAAGCCGGCATGGACTATCAAGAGATGGGTAGCGGCTCGAAGCAGATCGTGGATGTGCTCCTGCCCGACTATAAGTCCCGGCTGCAAGGCGATTTCTACGATCGCGCGCGTGACGAATGGAATTCGATTGCGTCCAAAGTTCCGGGAGCCCCGAGTTTTGAAAGCGCGCTGGGGCAACTCGGTCCCATCGGCACGACGCTCGCGCAGATCCGTCAGGCCCGCGATACCATCATCAGCGACGGCAACAACTTCAATGCGCTCGTCGCGCAGTTCAGCCGGTTAGGGGAAGGTCGCGCCCCGAACCCCATCGCCGACACTCCGTGGAGCGTCATCGCACCAGGCGTGTACGCAAGGCTGCGTACCAAAGGCACGCTATTGACGCAGGGCGTCGTGCAGGTCCGCGTGACCGCTCAGGCGGCTACGAAGAGTTTCGACGTCGCGTCCGAGCAGCTGCGCGGAATCGGCGCGAAAAAGGTCGCGTTCGATTTGCCGTTTCCGTTCACGAACTGGGGTGGTTTTTTCAACGGTCCCACGCAGCCGCTATCATGGACTCCGGAGCCAAACAACGCGCCAGACCCGAACCAATCGGGCGGCGGCCCGGATGGCGGTAATCCCCCTCCCAATGGCGCTAACGGCGGCGGAAATCCGGGCGGGAACAACAACGGAAACAATAACGGCGGGAACAACGGCGGGAACAACGGCGGGAACAACGGCGGGAACAACGGCGGGAACAACAACGGCGACAACTCCGGCGGCGGAGGCGGAGGAAATGGTTCCAATCAAAATTCCAATGGCTCGGACCAAAACAACGGCAACGACTTCGACACGTCCACCCCGTGCGATCCGCCGGGCAATGTTTTCGGCGTGCAGCAAGGCACCATGCTGACAGCCTCGTCGACGAGTTTGACGGTTGGCCGTGGGAAGGGAAACGGAGTGGTCTGTCTGCTCTTGCGTCCGTACGTGAGCATGGCGCCTCTCGGTTGGCCCGAGCGCGGCACGGGCTCCGTGGATGACGGTTCCGTCGGCTATTCGCTCCCCGGAAACCCAGTGCCCGGCCAGGTGGTCATCTACGCGCACTACACTTACGCCACGTCCAGCAACATCATCCAGCTCTATGTGAAGCATCAGGTCACAGCAGTGATCGATTATTCAGGGGTTTCCGCGTTTTGCCCGGAACTTGTGCAGACGCTCGCGGTTCACCCCAACCAGCCCAACTGGTTGAGCGGCGCCGAACTCGAAAATCGGCTCTGCATCACGGGCATGCTCGGCCCGACAATCCAAGTGCGGGCCTGGGTGGTCGATGGGACGGGAGTGAACAAGTTTTCCCTCAACCACCCGGTCGATCCGCAGAACTTCCTGTACGAAGACGCCTGGAACCACATGTAGTGGGCGATTGGAAAATCGCCCTTAGCGTTCTCCTCGTCGGGCCCTGTCCAGCCCACGATATCCGCGCGGCCTGAAAGGCAGTGAGGACCAAAACCGCCATTTTCATCGAAAATGACGCTTGGAGAGGGCGGCGATAGGCCCGCTCGAAAACCGCACCGATGAAACCTTTTCGGTTCCCCGCGTGTATGCTCGTGCAGATGGCGCATGCACGAGCAGCCCAGGCAAATCTCTCGCTCCGACTCAGCGCATGGTGCAGCGGCGGCGCGCTCTTCGCAACGGCGCTCGCGGCCTTGCTTGCGCCGGTCGAGGCCGCCGTCGACCGCAACCAGACCTTTCCCGCGGCGCGGGTGACGGGCGCGCCCACGTTCGATCCCGCTCTCTCGGACCCAGCCTGGGCCAAAGCGGTCAAGGCCACGTCGTTCTTCGACCTGACGACGCGCCGTCCGGCCGCGCTCCAGACCACAGCGTATCTGCTCTACGACGATCAAAATCTCTACGTCGCGTTCCGCGCGGAACAAGCCGGGGTCGCAATCCATGCGGCGCAAACGACCAATCAGATCGGGTTTGGTCAAGACGACGCCGTCGGCATCGGGATCGATACGAGCGCGGGGCAGGAGACGTATTTCTTCGAGGCCACGCCGCGCGGCGTACGCTACCAACAATCCAGCGAATCGTCACGCTACGATCCACCGTGGCGCGCGCAAGCCGCCGTGGACGGCTCGAACTGGGCCGCGATGCTCACGATACCGCTCAAAGACCTGCGGGCCGCGGGTGGGAAGGACAAAGCCTGGCGCATCAACTTCATCCGCATCGTCGCCGGCGTGGGCGAGCACTACACCTGGGCGTACGACGGGCTCATGCAAGACGGACAGCCGCCCAACTGGCCGCCGCTCACCGACGCGCGCTACTGGCCGACGCTGCAGGGCCTCGACATCGCGTCCACATCCACCCGACCGAAGCCGCGAGCAGCGATCTACGGGCTTGAGAGCTTCGGCAAGGACCGCAACGTCTTCCAACAAGCGAACAATACGTTCGCGACGCAATCAGTGCGGAACTACGGGCTGGACCTCGTCTACCCGCTCACGAGCACGATTGCGGCGGTGGGCACGCTCAACCCCGACTTCTCAAACGTGGAAGTCGACCAGCAGACGATCGTGCCGCAAGAATTCCCGCGCAACCTCAACGAATATCGGCCGTTTTTCGCGCAAGGTTCGCAATACTTCACCAATCAGTCGTTCGCGCCCGGCAACGATATCCAGCCGCCAGATGAGATCTTCTACTCGCCGAGCATCGGACCGTTCGACCGCGGCCTCAAGGTCGAAGGGACGTTCGGCAATCAGTCCTTCGGCCTGCTCTCAGTGCGCAGCACCGTGCCCACGGACATCTTGGACGATCAGGCCTTCGGCTACAAACACATCACGTCGAACCGGACGTTTTTGTACTGGGTCAATGGCGTGTTCGCTCATCACGACATCGGCAACGACAGCACGGTGGAGACCGGCATCGCCGGGCGCAACCTCGCGACGGGCTTCGTGTGGGGTTACGACCAGGGGCTGGAGCAGATGAACCTCTCGACGAATCCGGGAGACGGGTTTGCGTTCGCTCGCTCCGGCTTCGTCGATGTCCACAAGCCCAACTACGAGTGGAACGTCGGTTACTTGGACATCAGCCCCGGCTACGATCCCCTCGACGGATTCACCGCGGTCAACGACATCCGCGGGCTGCAAGGGTTCACCGATTTCACGGCTTCGTATCCCGGCATCAAGAACTGGACGGGCTTTTTCACGGCGGACCGTTTTCTAAACCACATGGGCAATCCTAAAGAGGCGGACTTTTTCGGCACGACGGACATCTTCACCAACAACTTGTTCCATCTGAATTTGACGCAGCAGACGAGTTCGCTCGACGACCCCGTGCTGACCGGCGGCGTCATGCTCCCCTTCAACCAGTCGTCTTTCACGCTCGGCTATCGCGACGGCACGCCGTCACCGATCGATTTCTTCTACGGCGAAGGACCGTTCTCGACGTTTTACCTGCAGCAGTTCAACGCTTCCACGACGCGGCCGATCGGCACGCATTTGAATCTCTCGCTCATCTACGCCGGTACCCACGAGCGTTCGGCGCTCATCGGGGTGGACGGGCAGATCTTGCGAAGCGTGGCGTTGGGAGAATCCATCGGGCCGGACACGAACGTTACTCTCGCCCTGCGCTCCATCAACGGCCAAGGCGGCTTCGCCGCGCCAGGCTTGAACTTCGCGGCCGGCTTCCACGAGAAGTTCCGAAGCGGCAGCGAGCTCTTCGTCAACTACGGCACGCCGGCCGCCAGCGTCTCGCTCGACCGCTTCATCGTCAAGTACCTGCTGCGCTTCGGCAGCGGGGAAGGCACGTAGCGCTCTTCACGCCGGAAACGGTGGGTTCGACGCTGCGAACTCCTCGTATTTCTTCTCGTCGGCGATCATCGAATCGACCAAAGCCTCAAGCGGCTCGAGTCGCCAGATGCCGGAGAAGACCGCAGCGTCGCCGATGTCGCTGCGCACGAGGAACGCCGGTCGCTGGTCGATTCGTAAGGCCGCGAATTCAGATCCGCTCGCGCGGATGCGCGCTTCGATTTTGGGATCGTCCATCGCTTTGAAGAGCCGCTCGTCGGAAAGCCCGCTCGCGGCAGCAGCGATCGATACCGCTTCGCTCTTGTGATAGATCGGCACACCGTCGATGAGCGCGGCGTGCGCGAGCGCTCTGCGCACCCGGTCATCGGCGCAGCCAAGTTCCCGGGCCGCCTCGGCCGCGAGGTTGGGCTGCAGCGTGTCGTGCTCGCCCTGGTTCCAGGCGGCGTTGAGGTGGATCCCCGAGATCGATCCGGAGCGCTTGTAGAACCACTCCATCTGCGTGCGGGTGAAGCCCTTCGGACCTGCTTCCGTCACCATCGCGATACGCCATTCGTAGGCGAGCCGCTCGCCCGCGTGCTTGCGAAGCCGGTCAAGGTTCGGCTCGCAATAAAAGCACCACGATGACATGACATCGAGGTAGTAGGTGAGGTGGATCACCGCCATCTCCTTTCAAGAGCAAGACCGAGCGCCGGTCGCTACATCTCGAGGGTGCCTGAGAGCACGAATACCGCGCTGCCGCCGATCTCGATGCTGTCGATGTCGCCGTGGCGGTGCATCACCGTAGCATGCAAGAACGACTGCCGGCCCATGCGGGTGCCCTGTTCGATGACGACGGCGATCGGCGGCGCGTCTTCGAGCAGCCGGTGACGCACGAGGTACGCGGCGAGGGGGCACGCGGCCGAACCGGTTGCCGGATCTTCCCACATACCGGCGCCGCTGAACACCAAAAAGCGCGCATACACGCGCGGCTCCTGCGGACGCAACGCGAAGACGTAAACGCCTTCGATTTTCGGCTTGCCGAGCGCGGCGAGGAAGGCCTGCGGGTTGACCGCAACGGCGTCGACGACGGCGGGTGACCCAAGGCCGACGTATGCATACTGCACCGGACATCCGGCCTCTTCGACAGGCGCTTGCGCGAGCAGGTCCGCCGGCGATATGGACAGCGCCGCCGCGATGCCGGCGCGGTCTTCGAAGCGAACGCCGAACTCGACGCGCGGCGAATTGAAGAAGAGCGCGTCGGGGTTGCGAGGATCTCCCTCCAGGCGGATGGGCACGGGCCCCACGTTGGCTTCAAGGTTGAAAGCGGTCGTACCGGGCGGCGCCAGGCCTGCGCGCGCCAAGACGTACGCGGTGCCGACCGTGGGGTGCCCTGCGAACGGCATCTCCCAGTCCGGCGTGAAGATCCGGTAGCGCGCGACGCAGTCGGCACGCTCTGATGGGGTCACAAACGTCGTCTCGGACAGATTCATTTCTCGCGCGATGTGCTGCATGTCGCCGTCCGAGAGTCCCCGCCCATCGGTAAAAACCGCGAGCGGATTACCTGCGAAACGGGTGCGCGTGAAGACGTCGACTTGTTCGAACCGATATTCCATGCTCTCAAGCTTGCAGGAGGAAAGCTTTCTTTCCGGTAGCGACTGGGTCATGCGGAACCAAAACAAAATCGCGTTGTTCGCCGTCGCGCTGGCGACGATCGCCCCCAGCTTCGCCGTCGCTCGGACCATTCAGATCAGTGACGTCCGAAACATTGTCGAAGTGTCGAATCCGCTCATCTCTCCAGACGGAAAACAAATCGTGTTTTTGGCCACAAGGCCAGACTACGCAAAGAACGACGATGATTCTCAAGTCGTGCTCGTCGATATCGCGAGCGGCGTGCAGCGCAACTTGACCACAAGCCGGCCAGGGGTTCGTTCCCCCGAATGGTCGCCCCACGGCAGCGTCATCGCCTACATAGCCCCCGACGCGTCGACCGACGCGCAAAACGACCAGATCTACGTCCTGTCGCTGCACGGCGGCAAACCGCACCGGCTCACGAACGTGCCCAACGGCGTGGACGTCTTCGCCTGGAAACCCGACGGCAAGGCGATCGGATTCACGACCGAAGACGTGCCGGCCAATGAAGCGGCGATCGATCGTGGGCACGATTACTTTGAAGTCGGCAACGACCCGTATCTCACCACCGCCGCGCCGATGCCGCTGCACCTATGGGTCATCGCGGCAACGGGAGGTGCGCCGCAGCGCATCACCTCCGGGAGCTGGAGTCTTGCGACCCCCGACATCAGCGTGCCGCTCTCTTGGTCTCCCGACGGACGCGAGATGGCGCTCACGCGCGTACCGACGCCGCACACCGGTGACGGCGATCGATCGACGATCATCGTGGTCGACATTGCGAGCAAGCAGGTGCGCAAGCTGACGAGCCACGAGCGCTTCGAGGACTACGCCATGTTCTCGCCCGATGGGTCGAAAATCGCGTACTGGTTCTCGCTGCACGAAAACGACATGAACGAAGGGAATGTCTTCGTCGCGCCACAGCAAGGCGGCGATGGCCAAAACATCATGACGCACCTCGATCGCGACGTGAACGGCGCGTTTTGGATGCCCGACAGCAAGGCGATCTTGATCGGCGCGCCGGACGGCACGCGCACCTCTTTATGGGTGCAACCTCTTGATGGACAGCCGCGCAAACTCGAGCTGGGTGACGTGGACCCGTCCAACGACAACAACATTGACGCGACGGTCGGCAGGGACGGCGCCATCGCTTTTTCCGGCTACGAACCGACTCGGCCCACCGAACTCTACTACATGAGCTCGGCCGACGCCGCTCCACGACGCTTGACGGACTTCAACCACGCCATCGCAGCGCTGGACTACGGCCGCAACGAAGGCATCACGTGGCAGGGTCCCGGCGGTTTTTTGGAAGACGGGGTGCTCACGTATCCGCCCGGCTACGTGGCAGGGAAGAAATACCCGCTCGTCTTGCGCATTCACGGCGGCCCCAATGAAGGCTCGAACACCGATTTCTACGATTACATCCGGCTCGTGTCCGCGCACGGCTACTTGGTCTTTCAGCCGAACTATCGGGGCAGTGACAATCTCGGGAACGCGTACATGGACGCGACGTGGAACGACGGGGGCGACGGTCCGGGCAAGGATATCATGGCCGGGCTTGCGGCTGTCGAGAAGCTTGGCATCGTCGACACTTCGCGCATTGCGGTCGGCGGATGGTCGAACGGTGGATACATGACGTCGTGGCTCATCGGCCACTACCAAGTCTGGAAGGCGGCGGTACTGGGAGCGGCCTACACGGATTGTCTCGAGGACTACGATCTTTCCGATTCCAACGCCTCGGACATCTGGTATTGGAAGGGCTCACCCTGGGTCGGTGACAACATGGCCGCGTGCCGCGAGCAGTCCTCGATCAGTTACTGGAAGAACATCAAGACGCCAACGCTTATCCTCTCCAACACCGGCGACGTCCGCGTGCCGATCACGCAGTCGTATGCCATGTATCACGCTCTCAAAGACAACCACGTTCCCGTCACGTTCATCGCATGGCCGGAATCGGGGCACGAGGTCAGCGGGCCCGTGCGGATCGAGGACATGCTGCGGCTCTGGCTCGACTGGCTCGACCGCTACCTGAAATAGAAAATCGCCCGAAGATGTACGGGGCGACTGGCAAGTCGCCCCAAGCTGTAGGGGGCGACTGGCAAGTCGCCCCTTCTTAGGGAACGAAACGCCCGATTTTGTTCGCGTTCGATTCCACGATCCACAAAGCGTTATCCGGGCCGAGCGCGATTCCGACGGGACCGGCGCTCGTGTTCGGCAACGCAAGCTCGCGGATGCGCCCGGTCGACACGTTCACTTGGCCGAGCTGGCCCGCGTTTGTTTCGGTGAACCAGATGTTGCCGTCAGGTCCTACGGCGATGCCGCCCGGACCGCTGTGGCGCGTCGGTATGAGGAAAGACTTCATGGCTCCGGCCATTGTGATGCGCCCGATCTTCCCGCTGCCGACTTCGGTGAACCAAACGGCGCCATCGGGTCCGTCGACCAAACTCGCTGGATAGTTGTTGTCTCCCAGGAGCGCGAATTCAGTGAGGGTGCCCGCCGGCGTGAGCCGGCCGATCTTGTTACCGCTCTGTTCCGTGAACCACAAGTTGCCGTCGGGTCCTGCCACGATCTCCGTGGCCCGGCTTTGAGCGCCGAGCGGGAACTCGAGCATCTTGCCAGCCGGCGTCATCTGCGCGACCTTGTCCCCGATGTACTCAGTGAACCACAGGTTGCCGTCTGGCCCAGATGCGATGCCGAGCGGCGCGGAGAACGGTGTCGGCGGCTTATATGCTTTGAAGGCGCCCTTGGTCGTCAACTGCCCCACGAGATTGCCGAGCCTCTCCGTGAACCATAGCTCACCGTCGGGGCCTTGGGTGATGACGCTTGGAGCCGAGGCTGCATTGGGCACGGGAAAATTCGAGACCTCGCCTTGCGCCGTGACGCGCCCGATCGCGTCGGCGTCGTTCTCTGTGAACCACATGGCGCCGTCAGGCCCGCGCGTGATGTAGCGCGCATTCGCGGCCGGCACCTTGATATCGAATTCTTGGAATGGCGCGGCACTCGCCGCTGCAGGCGCTGGCGTCGGCGAGGCCACGTCGGCGTTCGACGCGCTCGCGGCGAGCAACGACTCGAACGCCACGAAGGCGAAGATCGCGGATGCAAACCGGTTCATGTTCACGATTCCCCCTGTCTAGAGTATCGGAGCCGCGAACGTCCGATTCAGCTCGGCGTCACGCCACGCACGTCACAAGAGGGCGGTCGCAGGCCGGCCGAAAAGGGGTGGTTTCATGGACCGCACCTTTACGTTCGCGGCCTATGCGGGCAGCTTGCGCAAGAGGTCGTACAACCGGATGCTGCTCAATGCCCTCGTGAAGGCCGCCCCACAGCACGTCCGCGTCGATGTGCTGGAGATCGCCCAGGTGCCGCTTTTCAATGCGGATCTGGAAGACGATCCACCGCCCGCCGTCACTCGCCTACGCGACGCGATCCGCGCAGCGGATGGTCTGATCATCGTGACCCCGGAGCACAACGGCACGATCCCTGCCGCGACGAAGACCGTCATCGAGTGGGCCTCGCGTCCCTCCGATGACTCGGTCCTAGAACGCAAGCCTGCTGCCATGTTAGGTGCCTCGACGGGTTATTACGGCACCCTGCGCGCGCAGGCGGCGTTACGGCAGATCGCGACGATCGAAGAGGTCTACTTCATGGTCAACCCGGAGATCCGTGTCGCGCGAGCGCAGACGAAATTCGACGAGCGAGGAGAGCTTCTCGACGAAGAACTGCGCACGGAGCTGACGGAGTTCTTAGAGGCGTTCGCAAGCTGGGTGCGCCGTTTTCAGCCGTAGACCTCTCGCATCTGCGATTCGAGCAAAGCGGTATCACCGATGACGCGATGATTGGTCTCGTGCAACATCGCCCGCGAGACGGCGTATGGCAAATAGTTGAACTCGGGGGCTTGGATGAAATACGCGGTTGGTGACATGCCGATCATGGGGTAGTCGCCCGTCAGCGTCGGCTCGCCCGCTTCCGCGCCGATGATCCAGAAGTTCGATGCGCCTCCCGCGACGCAGCGCGCTTTGACGCCCTCCAGGTGGAGCAGCGGGGCATCCGCCGGCGGTCGCGGCTGTTCCGCGCTGAGCAGGCGCTGCGCAGTCTCCTTCGACGTGCGCCCCATGTGCGCGTCCACCCAATTGAGCCGTTGCCGCTCGGGGTCGTGGGGATCGTCGGGCATGGTCGTGCTCTTCCATGCGGGCGTTTGAGTTTACTCGGCCGCCAAGACGAAATCGAGGGCGACATCCGCTGCAGGAGCGCTGTGCGTGAGCGCCCCGACAGAGATGATGTCGACGCCGGTCAACGCGATGGCGCGAACGTTGCCAAGGGTGACGCCGCCTGACGCCTCCAAGAGCGCCTTGCCGCGCGCGAGCTCGACCGCCGCCCTCAAGTCCGCGAGATCCATGTTGTCGAGCAAGGTCGCATCGGCTGCGCCCGCAACGGCCTCAGCGACTTGCCGCACCGATTCGCACTCGACTTCGACGATGGTGCCGCCCGGCGTGGCCGCGCGCGCGCGCGCGATCGCTTGCGTCACGGAACCGCTGGCCGCCAGGTGGTTGTCTTTTATCAGCACCGCGTCCGAAAGATCGAAGCGGTGGTTGTAGCCGCCGCCCGCGCGCACCGCGTAGCGCTCGAGCGCGCGCAACCCCGGCGTGGTCTTACGGGTGTCGCAGATGCGCACCGGCAGATCGCGCACGAGCTCGACGTAGCGTTGCGTCAAGGATGCGATGCCGCTCAGATGGCCCAAAAAGTTGAGCGCGACGCGCTCTGCGGCGAGCAAGCTTCGTGCCGATCCCGACACTCGCGCGATCGGACCCGCCGCGACCAAGCGCCCGTCCTCCGTGAGTTCGTCGAAGGCCGTGGTCGCGTCGACCTCGCGAAACGTGAGTCCCGCGATGGGCAAGCCCGCGATCACCGCGTTGGCTCGCGAGACGATCTGTGCTCGAGCCCTGGCCGTGGGATCGATCGTCGCGACCGAGGTGATGTCCGTCCCCGCAGCATCTTCCGCCAGCGCCGCGCCGACGATGTCGGCAAATGCGAGCGCGCCTTTGGCGCTGAGCGGCGCGAACGAGCCCTGGTCCATTGCGGGATGTCGCATGCAGCCCTCGCGGTCAACCCACGGGGGCAGCGAGTGGTTCGAGCTCGTGGCCGCCGCCCGACCAGACGATGCGCCCTAACCAGTGAGCGTCATCCCGTTCGGGATAGTCCATCCGCTCGTGGGCGCCGCGGCTTTCCTCGCGGACGAGGGCGGCGCCCGCGATAAAGCGCGCCGCGCACAAGAGCGCCCGCGATTCGAGCGCCGAGCGCGAGATAGGGGCGCTCGACACGGGCCACTCCGCAAGTTTTTGGCACAGAGCCGCGAGAGGTTCCCCATCGCGCTCGATGCTCGCGTCTTTCCACATCACCATGCGCAGCGGCTCGACCGTCATCATCGCTTCCAACCGGCTCGGGATCTCCGCCAGCGTGTCCGGCTCCTGCGCGCGACTCGCTCCGCTGATGTCATCCGCCGCGCGCGCCCCGAACACCAAGCATTCGGCGAGTGAATTACCGGCCAGCCGGTTCGCCCCATGCAGGCCGGTGCAGGCGCATTCCCCGATCGAGTAGAGCGACTGAAGAGTCGCACGCCCGTGGAGGTCAGTGAGGACGCCGCCCATGTGGTAGTGCGCTGCCGGTCCGACCGGGATCGGTTGCGTGGCAACGTCCACACCGAATCGCGCGCACGCCGCAGCGATGTTGGGGAACCGTTTGCGCAAAAAATCCGGCGACCCGATCGGGCGCAAGTCGAGCCACACGCCACCGTGCGTGCGGTGCATCTCATGGAAGATCGCTCGGGCCACGACATCGCGTGGGGCCAGCTCGCCGCGCGGGTCCGCATCGAAACAGAACCTGCGCCCTTCGTCGTTGACCAAGATGCCGCCCTCGCCGCGGGCGGCCTCCGAGACGAGCAGCGCCGGAGCTCCCGCGACTGCGAGCGCGGTCGGGTGGAACTGCACGAACTCCACGTCCGCGAGCGCCGCGCCCGCCGCGCTCGCGAGCTGCAACCCATCGCCCGTCGCGCCGGGAGGGTTGGTCGTGCGTTCGTAGACCTGGCCGACGCCGCCCGTGGCGAGGGCTGTCGCCGCGCTGGCCAGGACCGGCACGAGTTCGCCATTCGTGAATACCCACGTCCCCGCGCACCGGTCCTTCGCGACGATCAGCGAGACGGCCGAGGCGCGCTCCATCACGGTGACGTTTGAGTGGTGCAGCGCCTTTTGCGCAAGCGTGGTGGAGATGGCCTTGCCGGTCGCGTCTGCGGAGAAGACGGTGCGCGCGTGGCTGTGCGCCGCCTCGCGCGTGAGCAGAAGTTCGCCCGTCACCGAAAGATTGAACGCGACGCCAAGTGCGCGCAGTTCTTCGATGCGTTGCGGTGCTTCTGCGGCCACGATCTCCGCGGCCGCCACGTTGCACAGCCCCGCTCCAGCGGCGAGCGTATCCGCGACGTGCGCAGCGGTCGAATCCTCTTCCAGATCCAGCGATGCGGCGACACCCCCTTGCGCCCACGCGGTGTTGGATTCTTCGATCGTGCCCTTCGTGACGACCGTGA
This sequence comes from Pseudomonadota bacterium, assembly GCA_021325335.1. Classification (GTDB taxonomy): domain Bacteria; phylum Vulcanimicrobiota; class Vulcanimicrobiia; order Eremiobacterales; family Eremiobacteraceae; genus JAJPHJ01. The sequence continues at coordinate 18,467 of JAJPHJ010000109.1, read as the reverse complement.
CGCGCATGCCCTTTTCCGCGCAGTGCAGGGCGAGCAGCAAGCCGGCAGCTCCCGAACCGATGACGAGTGCGTCGGTGCGCAGCATGCGAGGCGAAACGTTTAGTCCGCTGGGTTGACCGCGCCCGAGACATCCATCATCCGTTGAATGCTCGTCCGTGCGCGCGCCATGATGGCGGTCGGTATCTCGATGGGGTTGAGATCGTTCTCCAGCGCGGCGGCGACCTTTTCCAGCTCGACGAACTTCATGTACGGACAATGCGGACAGGGCGCTATCGAGTAGAAATGCTTGTGGGGGTGTAGCGCTTTCAGCCGCAGCAAGAGTCCGGCCTCGGTCAAGATGATGAATTCCTTCGCCTGGCTGCCGCCTGCATAGTCCATGATGCCCTGCGTGCTGCCGACATAGTCCGCGAGCTCGAGAACCTCAGGCGAGCACTCCGGGTGCGCGAGGACGAGCGCGCCAGGGTGCTGGGCTTTGCGCGCATCCACCATGGAAGGTTGGATGACGAAGTGGGTGGGGCAGTAGCCTTTCCACGCGATGATCTTCTTGTCAGGCAAGCGCTTTTGAACCCAGCCGCCCAAGTACATGTCTGGCGCGAAGAGGATCTCCTCGTCGGGTAGCGAGCGGACGACGGTGGCCGCGTTCGTCGAGGTGCAACAGATGTCCGACTCGGCCTTGACCTCAGCATACGTGTTCACGTAGCTGACGAGCGGGCGGCCTGGGTACTGGGCGCGGAAAGCGCGCGCTTGATCGCCCGTGATCATGTCGGCCATGCCGCAACCCGCCTTCATATCCGGCAGCAGAACCAGTTTGTTCGGGCTCAGAAGCTTCGCGGTCTCCGCCATGAAGTGGACGCCGCAGAAAACGATCACGTCGGCTTTCGTGCGCGCGGCCTCGCGGCTGAGGTTCAGGCTATCGCCGATGAAATCTGCGACTTCTTGTATCTCGAGACGCTGGTAGATATGAGCGAGGATGACGGCATTGCGGCGCTTGGCCAGGGAGCGCACGTGCCGGCTCAGGCGTTCGAGTTGCGGTGTACGCGGCCGGGCCTCGGTCCCATCGTCGACCGGCATCGCGACGGCAGGCATAATAGGATGGGTTCGGGAGACAGGGGACAATTCATGCACTTGCCTGTGCCATCAATCGCAGAGAAGAAACTCGAGAACGACGTGGCTGAAATCAGCCGACCCAGATACGCTTGGGTCCTGTGTCCATGTGCACCCAACCATCCGGGTAGTAACCGACCCCGCCGCTTGCCGGACACGCCTCGCACACGCCTGCGAGATAGTCCAAGGGAACTCCGGGGACGTGGAAGTCGACCGCTTTGCCCCACATGTGGTACGAGAGCCGTGCCGCGCCTTCGATCTGCGCGTTGGTCTGCGGGGTGCGGTAGCCGCTGTGCACCATGATAGGCGAGCCCACGCCATCGCGACGCAAGTATGACTGCACGGCCCACAACGCTTCGATCGTGCGCACGTTGATCTGGACGAAGCCCATCTCGGGCGGCACGTGTTCGTCGCGCAAGATGGCGCACAATTTCTTATAGCCCGCCCAATACAACGTCTTGCCGTCAAGCGTGAACGGTTGTGCCGCGAACTCGCCCGTATCGACGCGCTCGAGGAAGAGCAGGTACCGATCCTTGGCATTGCTTCCGAACTGCGCGCGCGCTAGCGCCGGCATTGCGCCAAGCGCAACGGCGCTCCCTACTCCGGTCAAAAATGCCCTGCGGTCGAGGGTCCCTCGCCGGAGAGAACGGTCGGTATCATCGCTATCAAATGAACGTCCGGGGTGGCACATTTCTATAAGTTATCGGCACAAATGTTTTGCTCATCTATATGACCGTTGCTGCGGCTGAACGTGTGACATGAAAACGCCGAAAATATTGACGATTCGTGCTACAATGCTTCACGTGTCGGATCACAGCGTCTCGCCTCGCTCCATGTCGACGCATGACTTGTTCGGCGCCTGGCTTGATGGCAGGCTCGCCATCGTCGGCACCGCGGCGCTCGGCTTCATCGCTACGTTCGTGCTGCTCGGCCGCGAGATCGGCTCGCTCAAGAATGTGCTGCTCCCGCTGCTTGTCTTTCTTCCCGTCTATCTCGTCCTCGTTTCGCTCAACACGGTATGGGCAGCGAGAAGCGTCGCGCGCGTCGGCACGCCTTCATGGATACGAACGAGAGTGTCGCGGCGCACGCGCTTTGCGTTGCTCGCGCTCGCCGGTTTCGGGTTCGGGATTCTCGCGGCGATCTTCTACATCCACGCCGTCGCGAAATGATCGGGTCGTGCGCAGGTCCGTCACACTGCCCTTGATAATGTAGCATCCAACACGAAGCGGGAGCGGTCTGTATGAGCCGCTCTGCGATGGACGGTGGTGCGCCTTGCTCGTGCAACGGTGTTTTGCAGTTACCGCCATCCTCGTCGTGCTTGCGATCTGCACGGCGTGCAGCAATGCGCCGTCGCGCACGAGCGCCTCGCAATCGGCGAGCGCGAGCGGCACCGCGGTGAGCGACCTCCTCAGCGAGGTCAAAAAGCGCGGCAAACTCCTCATCTCGACCGACGCGAACTATCAGCCGCTGTCCTATCGGACGCCGAACGGCTCGTGGCAAGGATTCGACGTCGACGTCGGCCGGGAGATCGCGCGCAGGCTCGGAGTGCAGGCGCAATTCCTCGATATCAACTTCGACGTCATCAGCGGCGGGAATTGGAACGGTCGATGGGACGCCAATGTGGATTCGATGACCATCACCCGAGACCGTCAGCGGGTCCTCTACTTCACGCATCCCTACTATTTCATCCCGGCCGCCTTCGTCGTGAACAAGCAGAGCAAGGTCAATTCGATCGAGGAGCTCTCTGGCAAGCGGATCGGCGTGGGCACGGCGACCACCTATCAAGCTTATCTGGAAGGCCACCTGGATCTGACCGACGAGAACATCCTGATCCCGGCGCCGCAGGCGCGCGCGATCCCTTACGACACCGACCAATTGGCGCTCAACGATCTCGCACTCGGCGATGGCGTGAAGCTTGACGGCGTGCTGACCTCGTACCCGTTCGCGGCCTACCAGATCGGGAAGGGCAAACCGTTCCGCATCATCGGAGCGCCGGTGTTCTACGAGGACGCAGCTGTCGCCATCGATAAGAGCAACCCCTTGGATCCAAAACGATTTTACGACGCGGTCGAGGCGGCGGTGAACTCCATGCACAAGGACGGCACGCTCGCGCGGCTATCCAAGCAGTACTTCGGCGTCGATCTGTCGCGTCACTGATCCGCTCGTCATGGCAGCCAAAAAACGCTCGCGCCGCAAACCTGCCCCTCCGCGCGATATCTTCAAGCGCAAGTGTCCGCATTGCCTGAAGGCCTCGACCTTTCGAGCGCGCTCCGAGCGCGCCGGCGGCGAGCTGACGATTTGGACCGTCGTCTGCTCCTCGTGCGAGGTCGTGGTCGGCGTCGTGCCGCAAATGGCGCGGTTCCCGCAGCGCAAAGAGGTCGAATCCATCGTGCGCGGCGTCGTACGGCGGCATGTGGGCAAGGCGGTCAAAGCGATCCGCAAGTCGGTGCGCCGGCGCCGCTGAGCGCGCTAGCGCGTCTCGGCGACCGCATACGCCATCGCATTTTGTGCCAAACGCCTCGCGGCGAAGAGGGTCAAGCCCAACAGCTCGCCGGCTGCGACGGCTAGGCCCGCGGCGATGCCGAGCAGCGGGCTCGACGAGAACGTTTGCGCCGTCGCCCAGGCCATGGTGGGCGGTAGGAGCGCGGCGTAGGTGATGAAGATGCGCAACATAAAACCCGGGCCGCGCAGTTCGTGGCGTCCTGGAAGCACAACGTAGGACGCGATGCCGATGCCCTGCACCAAGAGCAGTGCCGTCCAGATGACCGGCACGCTGGCAGCCACTACGAGCCACGAGCGCAGCGCAATGCCGGCCGCTATCGCGGCGGCAGCGAGCGGTGGCCCCGCGCGAATGGTCGCGCCGGCAATCCATGCCAGCAGGCGCTCGAATAACGTGGAACGTGTTAGCCACCACAGCGGTTTGCGGAGCTCAAGGCCGAGCGTGACCGAGCTTTGCGATCCGACGACGATGAAAATATTGGCGATCGCGACAAGGGGGCCGGCGATCAAGAGCACGCTGAGCGAGTTCGCGGCAAGCCCCGCGAAATAGCCTGCGGCGCCGGCGCCGCCAAGCCACAGCAGCGGGCCGCTCAATCCGCCGGGCGAGCGTCGCAAAGCGATCCAATCCTTCCATAGAAGCGTCCGTGCGCCCGAAGGCACCTGCTGTCCGCGCGAAGATTTCATGCTGCCGGTTCTCGTCGGGGCGCTGCCAGGCGCCTCGCGCAGAGACCGCAACGCCTGAGAATTCCAAAGGCCGTGACCCCTTGCGACAAGCGCTCGCACGGCGTACAGACGCGAAGAGGCCTCCCAAATCTCCGGATAGGCGTCGGCCGAGGCGATGGACCCGCATGCCACGATCGCGGTCGCGAGCCCGATCAGCCCGAAGAGCGCGCGGTGACTGCCGGCCAGCGCTTCGACGATCCAGGACCCCGGTGGAAAAACCACGGTCTGCGCGGCGACCGTACTCAAATGGAACGATCCGGCTGCATACGAAAAAGCGATCGGAAACGCAAGGGTGAGCAGCGCCGTGCAGATCAATGCCGCGCCGAACGTGCCGAAAGGGACCTCAGGCATACGGCGCTGCGCCAAGAAGACTGGCATGCGGATCCCGAAAGCGATGATGTACGCGCACAGCAGCGCGCAGGTTGCGATGAGCAGACCGCGCGCGCTGCCGGCAAAGTTCCACGAGATGAAGAACAGGCCCAAGAACACTCGCGTACCGGAGAATGCCACTTCGCGCACTTGCAGCCAGAACACGACCACGATATGGCTGAGGCGCGACCCGAACAAAAAGCGGGCATCGGCCGGATATGCGAAGGTGGCCGGCGGCCTGCGGCTGCCCGAGCGGATCTGCAGACCGATGAGCGCGATGTACGCAGCCGGCGCGAAGGCGTAGAAGAGATGGAGTTCGTGCGGAAGGAACAGGCCGAGCGGCGCGCCCGAGACCCGTGAAAGCCGGGTGAAGAAGAAGAGGCACAACCACGCGATAAAAAGCGCCCACAACGCAAGGCGTCCGGGTTCGTGGAGCAGCAACCGCAGGCGGTTCGAGGCCATGCGGCACTCGAGATAGGCAAGGGCAGCGACGGCGGTCATCGCGTCGCTTCCAGAAACAGGTCTTCCAGGCTGCGGCCGAACTCGCCGAATCGCAGTTCTGCCATCGGCGCGCTGATAACGGCGTGACCGAAGTTGAGCACGAGCACGCGGTCGCAGATCGCTTCGGCCGACTCGAGCAGATGCGTCGAAAGGATGATGGCGCAGCCGGCGTCACGGAGGTCGCTGAGGATGGCGCGCAGTTCGCGCTGCCCTTTGGGATCGAGACCGATCATCGGTTCGTCGAGCAGCAGCACGGGCGCGCCCGCGAGCGCGGTCGCCGCGATGAGCGTTTTTTGCCGCATCCCCTTGGAGAGCGCTTCGCCGATCGTGTCGCGCCGCTCGTAAAGGTCTAACCGCTCCAAGAGCTCGCGCCCGCGCTCAGCCCAGCCGGCCTCAAGCTTGCAGCTCTTGGCGACAAAAACGAGATGCTCCCAAACGGTGAGCATGCCGTAGACCTCCGGCGTCTCTGGGATGAGCGAGATGACCCGCCCCCGATCGGCGCCGAGCGGCTGGCCGTCAAGCGCGAGCACCCCTGCGTCGGGCCGAAGCAGGCCCGCGAGGCACAACAGCGTTGTGGTCTTGCCAGCGCCATTGGGCCCGAGCAGCCCCAAGATCGAGCCGCGTGCCGCCCGGAACGAAAGGTCGTCGACCGCCGTCAGTTTGCCGAAGCGCCTCGTGAGGTGCGCAACCGCTAGTCCGTCCGGTGTCATCATATACAATATCGGCCGCCGGCGGGCGCTGCCCGAGAACGGGGCCTAAGGACCACGGCGCGGGCCAAGAACGCGAAAACCTCGTGGAGAAGCCGGAGAGCCGCAGCGTTCCATACGCTGCGCCATGAGCGCGTTGAGTCGCTCTGAATCCCATCACCTCGAGGAGAACAAGCTCATGTACGTCACACCCAAAATCGTCGCATCGCTCGACGCCGCGGTGGTGCTCTCGAGTGCGTTCGGCAGCAGCAACGGTCGCAGCGGGTATGGTTGCGTTCCGTAACTTCTCATACATTCATATGAGTAAGTCTTTCGCTTCAGAGCTTCGCATCGAAATGCTTTGAGGAGAAAGCGATGGGCGAGCGAAGGCGGATGGAGCATCGGGTCACTCCATGCGCAACGGGCGCGATGATGCGCTCCCTATTATCTCACGAAGCTCGAAGGAGAAATCATCCGCATGTATAGCTCACCCAAGATCATCGCATCGCTCGACGCGAAAATCGTCCTCGCCACTGCACTCGGCCACAAACACGACTACCAAGGCAGCCAGTGCGACTTCGGTTAAACATCATCGATCGCTGAACAAACGAAGGACGCGGCATGACGCAGCGTCCTTCGTTCTTTTTGGGCCCTTTGTCTGGGGTCTTTCGCGCCCACCCCGCTGCTATAATGACCTGCGGGAGGAATACACTTCATGTATACGACCCCGCAGATCGTGGCTTCGGTAGATATCAACGGAGCGCTCAGCGACGTGCTCGGCCAAAACTGCAGCAACGTGGTTTGGTGCGACTAGATCCCATCCGGTAGCAGCGGTCTATAAGAGAAGCTCGGCCATGGCCGAGCTTCTCTCTTTGCGGCGGGGGCCTTTCGGACCAATGGCTTGCACAAAACGCCATTAGGCGCGCGGCCGTCAAACGTGCACAATAGGGTGCAGAAGGACGCCGCTTCCGCACTGCGACGTCCGAGCGCGATGAGGCGCTCTCATTCCTATCACGTTTCCTGCGAGCGACAGAGCGAGGAGTGGGCGGCCGTCATAGCGCCGCTTGATTTTCCTATGAGAGGAACGCTGTGCTCGCTGATGCTCCGACGCCGCGCGTACCCCGAACTCCCGGGCATGCCTTCGCCGCGCTCGAGCGCACGCTCGTCGTTCACAGCGACGCTCCGGAGATCATGGAGTATTTTTGCGCCGCTTACAGACGCGCGGTCGTGCCAGTGCCCGCGGCCTGCGATGAACGGACAGACCGCGGGTTGATCTTGGCGCATAACGGCGCCGATTGGCTCTACTTCAACGATCGGGCCGTCGAGTTCGGTGAGGAGAAGCCAGCCACGAATTTCCGGCTGGCCTTCTACGGCGCGAGCAAGCTGATCCGGCTAAGCTTTCGCCAAAACGCCGCGTGGCGATCGCTCTATGCCGCTGCCGTGCGCGTGGGCGACCGGGCGATCTTGATCTCGGCACAATCCGGCATCGGCAAGACGACGCTCGCACTGGAGCTTTTGCGACGCGGCGCGGGGCTCTACAGCGACGAATTTGCCTTCGTGCGCCGCGCCGATGGGTTTGTGTGGGGATTGCCTCGAGCGCTCATGATCCGGGAGCGCACCATCGCGATCTTCGGCGACACGCGCCTGCGCGACGCGTGCGAAGCTTCGACGCCGCGCACGCAGCACGGCGATCGGGTCTGGGATAACATCGATGCGGGTGACGTCTTCGGCGAGGATGTGTTCGCAAAACCGGCGCCGCTTGCGGCGGCATTCATGCTCGAGCGCGCTGAGGGGCCCGCCCGAAGCGACGCCGTCACGCCGGCGCTGGCGGCGGTCGAGTTTACGAAGCGATTGAACGCGGATGCCGAAGGGTTCCCGCGTTTCGTCGACACGACTGAGATGCTTTCGAGCGTGCCCTGCTACCGGATCGTCGCGCACACGCCCGGGGCCGCCGCAGACATCATCGAGCGGTTGCTCGGATGACGGTCATCACAGCAGACCAGCTCGAAGAGATCGAGCTCGATGCCGGCGAGCGTGCTGCATTACTCGAGCATGCGCTCCACAGCGTGCGCTGGGATTGGTTTGGACGGACGATCGAGGTGCGTTGCAACCGGCCGGCGGAGATCGAGGCCTTGCGCCGGCGCTACGGCGCGTTTCTCACGGCTGACCCGCCCGATCTTGTGTGTTGTGCAGTCGCGAGCGATGAGCGAGGACCGATATTCTTCACCGAGCCGGGCGGCGCATTCGCGCACCCGTTGACGTTGCGCAATTCCGGGCCAGTCGCATTCTTGGCCGACGCAGTCACCACGCACGCGTTTTTTTCGATCCATCCGGCGCTGTGCTCGTTCCACGCTGCGGCGCTGCGCATCGGCGATGTCGCAGCCGCCATTTCCGCTGTCTCGACCGGGGGAAAATCGACGACCGCGTTCGCCTGCGCCCGCCGGGGCATGGGCCTGTACAGCGACGAGCGCTGCGTCATCCGCGACGGTTGCGTGCTGCCGTTCCCGCGGGCCGTGAATCTCCGGGCGGGGGGCATCGAATTGCTGGCATCGGAGCTCGTGCCGGATGACGGTGGGATTGGTGACGTCTTGCGCGCGCGCCGAGGGCAGGACTGGGAGGCGGCTATGCTGTCCGACGTGCTCGGCGACCGCCCGTTGCCGGCACCGGCGAAGCTCGAGACCATTTTCTTCATCACCGGCAGAGACGAACGGCCGCGGATAGACCCTCTTTCGCTCGAGCCGGCACTGCAGTTGCTGCTCGGCGCTGCGTTTGCCGGCCCCTTGCCAGGGATGGATCGGCTCGCCGCCGCCGCCCACCTCGTGCGGCAAGCACGCTGCTTTGGCTTGACGCTTGGGACGCCCGATGATACGGCATTGCTCGTCGCCGCCACCACCGCCGGCGTGACGCCCGTCTACGCGGTCGAGACCGCATGAGCGCTGCCGCAAGACCTCCGATCGAAAATCCGCAGACCGCGATCGCAGCGGTGAAGATGCTGCTCGGCACGCGCAGCGTGCCGCGCTTGGCCATGCAAGGCACAAGCATGCTGCCGTTGTTGCGCGAGCCCATGGTGCTTGAGCTCGAACCGGTCGTCGCGTCGCCGGCGAGAGGCGACATCCTCGTGTTCGAAGACGAGGGCAAGCTCGTGGCACACCGCGTGACCAAGGTCGCCAACGGCATAGTCGAGACCTGCGGCGATGCGCGACCGTGGTCGCCCGAGTATCCGGCGTTTGCCACGTTCGTCGGAAAAGTAAAATCCGTTCTCGCGTCGGATGCCCCCGAAGCGCGCCGTGTCGACACAGGGATCTTCCACCTGCGCGGAGCTCTCTACGCCAGGACGCGGGCGCTACGAGCGTTGCCGTTTCGCGCGACGGCCCAGGTGCGCCGAGTTGCAAACGCAATACCCTGGCGCCGCAAGCGTCCATATCTGGCACTCATCGATCTCATGGCTGCCACGGTGCGCAACGATCCGATCGCCTTTCGCGTCGCGCTCGACGGCGCGGATATGCCGGCGCTTGCGGCCACCGCGCGCCGCCACGGCTGCACCGCGATGCTGCTCGAGGCTCTGCGTGCGTTCCAGCCCGAAGGATTTGCGGCGGCATACCTGCGTCAGTCGCTTCAGCGCGGCGGCCGGAGCGCCGTGCTCCTCTCGCTCGTCGCCAAGAGCAGCGTCGCAGCCGTCGTGACTGCGCTTGGCAAGAGCGGCGTGCCCTTCGCGCTGCTCAAAGGCGCCGCGAGACTGTACGGCAATGAGGCCGGCGCGACGCTCCACGCGAGCGGAGATTTCGACGTCCTTGTCCCTCCCGACCGTCTCGAGGGCGCGATTGCAGCCTTGCGTGAGGAAGGTTATGGGGAACGCCAGTACGCGGCCAAACGGCAACGGTATCTCGAGCACCACCATCATGCCGCCCCGCTGTTCCCGCCGGGACTCGGTTTCGCCGTGGAACTGCACACCGCGCTGGCTCGACCTGGCACGCTATCCACTGCGCTCGATTGGGAGGCTTTGAGACACCGGATGGTTCCCGTGGACGGTCCCGCAGGAACCGTCCTTTGTCTGGATCGCGAAGGCACCGCGCTTCATCTCGGCGTGCACGCGATCGGGTTGCACCGGTTGCGAGACAGCGTGCTGCTCGCCCAGCTGCTCGGCGTGATGACGCCGCAAGAGCGCGCCGGACTTCACGCCGCTGTCGCGCAGGAGCGGATCGACCAGCTTAGGCTCGGCGCATCATTCGCATTCGCTTCGCGGTTGGCCGGCGTTCCGTGGCCTTCAAACGTCGCCGTCGACCGGTACCTCGACTGGGTCGGCCGGCGCGAAGACGTGCCTTTGTATTTCGCGCAGCGCAGCCAGTTGGCAGAAGGGTGGTATGCCGCGGATCGTCGCTTTACGCGGCTTGGATGGCAAGTGCTCGATCCGCGATCCGGATTGGATGAGGAGCCGCGGGCGCGTTCGTGGTGGCGGATCTCGGGCCGGGTGCTCGCGGGCGCGTGCGCGCTCGGCTATGCGCGGTCCATGCGGGCGCGGCCATGAACCAGCCGATCGTCGCCTGCATGAATGTGGCCAAGAGCTTCCCTGCGAGCTACGATTTCGTCTCGTGGCTGCGGACGCTCGGGCGACGTCCGCGGCGCGCTGCGCTCGTCGACGTCAGCTTGGTCGTGCCGGCGCGCCAGCTCTTCGGGCTGCTCGGACCGAACGGCGCCGGCAAGACGACGCTCTTGAAGCTCATCGCGACGCTCTCCCTTCCCGATTCAGGCCGCATTGTCGTCGACGGCATCGACGCCGCCCGCGCGCCGGACGCGGTGAAGCGTCGCATCGGTCTGTGCACGAGCGAAGACCGCAGCTTCTATTTCAGGCTCACGGCACAGGAGAATCTTCAGTTCTTCGGCACGCTCGCCGGCCTTGGCGGCCGCGTGCTCGAACGGCGTATCCAAGAGGTCGTCGAGGTCGTCGATCTGGGCTCTTCTTTGAATAAGCGGTTTGATGCGTACTCCTCGGGCATGCGCCAGCGCCTGGCTTTGGCCCGGGCGCTCATCGCCGATCCCGAGATTCTGCTTCTCGACGAGCCCACTCGCGGGGTGGATCCCATCCACGCCGATGCCATGCGGCGTTTGCTCCGCGAGGAGCTCGTCGGACGGCGCGGCAAGACGGTCATCCTCACCACGAACATCCTGGAAGAGGCATGGTCGGTTTGCGACACCGTCGCAATCCTGAACGCGGGGGCGATCGTGGCGCAAGGTTCGCCGGCCGAGCTCAACGCGACCATCGGCGGCCGCATGCGCTACGCGATCTCGTTGGACCGCGTCGACGACGGCCTGCTCGCGCGGCTTCGCGGCATCGAAGGCGTCTTGCACGTCCATGCCGCACCGAGCCGCGAGCAAACGCTCACCATCGAACTGGTCGCGGGCGGCCGCGCGCTGACGAATCTGTTGCACGCCCTAAGCTCGAACGGCACCACGATCCGGGGCCTGCGACCGCTCGACGACGGGCTGCTCGAGCTTTTCCGACTGACCACGCAAGAGCCGTCGCATGAGTAGCGCCGTCGTCACCCTGGCTCCGAGGCCGCTCGAGAACGCGCGCAAGGCGGGCGCCATCTTCCTCCGCGACGCTCGGCTTGCGATCTCCTATCCCATGTCGTTCTGGCTGGGATGGGTGAGCATCGCGGGCCAAGTCCTCGCTTTCTACTTTGTGAGCAAACTCATCGGTCCGTCGAAGAGCTTCGGCTTCGGCGGCCATGCGACGAGCTATTTCGACTACGTGATCGTGAATTTGGCCTTCGTCGAGTTTCAAAGCGTGGCCATCCAGAGCTTCCAACGCGCTATCCGCAGCGATCAAATGCTTGGGACGCTAGAAGCGGTGCTCGCCACGCCGACGAGCCTTCCCCTCATCGTCCTCTCGTCGGGCCTTTGGGCTTTTACCTTGACCGCGCTCGAGGTCGCGGTGTACTTGGCGGTCGGCGCCCTCCTCGGTCTGGATCTCACGCGCACCAATCTCGTCACGGCGTTGACCTTCTTGCTGCTGACGGTCGCCTGCATGTCGCCCGTCGGCGTGCTGAGCGCGGCAAGCATCATGACGTTCAAGCAGCTCGGACCCACGAACTGGGTCGCTAGCGGCCTGGCTATGCTCTTAGGAGGTGTGCTCTTCCCGGTGAGCAAGCTGCCGGTGTACCTGCAAGCCGTCTCGTGGATGCTGCCGATCACTCACGCGCTCAACGGCATCCGCGGCGCGGTGGGCGGTGCAAGCGTCGCAGCGCTCATGCCGGACGCCATCTGGATGATCGTCTGCACGATCCTGCTCATGCCGATCTCGCTTGTCGCTTTCGCGACGGCGGTCCGCCGCGCCAAGCTTGACGGCACGCTAGGACATTATTAAGGAGCATGACTGACGTGAACCCTCGCAAAGCGGACGATCTCGAGATCCGAACGGTCGGTGATGAGGTGCTCGTGCACCATCTCTCCGCGCAAAAGGTCCACATCCTCAATAAGACGGCGGGCGACATCTTGGCGCTGTGCGACGGCCAACGCAACAAGACGGATATCGTCGAGGCTATCTGCGGCGCGACGAGCGCGGACCGCGCGACGGTGACGGGCGACGTCGACACTTTGCTTGAGGAGTTCGAAAAGCTCGGGTTGGTCTCGCAGGTCGGTTAGCGGCTGAACCGGCCGACCAGACTGGCTTTCGCGAGCACGTGACCTCGCATCGCTTGAAGCAGCGCCGGCCCCGACGTCAGTTCGCTCGTGGCGGGCACCGAAGCCAGGTCGAGGGCGTAGACGGTAAAGACGTAGTGGTGCGCGGGTCCGGGTGGCGGGCAGGGCCCGCTCCAGCCCACGTTCTGGAAATCATTTCTGCCTTGCACCGCGCCTTGGGGAAGGAACGAGCCGCTCCCGCTGCCCGCGTGTTCCGGCAGTTTCGTGACATTGGGCGCTATGTCGAAAACGACCCAGTGCCACCATCCCACGCCGTTGCGCGCATCCGGATCGAAGACGGTCAGCGCATAGCTTCTCGTGTTCGCGGGGCCCGCCGTCCACGCAAGCGGTGGCGAGATGTTCTGGCCCGTGCACCCATACCCCGAATAGGAGTAGCGCGCTAACAACATGCCCTGGCTCTGAAACGCCGGGCTCGTGAGCTGGAACGAAACCATCGTGACCTGCGATAGCGTGGTGATGGCCGCAAAGACAACGCCCGCCAAGTCTTGAACGCGCACGCACGTTGGTTCCCCACCATCCTGCCAAATCCATGCGCAGACCATGAAGACGATCGGTGTGACCGGGGCTTCGGGATTCATCGGAGCCGCGCTCGTGAATGCCCTCGCATCGCGCGGCGATCGCGTCCGTGCATTCGTGCGGGATCCCTCCGAAGTCGCGTTTCCTGCCCGAGTCGAGGTGCGCCGGCTCGATCTCATGAGCGCGAACATCGCAGACATCGCGGCAGAACTTGTCGGTTTGGACGCCGTCTGTCATCTTGCGGGCGAGAGCGTATCCGGCCGCTGGACGGAAGAGAAGAAGCGCAAGATCCATGATTCGCGCGAGCTCACCACGCGCAACCTCGTCACCGCGATGTGGGAATGCCCGGTCCGGCCACCCGTGCTCGCGTGTGCGTCCGCCTCAGGGTACTACGGCTCGCGTGGTGACGAGCCGCTGGACGAATCCTCGCGGCCCGGGGGTGATTTTCTTGCGCACGTCTGCATCGATTGGGAGCGCGAGGCTCAAGTAGCCGAAGAGTTCGGCACGCGGGTCGTGCGCTTGCGCCAGGGGCTCGTGCTCGGACGAGATGGTGGTGCGCTCGCTGCGATGTTGCCGCCGTTTCGCGCGTGCCTGGGCGGCCCGATGGGCTCGGGACGTCAATGGTGGCCGTGGATCCATCTGGAAGATGCGGTCGCGGCATGGATCTTCGTGGTCGACCGCGAGGACGTCAGCGGCGCGTTCAACGCGGCGGCTCCCGACCCGGCCACGAGCGCTCGTTTTGCGCAGGCGCTGGGTCACGCCCTCGGCAGGCCGGCACTCACCCCGGCTCCTGGCGTCGCACTCAGGGTCGTCTTGGGTGAGTTCGCCGAGTCGCTCTTGGCGAGCCAGCTACTTCTGCCGGCAGTCGCGCAAGACAAAGGCTTTGTCTGGAAGCACCCGCATCTCGAATCGGCGCTGATCGACCTGCTCGACCGGTCGGGGCGCAGGTCGCCGCGGACGCAGAGATTTGCGGCCGCGGAACTCGTCCACACCCCTTTGTCCAAAGTGTTCGCATTCTTCTCCGACCCCGGCAACCTTGAAGCGTTGACGCCAGGAAGTTTGCGTCTGGAGATACAGACCCCACTCCCCGTCGAGATGAGGCGCGGAGCCACGATCGACTACCGCTTACGAGTCGGCTCCATCCCGTTGCGTTGGAAGACGCTCGTCACGCGCTGGGATCCGCCGCTGGGCTTCGAAGACATCGCCCTGCGCGGGCCGTACCAGCTGTGGCGGCACGAGCATCGCTTTGAGACCAGGGAGGATGCTTCGGTGGAAGTCAGCGATGCGGTGGAATACTCGCTCGGCCTTGCGCCGCTCAGCGATGTGGCGCTTCCAACCGTGCGCCGAAATCTGGAGCGTCTCTTTGCTTACCGCGCGACGCGGTTGCGATCTCTCCTTTGAGCGCTCTTGCAAAAACAAATGCGCGAGCCGAACTCGCGCACTGCTTTTTGAAAACGGGGAGTGTAGTGGTCTACTCGCGCACTAGCCGATCCGGGTGCCCCAGCCCTGGAACGGTCCGTCGGATACCGGCGGTACCACGATCGTCGGGCGGTCGGTCAGCGTGGCGATACCTTTGGTCAGGGCCATGATCTTGTCTCCTTCTCAGCGTGATTTTATTGCTTCCGAGCATATGTATCGATGAAAGCTAGGATTGTTTCATCGCCGGTCCATGCGTTTCTCCCGGAGCTTCGAGGAACGCACATGTGCGGAGGTAGCACCCGTTCTAGATGACAATACAGCGGCGATGACAGCACAAGAGTTGCGCGACTATCTCATCGCACATGGCGAGCTTGACAACGTGATCGCAGAACTCGAAAAGCTCGGGTTCGGTGTGGACTTTGTCGCACGCGAGGTGCTTTCAGGCGACGCCGAGGTCACCGTCTCGCGGGTCGCCATGCTGTGGCAGGGCATGCCGAACAAGCACGACCGCAAACGGACCCGCCAGCTCATGGACACGCTCAGCCGCATGGGGTTGCTCGTGCCCAAAGGCGATGAAGAGACCTATACACCGCAGGTTCGAAATCAAGGGCGCTCATAAATTTGCGCCCCTACAATTTACGTTTTCTTGCGGGTTACGTCTTGGTCCATTGGTAGGCGTTCCATGTGGGTGAGAACGGAGATGGATCGAAGCCTGTGAGATCGCGGTCAACCGCGTATCCGTAACGCGGCGAGTAGAGGTAAAAATAGGGCAGGGCCGCCGCAAGGCGGCGCTGGATCTGACGGTAGAGCGAGCGGCGTTCTGAGATGCTCTGCGACGACAACGCGCGGGTCTCGAGCCCGTCGAGGAAGCGGTCGCAATAGCCGGCGTAGTTGGCAGCGCCGCGGCACGTCACGAGATCGGAATCGTCTGGGTCCAGACCCGACCGCCATACGACGTAGGCGAGATCAAAGCGCCCGGAGAGCAGCAATCCATGTTCCGACGCGGGCAAGTAGAATTGCGCCAGGCTCACCTTCTTGATCGTCACGTCGATGCCGCGCTCGCCGAGCATGCGCTGCACGTATTCGGCTGTGCGCACGGCCGTGTCGCTCTCGGGGAAGCTCGCAAACGTGAGCGCGAGCGTCTTTCCCGCCTTACGGCGCACGCCGTCGGCGCCACGCCGCCAGCCAAGCGCGTCCAAACGCCGATCGGCCTCGCGCGGACTGAAGGCGGGCATCGCCACGCTGCTGTCGTGCGCCCAAGAAAAGGGCGGCTGGTCGCTCTCAGCGAGGGGATATTGACCAGCGGTGATGCCGGCGCTCAGGCGCCTGCGATCGATCGCCATCGCGACGGCCGTGCGCAGGCGCTCGTCGTCGAGCGGCGGCCGGCGGCAGTTGTACGCCATCGCGCCAATGCCGGAGAAAGGAACGTAGGTGAAGCGCAAAGATGTGGTGCGACCGAGCGCGAGGCGCTGGGCAGGGGAGAGCAACGACCAATCGAGCAGCCCGCTGCGCAGCATCGTCAGCGAGGTGTTCGTGTCCGGCACGACATGTGCGACGACGAGGGCCGTTTTGGGTTTTCCACGGAAGTACGAAGGGTTCGCCGCGAACACGAGCCGGTCGTCGCGTTCCCAACGAACGAGTTTGTATGGCCCCGTCCCCACCGGATGCAGATTGAAGTCTGCGCGTCCGAGGTCGGATTGGTCTTGCAGCAGATGTGCGGGTAAGACGGGCATCGGGTCGGCGCCATAGGTGAAGAAGGTAGCGACGGCCGGTGCCCACGGACGGCGCAGGCGCACGACCACGGTGTAAGGGTCCGGCGCGAAGATAAGATCGATGAGATTGTAGCCGCGCGTGCTCGGGGCATTGTTGTCCGGATCTGTGATGGCGCGCCACGTGAAGATGACGTCGGCCGCGGTGAACGGCTTGCCGTCTTGCCAGCGCACGCCGGTGCGCAGATGATAGACGATCGTGCGGCCGTCGGCACTGATGCCGTGATTGGCCTGTGACGGGACCGCGAGCGCGAGCGCGGGGATCAGGCGCCCGCGATCGTCCACGTCCAACAACATGTCGAACATGAGATGCGCCACCTGGCGTTCGTCGTCACTCCGCGCAAAGAGCGGGTCGAGGCTCGCCGGATCTTCTGACAGGTTGAACGAGACCTCGCCTGGGCGTGCAGGTCTGGGCCGCTCGCCGTGCATCGTGCACGTCGTGCACAGCATGGCGAGGACGCACGCGGTGCAGAGAAGCGATGGCCGGACGAAGAATCCGAGCGCCGTGCGAAAGTCAGTGATGCCGATCTTCGTCCTCCTCGCCGCAGCAGCGGTCCAGATCGCCTACTATTTCCCCCGCCTTCCGGCGACGGTGGCCTCGCACTTCGACGCAGCAGGCGTGCCCAACCGTTTCGAGCCCAAAGGCACCTTCCTCGAGCTGTACGTCGTCGTGCTCGTGTTCTTGGCCGCGATCTATCTCGTACTCCCTCGGCTGTTGCTCGTCATGCCTCCGCAGTATGTCAATCTCCCGAACAAAGAGTATTGGCTTGCCCCCGAGCGACGCGAGGCGACGATGGAGTTCTTTCTCGACCGCTTCACCGTCTTCGGGGCAGGCACGCTCGTGCTCGTCATGGCCGTGTTCCAGCTTGGGATCACGGCGAATCTAAGCCAGCAGCCGTTTCCCGGCGCAACCGCGTTCTGGCTGCTCGGGGCTTACGCGCTCTTCGCCGTTATCTGGCTCGGCAGCATGGTCGTGCGCTTCAGCCGCGTCTGACCGCGATCACGGCTCGAACGGCGGCACGCGCAAGCGTCGCGCGCCCCGGGGGTAGTTACCGTCGGGGTGCGCCTCGTCCCACTCCTGGCCGAGCATGACGAGGTACTCGAAGTTCTCGTAGGCTGCCGCCCCGTTTTTGCCACGCAATGCGCCGACAACGGGAGCCAACAGCTCCCAATACAGTTGCGGGGAGCTGCAATCCAAATAGTATTTCGCAGAGATCATGTTGTTCTTCACGTAGGAACCCAAGCGTTCGTAGTATTCCATCGCGATGAGCTCTTTGTGCAGATGGTGGTCGATCGGGTGCTCGAGCAGCTCTCGGCGGAAACCCGGATCTTGGAACTTGCGCGGAAAATCGTGCGTGAGGAAGTCGAACGCCTCTTGGATCGCGGGCTCGTACGCCATCTCGAGGACTTTGAGCAGACCTTGCAGGTCGTTGCCGGCGCGCAGATGACGCAATTGTATGACGGCGGCGATCGCCGATGCCGCGATCACCAAAAAGGTCCCGATGCCGACGACCGTGTTGATGTCCTCGAGGGTCACGCGCATAGGTTGGGCTCCGACCATCACCGAAACCTCTTCGTGGTACCATGCCGCTCTTCGACAGCCTTCGCAGGATGTTCGTGCGCCGCCAAGAGATCCGCATGCCCCGGCGCTGGCCCCGCATTGTCATGACCGATTCCAGCCTGCTCACGCTCGGCGAACGCCGCGAGCCCGTGAAACTCGTCAATCTCTCGGGCGGGGGCGCGCGCGTGCGCAGCACGTTCGCGCTGCCCCTCCACGAGCGGGTCACGCTGCAATTGCAACTCGGCGCAGCGCACCGTCAGAATCTTGCGGCGCAAGTCGTCTACTGCAGGCGGGATCCGTCGAGCATGCATTTCGACGGCGGCTTGAGCTTCGTCGGCGCCGATCGCGAAGGCATCCCTGAAGTCCTCGCGTTCGTCGACGATGAAAAGCGCCGGCGCTTCGGCACCAAGGACAACTGGGGAACCTAACCCTGGGAGATCAGCCCACGCCGCGTTCCCGTTGGCTGACCAGAACGGTCTTGGCGATCGGGATCGCAAGCCTGCTATCAGACGCATGCTACGAGCTCATCGTGCCGCTGCTGCCGGCGTTCGTGACGGCGCTCGGCGGGGGCGCGCTGGCGGTCGGCGCGATCGAGGGGTTTGCGGACGGCCTCGCAGCGGT
>JAJPHJ010000023.1 GCA_021325335.1 Pseudomonadota bacterium | reverse complement strand
TTCGCCTGGTACGATGAAGCGGCGAGCGAAATCGAGATCCGGCGAGTCACGTATGACGTGATGCGCGTGCGGGAACGGATGGAAAGCGCGCAGCTGCCACGAGAGCTTGCAGAGCGGCTCTCACTGGGGTATTGATGGAAGGATCGAATCTCGTCGACGACCGCCGTTGTTTCGCGTGCGGTCCCGACAATGCCGAAGGCATGCAGTTGACCTTCGAATACGGCGACGGAACGGCGCGTGCGGTGTTCCGGCCGCAACGACGTTTTGCGGGTTGGACCACCATCCTCCACGGCGGGATTCTGGCGACGCTGCTCGATGAAGCGATGGCGCATGCGGCGATCGCCGCCGGCATCCGTGCGGTGACCGGCCGGCTCGAGATCCGATTTCGAAAGGCCGCACCCATCGACCGCCCGCTCGTGGCCACAGGCAAGGTCGACGGCCGCCGGGGTCGGATGCTGAGTCTGAGCGCAACGGTGGCTGGGGAAGATGGGACCCTTTATGCCGAGGGTCAGGGGCGATTCGTTTCGGATGACGGCGCGCAGACCTGACGGGCGGTCGGGCGGCAAGACGATCGCCTCCAACCGGAAGGCCTTCCATGATTACACGATCGTGGATCAAAACGAGGCTGGCGTTGCCCTCACCGGCACAGAGGTGAAGAGCCTGCGCATCAACGGTTGCTCGCTGGTCGACGGCTTCGTCCGCGTGCGCGGCGGCGAAGCGTGGCTCGTGAACGTCCACATCCCCCCCTACGAGCAAGGCACGTTCTTTTCGCAGCACGAGCCGCGACGCGACCGCAAATTGCTGCTCCACCGGCAAGAGCTCTCGCGCCTTTCGGGCAAGCTGCAGGAGAAGGGGTTGACGCTCTTGCCGCTCCGGATCTATTTCCAGCGCAATCGGGTCAAAGTCGAAATCGGTCTGGCGCGCGGCAAGAAGCTGTATGACAAACGTGAGGCGATCAAGGAACGCGAAGTCCGGCGGGAACTCGAGCGGGCTCGACGGCGCTAACCACGCGAGCGGTGCCATGGTCGCACGCTTCGCGCACGCTTGCGACCTGCTCGGTCTGCGTTTCGGCATGGAGCCCATCGTCGTGGCCTGCTCCGGCGGCGCGGATAGCGCTGCGGCGTTGTTGTTGACCCGCGCTGTCGCGCCCGATGCGAAACTGCTCGCCTGCTACGTGGATCATCGGTTGCGGCCGCGGGCCAGCATCGCGCGCGATCTCGAAGCGGTTCGGGCGCACGCACGCGCTGCCCAAGCGGAGGTCGTGGTCTGCCGCATCACGCCCAAGCCCAGAGGCGGAAAATCGCCCGGTTCGCTCGAGGAATGGGCGCGCACGAGGCGATACCGCGCACTGGAGGAGACGGCGCGCCAACACGAAGCGCGCATCGTGGTCACGGGCCACCAGCGTGACGATCTCGTCGAGACGTCGCTCTTGGCGCTCGTTCGCGGCAGCGGGATCGACGGGATTGCCGCGATGCGGCCGAAGCGGGCGTTGTCGCATGCAGTGGCGCTCGCGCGTCCGCTGCTGTGGGCGACGAAAGCGCAGTGCACCGCATATGTCCTTTCGCGGGGTTTGGTCTTCTCGCAGGACGAGACGAACGATGACGTGCGCATTCCCCGCAACGCAGTGCGCGCGCTTCTCTCGCAGCTCGAACGGTCGATCCCGCAGGCCTCGCGTAACATCGCGCGTTCTGCGGCACTGCTCGCGGATGACCGGGGGCTGCTCGCCGGTATGAGCGC
Organism: Pseudomonadota bacterium; assembly: GCA_021325335.1. Classification (GTDB taxonomy): domain Bacteria; phylum Vulcanimicrobiota; class Vulcanimicrobiia; order Eremiobacterales; family Eremiobacteraceae; genus JAJPHJ01. The sequence goes on along the minus strand of JAJPHJ010000023.1, from coordinate 13,487 downwards.
GATGGCATTGCAGCGTGCGCGGGCGAGCGGCTCGAGCGATCTCTTGGCGAGTGCTCTGCGGCGTTTACCGGTCTCGCTCGTGCGCCGTATCGTGCGCTCCGCGGTCGCTTCCTCCGGATTTGGCTTGCGCGACTTTTCGTTCGTCCATTGCGATGCGATCGCGCGCGCCGTCAAGGCAGGGCGCGGCGGACGCTTTCACGCCGGCAGCGCGACGGTGGTGTTGTCGAGCGGAAAGCTCGTGGTGGAACCCGCGGAGCCTTCCGTTCCCTCGCCGGTCGCAGCGGCGATCGATCTACGCCGGCTGCCTGCCGTTGTGAGGACGCCGCTCGGGATCGCGCGTTTTTCTGCCGCTCGACGCGGCACCTCGCGAGAAAACAGCAGCGACCTCGAACTCGACCTGGACGGCCTCCGCGCCGAGGGCGATATCTCGCTGCGCACGCCGCGCCCGGGGGAGGAGTGCGTGCCCTCAGGGAGGCGACGCCCGGCGTCGCTCGCTCGGTTCCTGGCAAAGGCCGGGGTACCGGTCAACCGCCGTTCGCGGGTTGCCCTTCTTTGTGCCGGAGGTCGCATCGCCGCGGTCCTGGGGCTGCGCGCGATGGAGCCATTCCGGGCCGCCCCTGGGAAGCCCGTGCTGAGGGTGGCTTGGCAGCCAGCCGATAGTTAAGGAAGACGCGCAGAATGAGACAGCTGGCGAGCCCGGTGGAATTGGGCGAGGTGGTCTTCAGCGAAGAGGACATCGCAGCCGCTGTCGCACGGCTGGGCGACGAGATCCGTCGGCGCAATGCGGGGCGCCCGCTCGTCGCGGTCGGGATCCTCAAAGGGGCGCTCACCTTCACCGCAGATCTCATCCGCGCGCTCGGAGATTATCCCCTGACCGTCGATTTCATGGTGGTCAGTTCGTATGGAACGGGGCGCACGACGAACACCGACGTACGCATTCTCAAAGATCTCGATCAAAGCCCATCGGGCAAGCATCTCCTGATCGTCGAAGATATCGTCGACGAGGGATACACGCTTGCATATCTGCTCAACAATCTGAAAAGCCGCAACGCGGCAAGCGTGCAATCATGCGCGCTTATCAACAAGCCGTTCCATCGTGCGGTTAATGTCGAGCCCGATTTTGCCGGCCTCGTCGCGCCGGCCGATTGCTTTTTGGTAGGGTACGGTTTGGATTTCCAAGAACGCTTTCGGAACCTGCCTCACATCAGACACCTGCAAGCCGGATTAGGCGCAACAACGTAAGCGGACGGCGACGACGCGGTGAGAACCCGCGCGCCTCCCGAAGGAGTTCATTTGGTCGCGAAAGTTCTACGATGGTTGTTCTGGGTGGTCGCAGTCGCGCTCATCTTCCTGTTCGCCTATAGCTATTACGAGCGCCAGGCGCAGGTGCCTAAGCCTCCGTCCTATAGCAAGCTCATGGACAGGATCGCCAAGAGCCCGGAGTCGATCCGCGAGGTCGACATCGGGCAGACCTCGGCGACGGTCAAGCTCGCGGGGGACGAGCAATGGGTCGTCCAGATACCTTACGGGTCCAATCGCGATCTGACGGACGCCTTGCGCGCCCACAATATCAACGTCGTGGCCGAAAATCCGCCCAACACGAGCGGCATCTCGACTTCCGTGCTGCTCTTCCTCGCCCCAACGCTGCTCGCGATATTCATCTTCTTCCTGATCTTCCGCAACATCCAGGCAGGTGGCAGCCAAGCGCTCTCCTTCGGCCGCAGCCGCGCCAAGCTGCTGACGGAAAATCGGCCCAAGGTGACCTTCGCCGACGTGGCCGGCGTGGATGAGGCCAAACAAGAACTGGGCGAGGTCGTCGAATTCCTCAAGTATCCGAAGAAGTTCCAGCAACTCGGGGCTCGCATTCCGAAAGGCCTCCTGCTCTTGGGGCCTCCCGGGAGCGGGAAGACCCTGTTGGCTCGGGCCATCGCGGGTGAAGCTGGAGTTCCGTTCTTCAGCATTTCCGGGTCCGATTTCGTCGAGATGTTCGTCGGCGTCGGCGCCTCGCGCGTGCGCGACCTGTTCGAACAGGCGAAGAAGAGCGCGCCGTGCATCGTCTTCATCGACGAGATCGACGCGGTCGGGCGCCAGCGCGGTGCCGGTCTTGGCGGCGGTCACGACGAGCGCGAGCAGACCCTCAATCAACTGCTCGTGGAGATGGATGGCTTCGACGCCAATACCGGCGTCATTTTGATCGCGGCGACCAATAGGCCTGACGTGCTCGACCCCGCGCTCTTGCGGCCGGGGCGCTTCGACCGCCAAGTGGTGGTCGATCGCGCGGATGTGGTCGGTCGCGCGCAGATCCTCGCCGTGCACGCGCGCAACAAACCCTTAGCGCCGGATGTCCGGCTCGAGGTCCTGGCTCGCAGGACGCCGGGCTTCTCGGGGGCCGATCTCGAGAACTTGCTCAATGAGGCTGCCTTGCTCGCCGCGCGCTCGAACAAGACGCAGATCGATATGATCGACTGCGAAGAGGCGATCGATCGGGTCATCGCGGGTCCGGAACGCAAGAGCCGCATCATGAGCCAACGCGAGAAGGAGCTCGTCGCCTACCACGAGAGCGGCCACGCCCTGACCGCCAAACTGCTTCCCAACGCGGACCCGCTGCACAAGGTGACGATCATCCCGCGCGGGATGGCGCTTGGCATCACCATGCAGCTGCCGACCGAAGACCGCTACCTCATGACCAAGGCGGAGATCGTCGACCGCATCATGGTCTTGCTCGGCGCACGCGCAGCCGGAGAGCTCATCTTCCAAGAGAACACGACCGGCGCGCACGACGATCTGCAAAAAGCGACCTCGCTCGCGCGCAAGATGGTCATGGAGTTCGGCATGAGCCCGAAAATCGGGCCCATCGCGCTCGGCAAGAAACACGAGCAGATCTTCTTGGGCCGCGACATCGTCGAAGAGCGCAACTACTCGGAAGAAGTGGCGAGTCAGATCGACACCGAGGTTCGCGGGATCATCGACACGTGCTACGCCAACGCCTACCATCTGCTCGAGACGAACATCGACAAGCTGCACCGGCTGGCCGAAGCGTTGCTCGAGAAAGAAACGATCGAGGCGGACGAGGTCGAACGGCTCCTGTCCGACAGCCCGCAGCCCGCGCCCAAGACCGCGATGCCGGAGGAGACCGTGCCCGACCGGGCGGCTGCCGCAAGCACCACGCCCAAGGAGGACAAGCCTCGGGTCACGCCATCGGTGTTCCCATTCCCGCCTCCCGAGCCGGCTTAGCGACATGAACGATCGTCGCCGATCTTCTTGCGAGCGCGCAGCGCTCGCCTCGGTGTGCTTCACCCTTGCATTGTGCGTCGCGCCGGGTGCGGCGAGCCGCGCCGCGAGCGTCGGGCAAAACGCCCCGGTGCAGGTAGCGGCTTCTCAAGCGGCGGTGCAGCAACTCCAAAACGGTCTCACCATCGTGACGCGGCGCGCAGGCGCGGCTCCGGTCGCCGCGCTTGAGATCTGGGTGCGCTGTCCTGCAAACGACTACGACGGGTCCAGACCGGGCATCGCGCGCCTCGCAGCCCTCGCTCTGCTCGAGGAGAAGTCGCAGACGAGCCTTTCGCTGCGCGATGCGACGCGCATCGCCGGCGGGCATATCGCGATCTCCGTGTACGCGGAATCGACCGAAATCGCCATCCTCGCGCCGTCGTACGCGGCCTCGGCGCTGCTCGATAAGCTCAGCGCAACGATCGCCAAGGGTTACGTCGACCAAGCGGCCTTCGACACCGGGCGGACGCGCTTGGCCGCCGGCCAAGTGGCCGCCGGGGATGTGGCCGATCAAGAGCTGCGCGACGTGCTTTTCTCCCAGCTCTTCGCGAGCGGCCCCTTGCGCGATTCCACGTACGGCACGCCAAAGGCCCTGCGCGATATGACGCTCGGGGACGTTACAAAATTCATCGGTCGCGCGTACGTGCCGGCGGACGAAGTGGTCGTCGCAGTCGGCGACGTGGACGAGCAGGACGTCACGCGGCATCTGAGCGCTTTTCCTGGGACGAACAGCGTCGCTCAAACGATGCCCGCCTCGCCGGTCGCATCCTATGGCGCCGCGCCGTTCGCCATCCACAAGGAGCAGAACAGCACTGCGGGCGTAGGGATGGCTTGGATCGGACCTCCCATCATGGACGAGCGGGCGGCGACCGCGATGGATTTCCTGTCCGACTACCTCACGGACCCCAGCGGCGGCACCCTGACGAAAACTATCGCAGCGATCGACAGCGACGCGGATTTCAACGGGCAGTTCATCACGTTGCGTAATCCCGGCGTTTTCTTCCTCACAGCCTCGGGGACGAAATTCGATATCGCGACGCTGCCCCAGGCCATTCGCACGGCGCTGCAGGCCTCCATCGGTCACCAATTGTCCAAGGGTGAGTTCGAGCGTGCCCGCGCCGCCTATATCACCCACCTTCTGCGCGACATGCAGTCCGTCCAGGGGCTGGCCGACAACTACGGATGGTACTATGCGCAAGGCGCGCTCGCATATAGTCCCAGCGCGACGACCGTGGCGCTTGGCGGTGATTATTTCGCCCAAGTGTCATCCCTGACGCCCGACTTCGTCTATTCGGTTGCGAGAAAATATTTGCTCGGCACCCCTGCCGTCGTCATCCTTCCGCGGAGCACAAAATGAAACGCTCTCTTTCCGCTTGCGCCGCGCTCGCCGCCGTCGCCTTGCTCGGAGCAGCGCCGGCGAGCATGACGTTGCGCTCCTTCGCGCCGGCCTCGACACAGCGATTGGCAAACGGAGTCATCATCGCGAGCCAGCCGCAAAGCGATCTGCCGCTCATCGGCGCGCAGGTCAGCGTGCCGGTCGGGCTCGCGCAACAGCCGACCAATAAAGCCGGCGTCGCGGCCATCGCAGCCGCGCTCGTGCTAGCGACGCGGGTCGAGGGCAACACGAGCCTCACGGACGCCGTGGAAAGCACGGGCGGTGAGATATCGTATACGCTCGATCCTTTGGACACGCGGTTCTATCTCGAATGCCGCAGCGACGATTTCGCGCGCCTGGTCCACGACCTGCGGATGGCGCTTGCCGGCCCAGATGTCTCTCAGACAGAGCTGCAGCGCGTGAAGACCCTGGGCAGCGCCCGGTCGATGAGCCAAAACCCGATCGAAGTGGCTTACGCGATGGTGCGTCAGGTGAACTACAGCGGCAATGGTTTTGCTCTCCCGGATCAAGGCGATCCGCTCACCATCGAAAAGCTGACCCGCGCTGACGTCGCCGCGTTTGCGACCGCATACAATCGCGGAACGGGAATGGTCGTCGCGCTCGAAGGCGCGGCCACGCAGCCGATCCTCGATGCCGCCGCCAAAGAGTTCGGCGCCCTGCCCTCCGGCGCCGTTGCGTCTGCGCCCACGGTCAAGCGGATCGATCGGACGCACCAGGTCGTGGCCCATCGCAGCGTGGCTGCGCCTTGGGTCGCAGTTGCCTACCAAGCTCCCGACCAATACTCGTCGGACTTTGCGACGATGCTCGTCATCGAAGCGCTGCTCGGCGGTTCGGGCGGCGTGGACTCGTTTGCATTTTCATCGGCCGCCCCCATGCCCGACGACTACGTGGGCGCCTATTACGCGTACGATGCCAACCCGGGCAGCATGATCGTCTTCCTCGGCGGATCGGATTCGAATCTCGATCAATCGATGCGCGATCTCGAAACCGGCATCGCCCGACTGCGCGGCGACACGCTGTCAGCCTCGCTCGTCGATGACGCCAAACGCTCGGCCCTCGGCGATTACTATCTGAGCGCCACCACGCTCGCTGGGCAGGCGTGGTTGCTGGGCCGGTCGGTGTCGTCACCCGAAGGTCTCGCCTTTGAGAATCGCCTGCCGCAGCGCATCCTCGCCGTGAAGGCGCCAGACGTGCAACGGGTTGCACGCCGATACCTCACCAAGGAGACGATCGCGATCGTCCTTCCCGCGCAAAACCAATAGCAGCGCGACCGTGCGCGTGGCGTTTGTCCACGACTACCTGACGCAGTTCGGCGGCGCCGAGCGCGTGCTGCTCGAGCTGCACAAGCTGTATCCGCGAGCTCCGCTCTTCACGTCCATTTACGATCCCAAACCGTTCGACGGCGCCTTCGACGGCATCGACGTGCGCACGACATACCTGCAGCGCTGGTATGGCGTGACCAAAGATTTTCGCGCGTTGCTTCCTTTCTATCCACGCGCCTTCGACACGCTCGACCTCGACGGCTTCGATCTTGTGGTCTCGTCAACCACGTCCTTCGCCAAAGGCGCGCGCGCCCGGCGCGACGCCCTGCACGTCTGTTACATCCACACGCCCACGCGTTTTTTGTGGTATCCACAGGAATACGTCGACGACATGACGCCCGTGTGGGCGCGGCCAGCGCTCGCGGCCATGCGGCCATGGCTGCGACGCTGGGACTGGCAAGCCGCACAACGACCGACCGTTCTCGTCGCAAATTCGCACAACGTGCAGCAGCGCGTGGCCAGCATCTACGGACGTCCGAGCGACGTGATCCATTGCCCCGCGCTGGTCGGTGGTTTCGATCAATACCTGTCTTGTGAGGATTTCTTTCTCGTCATGTCGCGCCTATTGCCGTACAAACGCGTCGCGCTGGCCATCGAGGCGTGCAACGAGTTCGGCAAGCGTCTCGTCATCGCAGGCACGGGGCCGGACGAGGCGCGCCTGCGACGGCTCGCGGGTCCGACGATCGAATTTGCGGGCTTCGTGGATGACGCGCGCCGCAGGCACCTCTTGGCGACCGCGCGCGCGCTCGTCGTCGCCGGCGTCGAAGATTTCGGGCTCGTTCCGTTGGAAGCGGCGGCCGCCGGGCGTCCGACCGTGGCGTTCGCAGCCGGAGGGGCGCTTGAAACCGTCGTGGAAGGCGCGACCGGGCTGTTCTTCCGCGAGCCGAACGCTCGAAGTTTAGCACAGGCTCTGCAGGCGCTGGAGACGATGCAGTTCGATCCGCAACGTCTTCGCGCGCACGCCCAGCGTTTTTCGCCTGAGGCGTTTCGGACGGCGTTCGCCACGCTCATCGAGCGCTACCTGGGCTCCACGGGAGGTTCGTGATAGCCGGTGAGCGCCAAGCACATCCCGCACCTGGAATTCGATAAGCTTCATCTGACGGCTCTCGCGCAGCGGCCTTCGAAGGTAAACGCGGACGCGCTGGGGTCGCCTCCACACGCCGGCGAGTCCTTTGCCGAGTTCTGGCGCGGACTGCCCGACATACTTGCGGCACAGGACCTGCGCTCGCTCGTCGCTGACATCGCGACGGCACATCGGGCCGGTAAGATCATCGCGGTCGGCATCGGCGGTCACGTCATCAAGACCGGTCTTGCGCCGCTGCTCGTCGATCTCATGCGCTCGGGCGTGATCAACGCGGTGGCCGGCAACGGTTCGATTTGCATCCACGACGTCGAGCTGGCGCTTGTAGGCAAGACCTCCGAAGACGTGGATGCGGCGCTGCGGGATGGCTCGTTTGGGATGTCCGGCGAGACCGCAGACTTCATCTTGGGCGCGATCAACGCGCAGGGACCGGTCGTCGGGCTCGGGCGCAGTCTGGGGGACGCGCTCGTGAAGCGCACCGGCGCGAACACCGCAGTTTCCGTCTTGGCTCAGGGAGCGCTGCTCGACATTCCCGTAACAGTGCACGTGGCTATCGGCACAGACATCGTGCACATGCATCCGCAAGCCGATGGGGCGACCCTTGGCGCCGCCACGCTGCTCGATTTTCGGCGGTTCTGCGAGGTCGTCGCGGGTTTGACCGATGGCGGCGTCTATCTCAACTTCGGCTCGAGCGTGATCATGCCCGAAACGTTCCTCAAAGCGCTTTCGGTGGCGCGCAATCTCGGTTATCGCGGGACCTTCGTGACGGCGGATTTCGATTTCATTCGCCATTATCGTCCGCGACAAAACGTGGTGACCCGGCCGCACCTCGGTGGAGGGAAGGGCTACATGTTCACCGGCCACCACGAGATCATGATCCCGCTGCTTTGCGCCGGCATACGTGAGGCTTTGGCATGAGCCCGCGCGGCGCGCCCTTCACGACGGCGATGCTCTTCATCTACTGGATGGTCTTCCTCTTGGACCAGCTGTCTCGTCATGGAGCGTCGCTTGGACCCTTCATGTTGGCGGGTGCGATCATCCCGAGCGAAGTCGTGGCAGGTCAGTGGTGGCGCCTCATCACGTACGGGTTCTTGCACTTCAACTTCGCGCACATCTTGTTCAATTCGTATGCGCTGTTCCAGGCTGGAGTCTTTGTCGAATACGTCTATGGCTCGGCGCGCTACGCGGTCGTCTACACCGTCGCGCTGGTCGGGGGCGGAGTCGCTGCGTATCTGTGGACGATCGGTACGAACGACGTGACGGCCGGAGGGTCCGGTGCCATTATGGGCGTGTTCGGGGCCATGGCCATACTCGCGTTCAAGCTGCCGTCGTTGCGGCGCGAGCTTTTCCAAGCAGCGGCGATTCCGATCATCCTCACGCTTGGGTACGGATTCTTCACGCCGGGGATCTCCAACGCAGGACATGTCGGAGGAGTCATCTGCGGCGCGATCGCGGCGGTGGCGCTGCGACCCGCTCGCGGGCAGGACATGATCAGCCAGCTTCACCTCGGCCAAGACATCAGCGCCGACACATAACCTACCGTTTTGTAATGTAGCAGTCGCAAATTTATTTGCGACCCTTGTCCACGACCTCTCGGAATATCCGAAGCGTCTGATCGGCGCACAGATCCCAGCTCATCTGTGCGGCCCGAGCGATACCGGCCGCGCGCAGCTGCGCCGCAAGCCCGACGTCCGTCATGACGCGCGCCAGCGCGCCCGCGAGACCACCCGCATCGCCCGGAGCGAAATATAAAGCCGCGTCCTCCGCCACTTCCGGTACGCTTGCTGCGTCGGCCGCGACCACCGGGATGCCATGCGCCATGGCCTCGAGCACCGGCAGTCCGAAACCTTCGTAACGCGACGGAAACGCGAGCGCAGAAGCACCGGCGTAGAGCGCCTGCAGCATGGGGTCGCCCACCTCGCCGGTCACGAGCGTGGGAACGGACGCAACGCGTTCGAAGCAAAGCACGTGCGTCGCTTTGCCTTCCCGCCGCGTGGCCCGCAGGCGGCCGCGCGCTGCAAGTCCGGGGCCCGGCCTCCCGGCGATCACCAAGCCGGTCGTCATGCGCAGAGCATCGGGCAGCTGGAGCATGGCCGCTTGCAGCGTGGCGAGATCTTTACGCGGCTCGCTCTCACCCACGAAAAGCACGTAGCGAGAGGCGCCGTCGAGGAGCAATGGCGCCTGGAGTTTCGAGCGCTTATCCTCACGAGGAAAAGCGCTCTCGGTGCCGAGATGGACCACGCGAACCAGCTCCGGGCGCACATCGAGGTGTTTGACGATCTCCGCGCGCGAGAACGCTGAATCGGTGATGATCGCGGCCGCTCGTGCCGCGGTGGTGCGAAAGGGGAGTTGCTCGTTGCGCCGCTTGCGCAGATCTTCCGCGGGCGCTGCAAAAGGCCACACGTCGTGAACGGTCGCGACGCTTGGAAAGGGCGTCACCCAGGTCATGCCGTTCCACGGATACCAAACAAGGTCGGGGTGCAGCTGCGTGACGTCCCTGCGCCGATGCAGCACGACAGGCATCCCGCCCAGCGCCTTGCTCAGCCTTGCGCGCACGAGCCTCGGCCACGCGTGGGGAACGAGAAGCGTCACCTGCACTTCGTCGTCTGGGCGACGGTAGAAATCTCTCAGCAGCGCTCTGGCATATCGGCCGATGCCACGCCGATCGTGCAGCAGGTTGGCCGCGTCTACGGCTAGGCGCATGAGTCGCAAGGGAGAGGGAAGCACAAAAGCGCGGGAAAAGCCGCCCCGGTGCTCGTCCTCGCATTGGCGGCCACCGTGCTGCTCGTGCTCGTAGCCAGCGATGCGTTCACCAATGCGGTCGAGTGGCTCGGTGCGAAACTCAACCTGACGCGCAGCGCCGCCGGCGCGATCGTGGCCGCGATCGGATCGTCGCTGCCCGAAAGCATCGTCGCGATCATCGCGCTGCTCGTATTGCGCGACCCGCGCAGCCAAGCGATCGGAATCGGTGCCGTCCTAGGAGCGCCGCTCATGTTGGGCACGGTCGTGTTCTGTCTCATCGGCGCGATCGCTGTTGGACGATCGCGGGGCGGCGCGGGCGCTCTGCATGCGCCGCTCGGCCCCACGCTGTTCGGCATGTCGCTGTTCTTGGGCACATTTGCGCTGGCTCTCGGAGCGTCCTTTGTGCGCAGCGACCGCATGCACGTCGGTATCGCGATCGTCTTGCTCGTAGTCTACGCATGGTATCTCATCTACCACCTGCGAAGAGAGCAGTTGGAATCCGAGCCGTCGCCTCCACGCCTGCGCCTCGCGCCGCGTTCGGCCGATCCACCGCTCGCCTTGATCGCGGTGCAACTGGGAATCGCGTTGCTCGTGACGGTCTTCGCATCACGCTGGTTCGTTTTGACGCTCGGCCAGGCAGCCACGGATTTCGGATTGGCCCCGCTCCTCGTCTCTTTATTCTTGAGCCCCATCGCAACCGAGCTTCCCGAAGCAAGCAACGTCGTCATGTGGATGCGCCGGCGCGAGGACGCCCTGGCGGTGGCAAACGTGCTGGGTGCCATGATGTTTCAAACCTCGATCGCCTGCTCCATCGCCCTGCTCGCCACGCCCTGGGCGCTCCAGCCGAGCGCGCGTGCTGCCGGAGGAGCGGCGCTCGCCGCGGTTGGCCTCGTCGTCGTGTGGACGCTTGCCCGCAGGCGGCTAGAGCCAACACCGTTCCTGCTGGCCGGTTTGTGCTACCTCGGGTATGCGTTTGCGGTGGCCCGGCTACTTCACTAGTTGCGGAAAGAGATAGGCGACGATAAGCGAGATGCTGTTCACCGTCGCATGAGCGAACATGCTCGCCCATAGGGACTTCGTCTTGTAGTAGACGTACGCCAGGCCGAGGCCGATGACGAAGATCGGCAAGAGCGAGAATTTCTCGAAATGCGCGAGACCGAACACCGCCGCGCTGATGACGGCCGCCCACACGATCGGAATGCGCTGCGAAAGTCCGGTGAAGATGAGCCCGCGAAAGAAGGTCTCCTCGGCGAACGGCGCGGCGATGGAGACGGACATGAGGTCGAGCAAGAAGTCTTTGGCGCCGTGGTGCTTGAGCAAGACGAGCGCCTGGAATTGCGGGGGCTGTGGCCCAAAGACGAGCGTTTGCGCCTTCTCTACGATGCCGCTCGCGAGAAAGAGCCCGGCGCCCGCGATGACGCCGAACACGATCCAGCCGAGTGCGGGGAACTTGCCCAAACCGAGGTTGCGGGCGCTGGCGCCTAAAACAAAGCGAGCGAGCACGAGCGTCACCACTGCGAGCACGATCTCCGAGCTTACGGAGATGTACCAAAGGTTCTTTGCGCTCAGCAGGTCGATCATGGCAGTCTGGCTGAGCGCGCCGCTCGACACGCCAACGATCAAAGCCGCGGGGTGAGCGCGGAAAAAGACGACGGCGAAGACGATCGTCTGCATCGCAAAGAACGCGAAGATGCCGACGACGCCGACGAGGAGCAAGAGCCAGCCGTTCCAACGCTTGCCCGGAAACGCCGGAGCCGGCAGCGGCACAGCAGTCGGAGTTATCTTGTCGATCGTGTCGTCCACTGTCTCTCCATTAGGCCCTGTGCTTCTAAAGTATCGGCAACGCGCTCGAAGTCCGCAAGCGCCAGACGCTCAGCGCGCACGTTCGGATCCAGACCGTTGCACGTCAGCGCGGATTCGAGGTCTTTTCTTGTGGGATGCTCTGCCCCTCGCAGTGCGGCGAGCAGGCTGTTGACAAAGGTCTTACGACGGTGGGCGAATGCCGCGCGGATGAGCCAGAGCAGGAAGCCCGGGTCGCGGTCTCGGCCGCTGTGCATAGGCGTCAGACGGATGACCGTTGACGACACCTCGGGCATCGGGTAGAATCCCCCCGCTCCGACCTCGAAGAGCTTTTCAGCACGGGCGAAGAGAGCCGCGAACACCGAAAGGCTCCCGTAGTCGGCGCTGCCCGGCTGCGCGAGCAGCCGCCGAGCGTACTCGCGCTGCACCATGAGGATGGCCGTTTCCCACAAGTCCGCTGCAGCGAGAATCCGCTCGAGGATCGGCGTCGTGATGTAATAGGGGAGGTTGCCTGCGATCGCCCGCGGGGCCGTATGCGCGCGCAGGTCAGCCTCAATGTCGAAGGTGAGGACGTCGCCCGATACGACGCGCAGGCGATCGCCAGCCGCTGCGAAGCGTTCGGCCAGCAGGATACACAGATCTCGATCGATCTCAATCGCGGTGACCGATGCGACGCGGTCGATCAGCGCGGCGGTGAGGGCTCCCGTGCCTCCGCCGATTTCGAATACGTAACTCTCCGGCGGAATCGCCGCGGCAATGCGCGCGGCTACGTGCGGATCGGTGAGAAAGTTCTGCCCGAAACGTTTGCGCGGCCGCAAGTGCCGCGCTTGAAGGAGTTGTTTCGGCGACGTGCCACCATTTGCCGAGCCCTGCATGCAGGGCCGTTCGACGCGGCGCTACTTGTTCCTGAGCACGTACACTTTCACTGGTTGTCGCCCGAAGCTGATGGCGGCTTGGTACGAGTCCATGCACAGATCGATACGATTGCCTACAATCGCCCCTCCCGTGTCGGCGGCAACTGCAGTTCCATATCCTTCGATGTAGAGGCGAGAGCCGAGCGGAATGACGCGCGGGTCAACTGCCACCACGCCGTAGCGCGCCGGCAATCCGGTTGCCGTTCGTCCGGTGGGTACGGCTTGCGCCGAGCCCGCGGTGTACGCGGTCGCCATCATCGAATAGACGGCGACCAGTTTTCGCGAGCCCGTGAGGGCCATTGCTTCGGAGACGCTGCGAGGCGGCGCCGCGACGACGACCGCGGGTTGACCGCGCTGCAGCAGCGCACGATTGACGATTTGACGATCGACGATCACTGAATTCCACTGCGTGACGCGTTCGGTCAAAGCGACGACGCGGGGCATGCCCCTGCGCACGACCTCTCGGGTCCCTGGGCGCATTCCCGTGGCGAAGCGCACGATGGGCGTCGCAGTCGTCACAAGCCGCTGCGTGACGAATCGCGTTTGCACCGACAAGCCTTCCATGTTGTTCTCAAGCGGGGATGCGTCAGTCTTCGGCGTGCTCACAAGCAAACGCGGATTGGTGAACGTCACGCTCGATCGCGAACGCACATCGCGGTCCATTTCGCGGCCTCGGACGATGGTTTGGAAAAGCGATGAATCCGCGAAGAGCGTCGTGCGATAGCGCTCCAGCGAAGCGCCGAAAAGCGGCCGCGCAGCCGAGGGCTCGCTGCGCATGCCGAACGCGACGGTCGCGCCGGTGAGGCAGGCGAGCAGGAACAAGAAGGGGCGTCTTCTGAGCAGCTGCTTTTTCTCCACGTGTCTCCCCGGGCACAGCGTTCATCCGTGAAAGTGACGTCCGTGTGGGTGAGAGCTCTTGCTTGAGTTGCGCCGCGCGAAAGAGTGCGCGTTATGAATGCGAG